>JASHOC010000019.1 GCA_030041305.1 Acidobacteriaceae bacterium
TCTGTGGACCGCTCGCCAACAGCCGATTCCATCACCAACCCGACCCGGCCAGCAAACCCAACAGTAAACTCGAAGCCGCATATCACAAAGCCGACAAGGCCATTGAGAATATCGTTAACCTGTTAAAAGCCGCCTGATGTTACTCGGTAGTTTGTTGAAGTATTCTTGTTTATGATTTTCGATCTAAGAATCTAACCGCCCGAGGCGTTCGACAATACGAGGAAAACGAGTCTCGCCGTCGACGGACCGGAGCACCACAGGTTGTTGATTCTGGTAGACCCACCACGCTGCAGTTGCCTCTTTCTCAATGGACCCGAACGCAAGTTCCTTGAATTTACGGTTATAAGGCTCCAGGAAATGCCACCGCACTCGATTAGCGACGGGGTCGAACTGATTCAGACCGTCGAACGAAACCACCTGGTGCAATTCTTCTGTGCAGGTCTCAAACAGGTCCTTCTCCTCCGGATGGGAGCGGATCACCTCTGCAAGACGAATGAGCGCCTCGTATCGCGAACCTAGCTCTTCGCACGAGATCGTGGCCTTCATGACATTCGCAGGTGAGGAGGTTTGCATGCAGCAACTACTGAAAGATTTGATTGCGCGGCGCATCTGAGGACTCGCGCAATTGCTTACAGAGTAATCGATGCACCCGGCACGCTGCCCGTTTCCTGGCAGCGCGCCAGTTCGGTTCTGTCACCATGCCTCCCGCCGCCACCAGCTACTTCCTGATTCTTCTTGCGCTTAGCAGATGCGCTACTTTGGCATGCGCCGTGCCCAAGCAGTTACGAACGTTATGCTGCGCATCACCATTCACGAAGCTGACACGGTATGCAGGCTGGAACTCGCGGGCAGACTCGTGGGTCCATGGGTGGACGAGACCGAAGAAGTCTGGCGAGCTTCCCTGCGCTCGGCGAAACAGATTGAGGTCGACACAAGGCAGCTGACAGGCGTCGACGACTGCGGGAAGAGGCTTCTGTCGGCGATGCACCGAAATGGCGTTCACCTTATCGCCGAGGGCGTGTGGATGACGGCTCTCATCGACGAGGTTGTTGCCGGGCAGCCTTGCAATAGCACCACGCGGCGGCCACAGAGAGAAAGAGCTCCGCGCAAGCCAAATCTGCCGGGCAAATTCCCAGCGAGGGAGAGCAACAAATGAGGATCACTTCCGCACTGCAATTGAAACACGTGGCATGGGGATCGGGCGCCTTGGCTGCGGTCATTCTGGTGAACGTCCTCACTCATTCGGGCGCTAAAGCCTCGGCCAAGGCCACACCATCACCAGTGGTAGAGGTCGCAACCGTCGAGCAGAGGGACGTTCCGGTTTATGGAGAATGGATTGGAACTCTCACCGGGCAGGTGAATGCGGATGTAAAGGCGCAGGTCACCGGGTATCTGCTCTCGCGTAACTACAACGAGGGATCCTACGTCCGGAAAGGTCAGCTTCTTTTCGAAATCGATCCTCGCCCATTCCAGGCCGCGCTCGACCTGGCTAAGGCGCAGCTGACTCAGGCACAGGCGCAACTGATCCAGGACCAGGCGCAGCTCGCTACCGCGCAGGCGAATCAGCTGAAGAGTCAGCTCGATGTGGACAAGTACGCTCCATTGGCACAGGTTGATGCCGTCAGCAAACAGGATTTCGACAACGCCAACCAGACCAACCTCGCCAACAAGGACCAGGTACTGGCTGCAGAGGCAGCGATTGCTTCCGCGAAGGCGCAGATTCAAGCCAACCAAGCCGCGGTTGAAACCGCCGGCATCAACCTCGGCTTCACGCGTATCGCTTCTCCGATCGACGGCATCGCCGGCATCGCGCAGGCGCAGGTAGGTGACCTGGTCAACACCAGCAGTGGCCCATTGACTACAGTTTCGACGCTCGACCCGATTCGAGACTATTTCACGATCAGCGAACAGGAGTATCTCGCCTTGCAGAAACAGTTCTCCGGCTCGGAGAGAGATCACTGGAAGCTCCAGCTCGTACTGGCCGACGGAACCACATACCCGCGCGACGGCAAATTCTATTTTGCCGATCGCCAGGTGAATCAGAACACGGGTGCGATTCAACTCGCCGCTCCGTTTCCCAATCCCGGCAATGTTCTTCGTCCCGGGCAGTATGGCAAGGTCCGCGCCGTCACCCGTGTGCAGCAGAACGCGCTTTTGATCCCCCAGGCCGCCGTCAACGAGCAGCAAGGCAGTTATTTGGTTGCTGTTGTCGAGAAGGACGGCCGCGTCAGCATGCGTCCAGTTCAAGTCGGAGAGAGCACGGGCAAGATGTGGGTCATCCAGAACGGACTAAAGCCCGGGGATCGAGTCGTCGTCGAAGGCCAGCAAAATCTGAAGCCGCGAATGACGGTACGAACCGCACTATTCAAGAGCAACGTCGAGTGACCGTCAAACACTGAAACCTCAGGCTCAAAGGAACCCGAATTATGTCCAAGTTTTTCATCAATCGGCCTATCGTGGCGATCGTCATCGCGATTCTCACCGTCATCGTCGGCGCGGTCACCATCGCAACCTTGCCGGTCGCCCAGTTCCCCAACATCGCGCCACCCGAAATCAGGCTGCAAGCCACCTATCCCGGGGCCGACGCCAAGACGTTGGAGGATGCAGTCGCAACGGCCATCGAGGAGCAGGTCAACGGCGTGGACAACATGAACTACATGTACTCGCTGAACGCGACCGCCAACCAGCAGACGACTCTAATCGCCGATTTCGATCCAAAAACGGATCCCAACACGGACCTGCTGCTCACCCAGTCGCGCGAGCAACTCGCAACTGGGCAGCTTCCGCCCGAGGTCAACAGCTACGGAGTCACGCTGAAGAAGTCGGCGACTGCTCCGCTCATGCTCATTGCCCTTTACTCGCCGTACGGCACTCACGACGCGACTTATCTGGCTAACTATGCCTACATCAACTTGAACGATCCCATCGCACGCTCGTACGGCGTTGGCCAGACGACGGTGTTCGGCGCGGGGCAATATGCCATGAGGCTCTGGGTGAAGCCTGACCAGTTAGCGAAACTTGGCATCACCGTAACCGATATTTCGAACGCAATTCAAGCGCAGAACACCGTGAATCCCGCCGGCCAGGTCGGAGGTGAGCCGGCCCCGCGGGATCAGCAATACACCTATGCCGTTTTAGCTCAAGGACGTCTCACGACGCCCGAGCAGTTCGGCAACGTGATACTGCGCGAGGCGCCGAACGGCGGGACCGTTCGGGTCAAGGATGTGGCCCGAGTTGAGTTGGGCACCCAGGACTACAGCCTGATCAGCCGCCTGAATGGCAAGCCAGCCGCCGCGATTGCGATCTATCAACTGCCCGGAACCAATGCCGTGCAAACGGTCGAGGCCGTGCGCAAGCTGATGGCTCAGATGAAGCAACGCTTCCCCCAGGACGTTGATTACGCAGTTTCACTCGACCAGACACTCCCCGTCACAGAAGGTATGAAGGAGATCCTTCAGACCCTCGTGATCGCGATTTTGCTGGTCGTAATTGTGGTCTATCTTTTTCTGCAGGACTGGCGCGCGACTCTTATTCCCATGTTGGCGGTGCCGGTGTCGCTGGTGGGAACCTTTGTCATCTTTCCTCTGTTCGGGTTCTCCATCAACACGCTTTCGATGTTCGGTCTGGTCCTCGCGATCGGACTGGTAGTCGACGACGCCATCGTAGTTGTCGAAGGCGTGCAGCATCATATCGAGGAAGGGCTAACTCCGAAGGATGCAGCCCGAAAGGCAATGGACGAGCTCGCTGGTCCCGTCGTGGGCATAGCTCTGTTCCTGGCCTCAGTGTTTGTGCCAACCGCTTTCATTCCCGGAATCACCGGTAGTCTCTATCGACAGTTCGCCATTACCATCGCGATCTCGGTGGTGCTCTCGGCATTTAACGCTCTCACGCTCAGCCCGGCCCTTGCTGCGCTACTGCTCAAGCCGAAGCAACCGGCTCGCGGACCACTCGGAAAGTTCTTTGGCTGGTTCAACGCCTATTTCGAGCGCTCCACCGATAGCTTTGTTCGCATCTCCGGAGACCTGATTCGCAAGGCCGGAGTGGTGATGGTGCTCCTTGCTGTCGCCGGCCTGGCGGCGTGGTTCTTTGGCCACCATCTGCCCACCAGCTTCATGCCCGATGAGGATCAGGGGTACATCTACATCAATATGCAGCTTCCCAATGGGGCTTCGCTCGAGCGCTCTAGTGCAGCTGCGCGGCAGGTGGAACAGGTTCTGGCTGACACGCCCGGCGTTCAATACACCACCAGCGTGGTCGGTTTCAGCCTGCTCAGTTTTGTTCGGACCAGTTACAACGGTTTCTTTTGGGTAAGCCTGAAACCCTGGGATGAGCGGACCAGCCGAGCCGAACAATACCAGGCGATCAAGGCGCGCTTGAACCAGGAACTCAAAAGCCTGCCTGCGGGGACGGTCTTCAGCTTCTCACCGCCGGCGATCCCGGGCGTAGGCACTTCCGGAGGTGTCTCGTTTGTCCTTGAGGACCGTGCGGGGAAGGACGTCCCGTTTCTTGCAAATAACCTGGCCAAGTTTCTGGCAGCCGCTCGCACGCGTCCCGAAATCGGCACGATCTTTAGCACATTCATACCCGGCGTGCCGCAAAAATTCATACAGGTGGACCGCGACAAAGTGCTGAAACAAGGCGTTGCATTAAGCGACGTCTACGACACCATTCAGGCCTACATGGGTGGTATGTTCGTCAACTACTACAACAGCTTCGGCCGCACCTGGCAGGTCTATGTCGAATCCGAAGCGTCCTACCGCTCAAACACTTCGAACCTCTCTCAGTTCTACGTGCGCAACAACCAGGGGGAGATGGTGCCGCTCTCCGCTCTTGCAGACTTTGAGACGCGCTCCGGCCCTGAATTCACCATGCGCTACAACGAATATCGTTCCGCGCAGATCAACGCCACGGCCGCGCCGGGCTACAGCGCCGACCAGGCGAGAGCCGCTCTGGAAGAAGTCTTCAAACAATCCATGCCCGGCGAGATGGGATTTGATTACATGGGCATGTCTTACCAGGAGAAAAGGGCTGAGGAAGGAGTGCCGCCGTCGGTCATTTTCGGATTTTCGCTTCTGTTCGTGTTCCTGATTCTGGCAGCACTCTATGAAAGCTGGAGCTTGCCATTCAGCGTGCTCCTGAGTACGCCGGTCGCGGTATTCGGGGATCTCGCCGCACTCTGGCTGCGCCGCATTGTTCTCGGGTTCTTCGCGCCTGCGTACCTGGTCCAAATCGAGAACGATGTCTACGCGCAGATCGGCCTGGTGATGCTCATTGGCCTGGCCGCGAAGAATTCTATTCTGATCGTCGCATTTGCCAAGGAGGACTTCGAGCGCGGCATGTCCCTGGTCGATGCGGCGCTCTCTGCTGCGAGGCTTCGCCTCCGTCCGCTTCTGATGACCTCGTTCGCATTCATTTTGGGCTGTTTTCCCCTATGGACCGCATCCGGAGCAGGCGCCCTCGCGCGCCAGATCATGGGAACGGCCGTGATTGGGGGCATGGTGGCCGAAACCTTCATCGGCAGATTCT
>JASHOC010000155.1 GCA_030041305.1 Acidobacteriaceae bacterium
AGCACGGCGATTTCGTTCGTCTCTATCCCGTCAATTTCCGGGACCTTCCGTTCAGTCAACAGTACAAGAAGTATCAGTGGCTTGAAGTCAATGCTGTCAAACACACTGGACGGGATTCGCGTAAAGAGAGCTTTCGTCCAGATTGTGACTCTATTCGTTTATTGGGGGAACCGCTGTCATCGGACAACAATTGGGCTGATCGCGCCCGATACGCGCTGGCGAAGCGGTCGCAGTCGATGGAAGAGCTTGAGGCCAAGCAAGCGGAGGATAAGACATCATTGGGAATCTTCCGTCCCAAAGAAATCTATGACCTCGTCTGGACGCCTTCAGAGGACGATTGGAAACCGGCGTTCAAGGCCGCGCTTGCCCAACAGCGCCTCTGGGAGAATCGTAAGGCCAGTAAGGAGCCTCCACGAAAGGTGCCGTGGAAATTTCAATACAAATTCATCTGCGATGACCTTCGATGCAAGGGAACTCACCAAAAGATGATTGAGGATTGGGAGGTCGGCGCGTTGTACTGGAAATGTGTGGATTTAGGTTCCACCCCCGTCGAGGCGTGCCAAATGGTCAAACGGAAGTTCTTTGAGCAAATATGCGCGTCTGACAGAGACACACACTTCTATGTTGGAACAGTATTGGCGCACGCGAAATCTTGGGTGATTATCGGAGTTTTTTGGCCAAAGAGAGAAACGCGCGCTGAACAGCCACTATTATTCTAAGTCGCGTTTCCACCTCAACTCTAACAGCCCGGGGCGAAACAAGGCGTAGTTGGGCAAGTCGGCAATAAGCGCGGCCTCGGCGATTATCCGAACAAAGTTCGAGACTTCGTCGCTCTCTGATGCCCAGTGAGCCCCGTCGCGGAGTTCGGGGTCTGTGCTTCAGGGTCGATGCAGTTGCTTCGGCTTCGGCAGAGCGGTGAAACGTGCGAGAAATTATGCAAGGCCGATCGGCTGTTCTGGGTGATAGGCAAATAGAAGGCGGGCTCCCAGGGACCAATTTGGAAGGAGTAGCCATGCCGGGAATTTCGGACCTCCGCCTAGTTTGGCGTCAATTGCGGAAGTCACCAGGATTCACAGCCACCGCCGTGCTGATGCTGGCGTTCGGCATCGGAGCGACCGCATCGATCTTCTCCGTGGTGGATGGCGTGCTGCTGCAACCGCTGCCGTTTCCGAATGCCGACCGCCTGGTGACCCTGGGCGACCAAGTAAGCGGGGGTCAAATGGGCGAGCACGGCGACCCCGGATGGGTGACCGCGCCCGAGGTGGTGACTTACCACCGCGACGCACACTCCTTTCAGAGCCTCGGCGGTTTTGGCCTCGAAGACTACGAGCTTTCTGGAGTCGGCCAGCCCGCCCAGATCGTCGCCGCGCGTATGACGCCCTCCGTATTCTCCGTGCTGGGCGTTGCTCCGCTCATGGGCCGCGTGTTCACTCCGCAAGAAGACACGCAAAAAGCCCAGGTCGTGGTGCTGAGCTACGCCACCTGGAAGAGCCGGTTCAACGGCAACCCGCACGTGATTGGAAACGAAATCGACCTCAATCGAAGGCCGTATACCATCATCGGCGTTATGCCCAGGAACTTCGAGTTTCCCATCGGCACCGGCCGTCTCGATCGCTGCGAGCTATGGGTTCCCATGAGCTTCAGCGCGGAGGAGCTTTCGCCGGAGGCAGAGGCGAACTGGTTTCTGATGATGGTTGGGCGGCTCAAGCCCGGCGTCACCATAGCGGAGGCGCAGGGCGATGCGCAGCGGGTGGCCGCACAGATTATGCGCAACTATCCGCCCAACCTATCGACCATCCGCATCCGGCCCGTGGTTTATCCGTTGCACGAGATCACGGTAGTGGAGACCCGTCCGCTGCTGCGCATGTTGTTTCTCGCCGTGGCTGTGGTGCTGCTCATCGCTTGCGCCAACCTGGCGGGGCTTTTGCTGGCGCGGGCCATTCGCCGCCAGCGGGAAACGGCTGTGCGCCTGGCGGTGGGCGCGCCAGCACGCGCGCTGCTGGGCCAGACCATTCTCGAAAGTCTCGTCATCAGCGTGACTGGAGGCATGCTGGGAATTGGCCTCGCCAGCCTGGCCGTCGCGATCGGAAAAGACTTTTTACCGGCCAACCTGCCGCTGATCAACCAGATCGCTCTGAACTGGACGGTGGCGGGTTTCGCGCTTCTGTTGACTCTGCTGACCGGTTTGGCGTGCGGACTGGTGCCGGGCTTCGTGGCCCTGCGCACCAACGTAAGCGACTCATTGAAAGAAGGCGCACGCAGCGGCTCGGCGAGCGGCACCCATGCGCGGCTGCGTTCGGCGCTGGTGGTGGCGGAGATCGCGATTGCGCTGATTCTGCTATGCGCTTCAGGGCTGCTTCTGTGCAGTTACTTGAACATGAGCAACGTGGATCTCGGCTTCCAGCCGGAGCGTGTGACCACGGCCTTTTACTCACTGCCGAAGAAAGCATACCCAACGCAAGCGCGAGTCGAAGTTTTCAACGACCAGGTGCTTCTCCGCCTGAGTCGACTGCCGGGCGTTCGATCCGTGGGCCTGACGAGCGGCCTTCCCACAAGGAGCGGCTGCTGCGAGGGCTTTACCGCAGACGGCTACGTGAATCCGCGCGGGCCCGGCCTGATACTAGCCGCACATTCCGAGGTGGTCGGCAACTTTTTCAACGTGATGGGTATTCCGCTGCTGCGCGGACGATACTTCACCGACGACGACGACGCGAACAGCCAACTCGTTGTCATCGTCAATCAGGAGTTCGCGGGGCACTACTGGCCGAATCAGAACCCAATTGGGAAACACATGCACGTTGGCAACCAGAAGAGGCGAGCACCATGGATGACGGTGGTGGGCGAAGTGGCCGACGTGAAGGTGTACGCGCCCGACACCGGCGCGATCGCAGAGTTCTATCAGCCAGTGGCCCAAGTGGACAAGGACCTCGGTGGCCCCTTTTCCCCCAATGACGTGTGGGGCGACAGCGGCCACATTGTCGTGCGTTCGGCCTTGCCGCCCGAACAGATGGAGAACTCCGTGCGTGCCGTGGTCCGCTCCATCGACCCGCAGTTGCCGCTGACCCAGGTGCAAACCATGGAGCAGGTAGTGTCGCAGAGCGAGGCCCCGCGCCGCTTCAACACGGTCGTCATTTCCAGCTTCGCCCTGGCTGCGCTTTTGCTGGCCGTGCTTGGCATCTATAGCGTAATTGCATTTTCGGTGGCTTCGCGCGTCCAGGAGATGGCGATCCGCATGGCCCTCGGTTCGCAGCGCACGAACATCATCCGCCTCATCCTTGCCTCTGGTATCAAACTGGCTGCCGCCGGATGTGTTTTAGGGCTCGCCGGTTCCGTTGTAGCATCGAGAATTCTTCGGTCCTTTCTCTTCCATGTGAGCCCATTCGATCCGGCGGTTCTGGCGGTTGCCACGATCGCCGTGTTCGCACTGGCGCTCACTGCATCAGCGGTTCCAGCACGGCGAGCGGCGTCGGTGGACCCCATCGAGGCGCTGCGGGGCGAATAGTTCCACCGGTGCTTGCAAGAGAATGCCTCCGGAACCCGAGCGGATTCAACACACCATCCGAATGACCGGTAGTGGGTCAGTTTGAAAATTTCAACACTGACAGCGCGCTCTCTCAGCGCCATGCGCTATGCTTAGCGCGAAGCATGGAGAAAATCATGGCTCGGTGGCTCCCGGTGATCATCGGAGTGATTGTTGCAGTCGTCATATCGCTGGTCGTGGCTTTCCGTGCACGGTCGGAAAAGCCTCGTGCCTGAAGGTCCACGCGGAGAGAAGCGCCGCGCTGATGCTATCGCCCGCGAGGTGATGATCGGCGAGATCGCAACCGGCTCATGACCCGCCCGGCAACCGCCGTGCGACCCTGCGGATTCGAAACTCACTATCGAATGACCGTGAGCCTTGATCGAAGAAACGCCTGGCGACGAGTTTGGAATGAGCCTCCGATCTGAGTCCAAGGCGTTTTCGATACGGAGGGTGATCAACCCCCGGGTGACCAAACTGGCGCATCACCCCTGGAGCCCATTCCATGACCAGTGTGGGATTCTGAGGCCGTTTGGCACATCATCAGCGGTCCGATGGTAGCGGGCCATGGTTGTCGTGGTCGCCCAGGCGAAGTAGTCGTGCAGAACTTGCCGCAAGGTGCTCTCGTCACCAAGTCCGACGTCCGCCAGAGCCTGGTCGAAGCAGGCAATCGCGCGACGATCCATTTCCTCGTGCTTCCCGTTCCCGCTATGTATCTTGACCACGGTGGTCTCGTCGCCATAAGAATCCGAATACGTGCTCGGGCCACCGAGCGCCTCGCCCCAGTAGGCGGCGAGTCGCTCGACATGCTGTGGGTGGAACCCGTGGCTGAATGCATGGGCGACGATCTCGTCGGCCATTACCCGGCGATGCCAAGCCTCGGCAAGACGGCGTAGGCCGTCGTTCCCACCCGCCGCCTCGAAGATGCTTTGCACGCCGCCCATAATAACATCGTCCCGAATCCGTGCCAGTCGAGCGCCATAGCGAATTCATCCGGGCCACGCCAGACAACTCGGTCCAGCTAGATTAGTCCTCGGGTGTCGGCCATCTGGAGATTGGCGGCAGGGTGGCGAAGAGTCAGCAAAGGTCCCAGTTGGCGTTGATAAGGCAATAACCCAACAGCCTAGTGTGAGCGCGAGAGGCTCTCCCCGGTCAGCAAAGATCTTACGGGGCTCCAGTTGGGCTGTTGCCAGGAAGATCCTTCGCTTCCGGTCCGATAGGGTGTTTTCGAATTAGGTCTATGGCAGGGTCCAAGAAGTATCCCTCTACCAAACCGGTGTTCAACGCAACGGATTCCCCACTGTCCACATACTCAAAGTACGTACCGTCTTTTCTTCGCCGAATTCGCCAAGGTTCGGACTTCGCAATAGCACCAGCCGCGTTCGGCGAATCAATGGAGTGTTCAGTCATCGTGGGGACCACCTCGGGGATAAAACCAGAAATGACACCAAAGACCTTCATTACATACCCAGGCTGACTGAAATCGCGATACACAATCGGGCCTCCAGAGAATCCCGGATTGTTATACCCATCGAGGAGAATCATAACCGCCTTCTTAGCAGGATCGAGCGGGATTTGACCCGAGAATGTTCCCCGTTTGACCAGAGCGAGCGGATATGGGCCATTCACTCCATGGACGGGGCTCTGGATCCCGTATGGGAATCCCAGAAAATAAACCTCTTGCCCGAACTGGATATTCACTGGTTCGAACGGAAGGGTGAAATTCACCGTAAGTTGATAGGGCGGAATAAGGACCGCGATGTCGATAGGATCATCACAGCGGAAGATCTTTACTGAGATCGGTGTCCAGACGCCGTTTCCGAAAATGTCGATTTTGTCGTTTCCCCCGAGCGATTGCACAACATGTTTCGCTGTTATCAAGTATTCTTGCCCGTCCACGTCAACCGTGAACGCCGTCGCCGTTTCCTCGTGATCGGTTCCAGCACTGACGCGGACATTCAGAACCCGCTCAAAGACGTTGCTTGAAATCTGCGCGTTTGTCGCCCCGCTGAACAGGAGAGCAGCCAAGGTGCACAGCAGGAGGAGGCGTTTCATGGGGAGGAGTATAACGCTCCGAGCCCAGGGGCATCGCGGCTGTGTGGTCGGCAAGTGGGATCTTTCAAAACTCTTCGCCTGGGACGTCGCGGTTCCAACAGCCGAGGCCCGGATCAGGGATCCGGCCTACCTGCCGCCGTTGTCAGCGAGCAGCAGACCTGGGCCAAGCGCCTCCCTCTACGCTAGGTTCTTCCCCGAAATCGAGGGCTCTATCTCTCTCTTCAGGGCGGCAAGTGAAGCTCGCAATTGCTCGATCTGCTCTTGCGCCCCGTCTCGAATGGTCGCTATCTTCTTCAGGATCTTACCGCCGTTGTTGTGGATTGTATTCGTCAGCGTTTCCATCTCATCGAGACTGGCCAATAATTTTTCCAGGATGTTCACCGCGCGTTCGATCTCCTGGACCTCTCCCCGGCTCTTACTCATTGCGGCCTTTTCCCGGAATAGAAGGGCCTTGGCGACACTCACGGCCGCCGTCAAGTAAATGTCCGTGGCTGCGTCAGAAGCGTCCCAAATCACGAACAGATCGCGGTCGATGCGCATAAAGGGTTGCATCCCTGGTGGCGCGCTGGTCTTTGCAAAAACAAAGACACCGACGTTCGCCTCTCTATTCTTCCTCGCCTCTTCGATCTCGGCGCGAGCGGCGTTCAGCGAATAGCTCTTATTGCTTTTGGCCTCGAAGACGATCCGCTCTCCAGCAGCCGCTGCTTCTGCCCCAAGCTCGATGACAGCATCGCCGGT
>JASHOC010000020.1 GCA_030041305.1 Acidobacteriaceae bacterium
TTCGTCGAGGACCAGCCCATGATGCAGTCCAAGCCCTACTACGTCATGTACTACCAGTTGGGCTCGGAGTACGGCGGCAGCCAAACCTTTGAAATCGCCGGCCTGCCGGGCAATTTCATCAACTACAACATTGACGGCGTCATGGCCAAGCAGAACCCGAAATACCAGGTCGGCACCGTCAACAATTCCGCCATGCCGCCGGTGGATGCCATTCAGCAAGCCCAGGTTTGGAGCACGGGTATCCCGGCCGAGCAGGGCCACAACGCTGGCGGCGCCGAAAACATCGTGATCAAGAGCGGGACCAACCAGGTTCACTGGACGGCTGAAGAACGCTACATCAATCATGACTGGATACACAGGCAAATCTACCAGCAGGCCCCCTTGACCACCCCCTTTGAGTATCACAACTTCGATTCCACGCTGGGATTCCCCATTTACATTCCCAAGGTTTACGACGGCCGGAACAAGTCGTTTTTGTTCCTCGGTGAGCGCTGGGACTACGACCACGAGACCGATGCTCAGGTCGGCAACGTACCAACCCTGGGCATGCTGGGTGAGGATCCCGCGAATCCGGGGAACTATGAATTTAACTGGTCCGGCGCGCAGCCCATCTACGATCCGGCCACCTATACCTGCAATGGCGGGACTGGTCCTGCGTGCACAGGAGGCACCTGGTCAGCCACGCAGTTTACGAACAATACGATTCCCGGTAGCCGCATCGATCCAGTTGCCAAGGCTTACCTAGCCCTGATGCCCTATGCCGCCCCCAATGCAACCGGCAGCTTTGTAACTACCGGTCCGGAGAACAACCTGAATGCCAACAACTTCTATCTGGCCGACAAGGAAGGATATCTGGCCCGCTTCGACCAAGTGCTGGGCTCAAATGACCGGATGTACTTTAACTGGCTTTGGAATTTCTTCCACACCCATCCCGGCCGCGAGAACATTATCTACAACCTGCCAGAAGATTACCTCCTCGATTCTACGTCCTCCTCCTTCGCCAGGCCGGAGCCGATCGAGACGCTCAACATGGCAATCGACGAAACCCACGTCTTTAGCCCCTCGTTCATCAATGAGGTCCGCGCCGGGTATATGAGCCGCCATGACATCGTCTCGCCGTTCACCACAAATCAGAACTGGGCAGGAATGCTGGGCATCCCCGGCGTGCCCGGAACCACGTTTCCGGCCTTTGTAAGCACCGGCAACAGCAGCGTGACCTGGAACGCCGATCCCGGCGCATATTTCAAGCTTGCCCAGTTCGATTGGGACTTCGGCGACAACATGACGAAGACGATCGGCCATCACGTCTTCAAGTGGGGCTGGGAGGGCTTCAAGGTCGAGGAAGACGACACCGGGACGGAATCCAACGCGGCCAACACGGTTCCCCTTCCCTCCGGGCTTTACACCTTCAGCGGCGCCACCACTGGGTTCCCCTTCACGCCCAATACCGGCAACTCCTGGGCCTCCTTCCTCCTCGGCGCGCCGGACTATACAACCTTTACCGAGCAGTTGGAGGGGTACTATCCGCGCTGGTGGTCCAACGAGCTCTACTTCCAGGATTCCTGGCGGACAACGAGCAAACTGACGCTCAATCTTGGCATCCGCTACGACCTCGAGGCTTCCGGCAACACCAAAAGCTCATACAAATCGGAGTTCAATCCCTCCGTTATCGATCCCCTCACCGGCGATCAGGGCGCCATTACCAATCCCGCCGGCGCCATCTATCCCAACGCCGGGAGCAATTTCGCTCCGCGCATCGGCGTCTCCTATAACTTCCGGCCCAACTGGGTCGCCCGCGGATCGTTCGATATGTTCACCGTGGATAACATGACGGAAATGGGCATGGATAACTATGAGGCAACCTTTGTGGCGCAGGCGGCGGTCGGCAGTCCCGCGCCCGGCATGATTTTGTCCGCAGGCCCGGGCCCCATCACTTATCCCATCAACACCACCAACCACACCGCCAACTATGTAAATGCCTCGCGTAACTACACGGGCCGCACCGCGACCTATTTCGATCCTAACCTGCATAACGGCCATACCATGAGCTATTCCGCGGGCGTGCAGTGGCAGTTCAGGCCCAACACCATGCTGGAAGTCGACTATATCGGATCGGCGGCCTATGGGCTGGTCAACCCCAATCCGGTCAATATCAACGATTTGCCCCAGTCCATTTACAGCTCCACCGATACAACCTTTCTGAACACGGTATTTGCCGCTGAGCAGAACTACCTGCCTTTCCCCCAGTTCGGGTCCATCAACTATTACAAGAACTGGGATGGCAGCACGTTCAATTCGGGCATCATCGATTTTCAGAGACGCTACTCCAGCGGCCTTTCGTACGACGCCCACTGGACCTACGAGAGGCTGATTGACAACGGTCCCGGGAACCAGGTCCTCGGGAGCAGCTACTATACCATCGGCACTGGTCCGGAACTCAATGTTACGGGCCCCTACCCGCTGTCTATCTCCTATAACAAGGCCGCCACCAAGGCAATTGATACCGGGTCGTTCAAGGGCCAGTTCACGGGAACCGTTACCTGGGACATTCCGGTCGGCCGGGGCCGCAGGTGGATGAACCACGGAGGCATCGCCAACGCGATCTTGGGAGACTGGCAGTTCCTCACCATTCAGAACTATCACACCGGCGAGCCCGTAACCTTCGTGCAGCAAAGCGCAAGCAACCCCAACAAGGAACTGCCTGGAGAGGTGTTCATGAGCCGGGTGGCGGGGCAGCCGATCAAGAACTCGAGTTTCGTTTTTAGCTGGCACCATTCGTTCCCTGAGCAAGACCAGACTCCGTACTACAACATCGGCGCGTTCGCCTATCCGGCGGCGTATACGCAAGGCAATATGGGCATCGGCGCCTCGACCTACGGCGGCGTATGGTGGCCCCAGTACTCGCTGAGCAAGACGATTTCCTTCAGGGAAAAGTACAAGCTCGAAGTCCGCATGGACGCCGACAACCTCTTTCCCGAGGTTCCCTACGCGACCGCAATGAACATCACGCCGAACATAGTCAGTCCCTCGCTGTTTGGCAAAACGGCCAATCAAAGCTATGGCTTCTCTACGTATGGTTCAGCGAACGGTACTCTAATCGGGGTGCTTCGCCTCGAGTTTTGAAGGCGAGAACCGAGTGTAATCTGAAAGAGGTGCGATTCTGGAACGAGGTTCAGCGCGCGGGGCAGTCCCCCGAATAGAGAAGAGATGCGAGACAGGGGATTTACCGGGCCAGCTCCGCCTCCCGTAGATTCTGTATTTGGCGAATGCCCCGCTTGTGTCGCCAGGTAGAGAAGGCGGTTCGCGGGCAGCAGAGCACGATCACGTTGGATGAGTCCCATGACTTAACGCTCGCAATACTTGATAGAAATAAGATCCAGCGGGGTTTGAATGAACAGAAGCAATTTCGCGGGGATTTCCACGCTGACGATCGGACTGGTTTTCACAGCGACATCGGCGCTCTCGCGGGCGCAAAGCCCGCCTTCCGAAGGACCGGCAGAAAATGGTTCACTAGCTTGGTCTCTGCAAGGCTCTTTCCCCGATCCGACCGGATATACGATGGTCGATGCGGAAGGGAATGTCACGGTGACTTCGAGAAGCGGCGGCGGCCGGGCCGGGTTCATGTCGGCATGTTCGGACGACATGGCGAAACTGTGCGGCGGGCAGAAGGGCTTTGGCGCGCGGCAGTGCCTGATGGAGAACGCGGATAAGGTTTCCGCGCAGTGCAAGACTGTTGTGGACCAGATGAAGGCGATGATGGCCGAGAGCGGCGGCATTCCGCCGTGCAGTCACTCGCCGGTGTGCGACAACCGGATGACGAACGGGGTGGGACCCCGTGGACGGCAGCAGTTGCAGCGGGTGGAGTGGAAACAAACCATGCGCTACACGTTCACCTATCCGTATTTCGTGCCCGAGGGTTTTGGCGGCGTTCCGTCGGTTGCCCTGGATTCAATGGGAGATCTTTGGGTCTTTAAGCGCGCGCCCGCGGGAACGCCGCAATTGTATGAGTTCGGCCCCGATCACAAGCTGATTCGCAGCGTGGGCGACGAGGTGATCGGTCATTCGTTGAAGGCGCACGGCATGGCCATCGACGCGCAGGGCAATGTGTGGATTTGCGACGCCACTCGAGCCATCGTGGAGGAAGTGAGTCCGGAGGGGAAACTGCTCAAGACTATCGGCGCGGCCGGTCATCGTGGGGATTGGATTGAAGCGAGGGGGCAAAGGCTTTTGTGGGAGCCGCTGATGGTGGTTTTCGCTCCCGACGGGGATATGTATATTGGCGAGGGACACTCCAACGAAAGCCCCAACGATACGGATTCCAGCGATCCGACCAATATTTCAGGGGCGGCCCGGGTCATTCATCTGGACAAGGATGGCAACTACGTCAACCAGTGGTATGGCGACAATGTGGGGCAAGGGAAATTCAGCATGGTTCATGGACTGGCCGTGGATCCGACCAACGGCAACGTGTGGATTGGCGACCGCGAGGAGTACCGCATTATCATCTATACGGCCAACGGCCAGTTTGTGAAGACGCTGCAAATGCGGAACCTGGTGTGCGCTCTCAATTTCGATCATGAGGGCAATCCGTGGATGGCGAGCGGGCAGGACGGACAGTTCCTGAAACTGGACCGCAATGGCCGCGTACTGGGCGCAATCGGCAACGGAATGGGTATCGGCAACGGTCAGTTTATCGAAGCCAGCTACTGGTCCTTCGACAAGCACGATAACTTATACGCCGGGGACACCAGCGTGGGCCGGGTTACGGTCATGACGGCGCCCAATCCATAAATTTGTTTCTCCCTTGGCTACCCCCTCCCCCCATTCTGGGGATAAGCGGCCTGTTTTCAGGTGGATGCGCCGGCCAGACCAACGCAAAAATATGAAAACAGGCAATTTATCGACAGATTAAGGAAAGCAAAGTAGTTACGGTCATTTTCTGATGGCTCTTTAGCGTTTACGCGCCAGCCAGAGGCGCACGCCGCTCGTCTACCCCGAAAGGAGAATGCCCGCCGGGAGAATGTCCATATATTCATTGTGCACGAATTAGAGAAATTACCGGAAAATTGGAAACCCTTTGTGTTCTAGAGGCTAGAGGATGCAGATTCTCTAGCTTGACGAGTGGTGGGTGAACCCCTCGGGTGAGACAGTTGGTGTTTTGACAGGTCTCCGTTGGGTGCAACCTGTTTTCTCTTTATCGGTTCTCCGGCAGATTGAGCTGCGGTTGGCGAAGCGGTGACACGTTCAGCGCGCGCCACGGTGCAAAAAACGACGTCCTGGGAATCCCGGCGTAGCGACCAGCTTCAATGAAGGCGTAGGGACCAGCTTTAAGGAATAGGCAAGGGTGACTCAGGGGAATGTTGGTGAGGCTGGGCGACGCTCAGCGGGCGCGGGTCCCGCGCCCGGAGCGGCCGCTCGCTTAAAACTTGTAGGAGAGGCCGATGAGCGGAGTGGGGCGGCTGCGCAGGCCGTTGTTGTTGAGTTGGATCAAGACGTTCCCGGAGAGAACGAGCTGGCCGAAGGGGTTCAGCTTGAGGCCGGCGCTGAGGTTGTTGATGGTGTAGCTAGTGTTAGCGGGAACGCTGGTGGTCAACTGCACCGACTTGCCGGAAACCGTGATGGAAGTGTTGGTCGGCACGACTTTGGGAGTGTTGACGAATTGGTTTCCAAGCAGGTCGGCGGCCAAGGTGAGGTGACGGGCGGCGGCCCAGTCGGCTCCGACATCGTATTGCACGCCTCCCGGCAGGTCGAGGTTGCCGCCGGCTGTTTGCGTGGGGTTATTGAGCTCGGTGGCGGTGTTCCACTGGTAGCCGACTTTGGCGTGGGGAGAGACCTTCCAGAGATAGGAATAAACGACATAGGGGTTAAAGCCCCAGGCTCCAGAGCCGAGGTAGTTGAGGTCGTCTCCGGTGGGAGTGCGGAAATTGAAGGCGGCGGCGACGGTGGCGTGTTCGCCGGTCCAAGCGGAGGCCTTGACGTTGAAGTTAATGTCGCCGAGACCGCTCGCGGTTCCATCGGAGTGCGACTGCGGGTTCGCATAGGGGCAGGAAGAAGCGGGAAAAACGCAAGAACCACTGGAGTTGACGACATAGGACTGGGAGTTGTAGGTCGTGGCGCCGAATGAGACGTACTCGACGGGAATGATGGCGGAGAAATCGATGCGATTGGTAATGCCGAAGGTGGCGACGCTGATGAACTGGTCGATTTTGAATTTGAGGTTGGTGCTTTCAGTCGTGTAGGTGGTGGTGATGGGAGTGTTGGAGCCGGAGACGTAGGCGGGCGCGGCCCAAGCAAAGGGCAGGGCGCTGAGCGAGGAGCCGTCAATGTCGGTAAAGACGAATTGGCTGGCGGTGAAGCCGATGAAGAGCTTGTGACGGCCGACAGTTTGAGCGCGGTCGGTAAGGATGGGGCCGAGGTTGTTGAAGGTTTCAGGGACGCCGCCGCGGTAGACGACAACCGTGCCGGCCGAGGCGCTGGCAATGGGCAATTGGCTGACCTGGCTGGCAATCCCGATGTTGATGCTCGCCGCCACCTGTTGGGCGGTAAGCGCGCCGGAAGAGCCCGACGAGGAGACGCCGAGAGCGGAGGCGTTGGTAAGGACACCGGTGGCGAAGGGAAACTCGCAGACCAGCTTGGAAGAGGCGGTGGCGCCCGAGGCGCAATTGATTTGTCCCCTTGCAGCCAGACAGGATACGGAGGCGAGCAGCAGCAGCGACAGAGTAGTGCGTTTCATCGGTCAACCTCGGTAGTTTCGGCTCGGTAAACTTCGCCCGGTAATTTTTGCTCTAAGAGTTTCGCGTTACATTTCCGGCGCTTGAGGGATGCGAGCGGCCCCAAGCGCCGGTTCCAGTCGCTTAGAGAGTGACGTTCAATTGGATCACAGCCTCATAGGTGTTGCTGTCGCTCCCAGTTCCCGTGACGAGAACGTAGTAGGACCCGGGAGGGGTTTGACCGCCGCTGGTGACGGTACTCGATCCATGGAAAGAGCCTCCGCAGCCGGAGATTTGCCAGCCGGCAAGGCAAATGGCAGCCACCGCCAGCAGGCGGAGGAAGATGGTGCGAGTAGACTTACGGCCGCCCAGCAGGCCGAAGAGCCCGAAGATGGGAAGGCCGAGCAGTCCCGCGAAGAAGAGCGTGGAATGCCGATCGAGAGATGAAGTGGTTCCGGAACCGGTGGTCAGGGTCGCCGTGACCGAAGCGGTTTGGGGCGACGCGGAGGACGGAACCGAGGATGGCGTGAAGCTGCAACTAATGAAGAGGGTTTGCGGATTCACGGCGCTGGAGAGCTCGGGACCGGTGGCCAGGCCGCAACTGCTGCTGGTGAGAGCGAGGCTGACGCCCGCAGGCAGTGAGAAACTGATCGTCGCCTGGTTGTTGGTGGTTTGGCCGGAGACCACGGTGAGCGGGGCGGAGAGGGCGCGGACGGTGACCGGGAAAGTGGTGGTGCGGACGATGCCGGTGGTGGGATCGGTGGCCGTCATCGTCATGGTGTAGGTTCCCGGGGTAGCTTTGGTGGCGTCGACGCAGACGCCGATGGACGGCTGGACCCCGCTAGCGGCAATGGCTAATGTGGCGGTTGCCTGGCAAGAAGTGGCAGAGGTCGAGGCGAACCCACAGGTGGGAGCGCCGGCGCCGGAGCCTGCGCAGGTGAGCGCGGGCGAGCCGGTGAAGTTGGCGGTCGAGACGGGCGTGACCGACAGGGCCGCAGGAGCAAAGGGATCGTTGGCGGTGGTGAAGCCCTGGGTCACGAGGACGCCGATCGCGTTGGCGGGCACAGGCGAGACGCTGATGGTGTAATCCTCAATGAGCTGGTTGAAGGGCCCGCTGCTGGTCTGGTAATTGGGGTCACCGGTATAGGTGGCGACGACGCCGTTGGTTCCGCCAGTGAACCCGGCTGCGGCGGTGGTTGAGGTGGCGCAGGTGGCTACTCCGGAGGTGACAGTGGCCCCGGTGCAGATGGCGATGCCATTCACGCTGAAGCTGACGGTTCCCACAGAGAGCGGCACGACGACGGTGGAACCGGCAGGCGGTACGACACTTACAGCGGCGGTGAAGATGACGGAATCCTTGAAGTTGTTGGGATTGTCGGCAGCGAGGAAGGCGGGCGAGAGGTTGCTGGTCAGCACGGTCTGGCTCTGGCCCTGGGCCACCTGCTGAACGACGTCATTATTGGCGACGGTGAGGTTTTTGTCGCCGCCATAGGAAGCGACGATGGTGTGGGCGCCCGCGGTTAGCGATTGATCGGTACAGGTGGCGAAATAGACGCCACTTTGCAAGGTGAGAGAGGCGTTCGTGCAGCCGGTTCCAGCAGCCGGATTGCCATTGTCAGTGAAGTTGACCGTTCCGCTGGGAGTCTGCCCGCTGGGCACCGGAACGATGGCCTTGAAAGCGACCGACTGGTTGACGGTGGACGCACCGCCTGTGGAAGAGGAGAGGCTGATACTGCTGGTGGCGGCGTTGACGGTCTGGACGAAGGTGGAGAAGTTGCCGGTGAAATTGGCGTCGCTGGCGTAGGTTGCGGTGATGGTGTGGGCGCCCACGGCCAGGGCCGAGGTGGAGCAAGTGGCCACGCTGTTCCCGCTGACCACGGTGAGGCTCACCGCGGAGCAGCCGGTGATGGACTGGCTAGTGACGCTGTCAACAAAGCCCACCTTGCCGGAAAGCGCTACAGCGCCGGAGGGATTGGGGGTGATGATTGCCTGGAAGGTGATCGACTGGTTGACGACGGAAGGGTTCTGCGTGGAGGCCAGCGAAACGGTGGTCGAACCCGGATTGACGGTTTGAGTGAGCGAGCCGTTGGAGTAAGTAAAGTGGGTGTCGCCGCTATAGGCGGAGACGATGGTGTGCGACCCGGCGATGAGCGAGGAGTCCGTGCAGGGCGCGGTCCAATTGTTGGTTCCCGTCACGGCAATGGGGGCAACGCCGGAGCAAATCGTAGTTCCATTGTCGGTGAAAGCGAATGTGCCGGTAGGGTTATTGGGGCCGGTCGGAACTAGAATGCTGGCGGTGAAGACGACGGTCTGGTTGACAGTGGAAGTGTTGCCGGTGGCGGATGAGGTGAGAGCAATTGCCGATGACGCGGCGCTGACGGTTTGGGTGACGGTTCCGGGAGTAGCGGCGGTGAAGTTGGCGTCGCTGCCGTACGCAGCGGCGATGGTATGCGAGCCCAGCGCCAGCGACGAAGTGGTGCACGTGGCCTGGGCCACGCCGCCGACGATCACCAGCGCCACGTTGGTGCAGCCGGAGATGGCTGACGCGCTGCCGCCGGAGGGCGTATCCGTGAAGCTCACCTTACCGGACAGAGCCACGCCGCCCGATGGAATGGGAGTGGTGGGCGTGATTTGGGCGGTAAAGGTGACCGATTGGTTGGTGACCGAGCTGGGCGCCGAGGATTGCAGAGCAACGGTGGCGGCAGCCGGGCTCACGGTTTCGGATAGGGCCGGGTTGTTGCTGCTTCCGCCGAAGTTGGGGTCGTTGCCGTAGGTGGCCAGGATGGAGTGCGGCGAACCGACGGCCGTCAATCCGGGGTCAGTGCAGACAGCAGTGGCCGTGCCGCTCCCCGAAGTGGCGCCCGGAGAAACGGCGGAACAGCCGGCGATCGAGGTTCCATTGTCGGTGAAGTTGACAGTTCCGTGCAGGCCAGCAGTTCCGACCGGGGACTCAGTGATGGTGGCGGTGAACACGACCGATGGTGACTGGTTGACGGTGGCCGAAGGCGCGGAAGAGGCCAGGGTGGTGGTGGTGCTGGCCGCGCCCACAGTTTCGGTGGCGGAGGTGGTGGTGGTGCTGCCGGTGAAGTTGGCGTCGTTGGCGTAGGCGGCGCTGATAGCGTGCGTGCCGGCGGAGGGCCAGGAGTCAGTGCAGGTGGCCTGGCCCGTGGAGGGCGACACGGCCACATTGGAGCAAATGGTGACTCCCGATCCGCCTTGAGGCGTATCGGTGAAAGTAACGGACCCGGAAAGCTTGGTGGGGCCGGAGGGATTGGGCGTCACCGTTGCGGTGAGGGTGACTTGCGCGTTGACGGCGGGCGCGCCGTTGGACGTGCCAATGGCAATGGTGGTGCTGCCCTGATTGACCGTCTGGGTGAACGACTGGGCGGTGAACTGGTAGCTCGGATCGTTGGAGTAAGTGGCCTTGAGGGGATGGGCTCCAAGGGCGAGGGACGAAGTGGTGCAGGTGGCGATTCCGGTGGAGGTATTAAAGCTCACCGTGCAGCCGGCCACGGGTCCGCCGTTGTCAGTGAACGTGAAGGTTCCGCTGAAGGGCACAGTGGTGCTGCCGGTAGACGGGGTGAGAGTCGCGGTGAGGGTGACCGACTGGTTGATAAGGGAAGTATCGGCCGTAGACGACGAGGTGAACGTCATAGTGCCGGAGGCCTGGTTGACTGTCTGGGTGACGAAATTGTCACTGGAGTTGTAATTCGTGTCGGCGGCGTTCGCATTATAGGTGGCAGTGATGGCGTGGCTTCCGGCGACGAGCGCGCTGGTGGTGCAGGTGGCTGTGCCCGTCGCGGATGATGAATTCCAGGTGACATTGACTGCACCCGCTGTTCCGCAATTCGAGCCATTGGTGATGGCGCTGCCGTTATCGGTGAACGTGACCGCGCCGGTAAGCGGAACTGTGGCCCCTGAAGGAGCGTTCACCGTGGCGGTGAAGGTGAGGGAGCTGTCCACGGTCGAAGGATTGCTTCCCGCGGTCAAGGCAACCGAAGTCGACGTGGTGGCGGCGTTGATCGTGAGCGGCGCAGTGCCGGAGCCGCCGGTGAAGTTTGAGTCCGTTCCATAGGTCGCCGTAATGGTGTCGCTGCCGGCCACGAGGCTGGTCGTGGTGCAGGTGGCCGTGGCGGTTCCGTTTGGAGTGCTGACAACTGTGGAGGGCACCGTGCCGTCTTTGGGGGTGTCGGTGGACTCGGCGCAGACCACGTTGGTGGTGAGGGCGCTGGAGAAGGTTACAGTTCCCGTGGGCGGCGTATCCGCGGCACCGGTGAGATTGGCGGTGAGAACCTCAGACTGATCGACCGTGGCGGTGGCAGGGCTGACGCTGACCGAGACGGTCGCGGGGGGATTCGCTTGAGGCTGGATCCTAAAGAGCGTAATTACGTTGCCCAGCGGATTAGCGCCGGTATTTCCGTTGGCCGAGGCGAGACCCGCGGCGTGGCCGGCGCCGGCGCCGATGGCGACGAGAGATTCGGGGCCGGTGGCGGCGGTGTAAGTTTGCGCCGCTTCGAGAGGGCCGCTTCCGGTTCCGTTGAGGACGCTAACCGTGGAGGACTGGAAGTTGGCGACGGCCAAATCCTGCTTGCCGTCGCCGTTGAAGTCGGCGATGGCGAGAGCCGAAGGCGCGGCGCCGACGGGATAAACGGCCGGAGCGCCAAAGCTGCCGCTGCTGTTGGCGTGAAAGACGGCGACCTGGTTGCTGCCGCGCTGGGCGACGGCGAGGTCGAGCCCGCTGCCGCTCAAATTCCCCAACGCAATTGCCGTAGGTGATTTACCGATGTCGAGCTGGCCGGCAGCAGTGAACTTGCCGGCGCCATCTCCGGCGAGGAGGGTGGCGGTTCCGTCGGACTGGCAGGCGGCGGCGTCGCCACAGGCGTTGGCCACCACGAGGTCGAGATGACCGGTTCCGTCGAGATCAGCGGCGGCGACGGAAACAGGAGAATAACCCACGGGATAACTGGCCGAGGCGGCGAGACTGCCATCTCCGCGGCCCAGCCACACTTCGAGGGAGCCGGGTTCGGTGCAGGTGGTTTGGCCGCAATCGGAGGCGATGGCCAGGTCGGGGATTTTATCGCCGTTGAAATCGCCCACGAAGAGAGCGCGGGGGCTGGCGGGAAGGGAATAGATTTGGGGCGAGCCGAAGGTTCCATCGCCGTTGCCCAACATCACCATCATGGTTTTGTCGTTGCGGTTGAGAGCCACGAGGTCGAGCTTTTTGTCGCCGTTCAGATCGGCAAGGGCCACGGCAACCGGACCGCTGCCCAGAGTGATTGTCGAGGCAGCGCGATAGCTTCCATCCTTGTTGGCGAGGAAGACATTGGCGCTGCCCTCGCTGGCGCAGGCGGAGTCACTGCCGCAATAGTTGGTCACCACAAGGTCAGGCAATCCGTCGCCATTGAGATCGCCCGAAGCGATGGCGTTGGTTTGAAGCCCGGATTTGTACGCACGCGCGGCGATGAAGCTGCCGTCGCCGAGTCCCAAGGGCACGCTGACGGTGCCGTCCTGAGAATTCACAATCGCGAGGTCGGGGTGGCCGTCGGCGTTGAAGTCGCCTGTGGCGAGGGCGAGCGGAGCGTTGCCGGCGACAAACTCGGCGGCGGGTTTGAAAGTCCCATCGCCGTTGCCGAGCAGAACGCTGAAGGAGTTCGCGGCGCGATTCACGGTGATCAGGTCGGTAACGCCGTTGCCGGTGAGATTGGCTGCGCGCACCGATGCAGGGCCGTTGCCGACCGCGTACGAGGCGCCGGTTTGGAACGTGCCGTCGCCGCGGCCCAACAGCACAGTGAGGGCGCCGGAGTTGGGCTGGGTGATGGCGAGGTCGGGCTTGCCGTCGCCGTTAAAGTCGCCGGCGACCACCGAAGAGAGCGGGCCTGAAGCAACCGACTGCGCGGTCAAAGGCGTGAAGTTGCCGGTTCCGTCACCCACGAGAACGCTGACGCTTCCACCCGCATTGGCCAGGATGAGATCGTCGTGCCCGGCGCCTTTGAGATCCGCCGCGGTGAGCGAGGTGGGCTGGGCGCCGATGCGCAGCGATGTGGCATTGGGAAAATGACCGGAGCCGTCATTGAGAAGAACGGCCAAGCCGGTGGAGGAAGCCACGGCGAGATCGATTTCTCCCTTGCCTCGGAAATTCCCGAGCGCAAGAGCAATCGGATTCTGGAGGGCGGCGTAAGACGAAGGCTTGCCAAACGTGCCGTCGCCGTTGCCGATGAGGACATCGATGGCTCCGGAGTCGCTGTCGGTGACAACAAGGTCGAGTTTTCCATCGCCGTTGAGGTCCGCGAGAAGCGCATTCCCCGGCTGGGCACCAGCGGGGTACTCGACACCCGGGGCGAAGCCGCCTTTGCCATCGCCCAGCAGCACGGTGACATCGGCTGAACCCTTCTTGGTGACGACGAGGTCGAGTTTGCCGTCTCCGTTCAGATCGCCGGCGGCGACGCTGGTGGGATTTGCGGAAAGAGAAACGAACGGCGCGGTCAGAAAATTAGGCCCGCTGCCGGAGCGCGCCTGGTTGGATTGAGCATGAATGCAGATGGCGCAAAGGGCGAGGAAAATGAATGGGAAAAACACACGGCAGGACGAGCGAACGACAACTCGGCGAATCATGTCAGAATCTCCGCAACGCAAAGGTTGAAGGCCCACGTGGAGACAGGAAAACTCACCTGCCGGCCGCAACGAACCCGCCGAGCAAGGGGAGCGCTGGTTCGAGGCAAGCCGATTGAGATGGGTCAAAAATGGACCGCGAAACCTACACGGACTCTCCCGGAAAAACGGGAAGGGGAGGAGTCCGGAAAAGAACACAAAGCAACCGGAAAAGTGCTATATACGTACCAAACCGCCGGCCTCAACCTTGCACAATACGGGTTTGTCCGTTACTCGGACTGGGCCGGAATGGAATTCGTCAGAAGCTGAATTCTGGGACATTTTAGGGCTGGATCTTTGAAAGGTCAAGCAACTTTTGTGTTATTTACAACTCTTTAGCGTGAGGCGAGGCGGCATTATCCGGCGGGGGAAGCGGAACAGCGGTCATGGCGGCATATCGCAAGCGGTTTTTGAGCAGTTATTGCCAGTCGGCGATGACCCAGGCGTCATTTTTTTTCGACAATGTAAAGCGGATGTCCTGAGGTCTCGCGGGGGCGCCAGGGATGAGCGTAGTGATGGTGCAGCTCCAGGTGGCGCTGCTACCGGAGACATTCAGCGAACCGGCTGGACAATTTTCCGAGACTCGAGCTTTAGGAAAATTCTTGAAAAAGCCCTGCCACTTCTTCTCCACCTGGGGCGTCATGCCAGCCCAAACGGCGTGCATTTTTCCCACATCGTGAGCGGCCAACGCGGCGTTGAAATTGTTGACAACCGCCTGGAGGAGCGCGGTTTGATCCACGGGCTGAGGCGCGGGCTGGGGTGCGGGTTGGGGCGGGGGCGTGACGACCACGACCTTGGGTTCGACGACGATGCTCACGGTGCGCTGCTGCACGCCGCCATTTCCTTTGGCGACGAGCTGGTAGGTGGTGTTGCTGGCCGGGCTCACCTGCCGCTGTCCGGATGCGTCGACTTGTCCGATGCCGTTGTCGATTGAAACCTCAGAAGCGTTGGCCGTCTCCCAGGTCAACGTGGTGGACTGGCCCTGCTGGATGGTGGTTGCCGAGGCGGAAAAGAGCGCGTTGACCGGCGGCGCCTGCGGTGTTGAGGGAGTGACGGGCTTGGGAATCGGAGAGAGCATGGCGGAAACGTTCTGCCGTTCGCCGTTCTTCAAATTGAACGTCTGGCTGTATGGCTGATAACCGCTCAGGCTGATAGCCAGGGCGCGCTCGCCGGGCTTGACCTGCACGATGAGGTTTCCGCGCGCGTCGGTTTGGCCCTGGGGGGCGTTGTCGATGTTGACCGAGGCTCCCGGAGTGGACTGAATGGCCATAAAGGCGACCTGCTGCTGCGCCGGGGTTGGGGTGGCGGATTGCGCCAGTTTGAAGGGCAAGGTCGACTGATTGTTGGCGCTGATGGTCACGGAAGCGGACGGAACCTCAGTGTAGCCCGACTTGACCAAGCGGATCGAGTGCTGACCCGGATCGAGGGGGAGCTTCAGAGTTCCATCCGCAAGGGTGAATCCCTTGAGCACGCCATCGACGAAGACCTCCACGTTGTCGGTGTTGCCCTGGAGGAGCAAGGCGCCGGTGGGAGTGGCGGGCAAAGGCGGGGGCTGAGGTGTGGGGCCGTGAACGACGTTGTTCGGTTGCGGGGCTGGTTTTGCGCCCTGGAAGTGGAACCAGACGCCGACAGCCACGATGGCTGCGACCAGCACGCCGCCAGCGATGGCGGGAACCAGAAGCTTGCGCGTGGGCGCTTCTGCTGCGGCTTCGCCAACAACAGGGACGTTGCCTGTGCCGCGGCGAGTGGGGGCTTTGGAAGCTTCGGCGTTGAGACGGCGCCAGTCGGCCTGCTGCGCTGCGCCCGCGAACTCAAACAGCTCAGCTCCCTTGCGGAGTTCCTCGAGGGCGCGCGCAGTGTCGTTGGCCAGTAGCGCGGCGCGCGCATTCTCGACGGCCTTGCCCACCGCTTCGTTGGCTGCCCGGCCGCGGCGGGCTTCGATTTCGGAGATGGCGCGGGCGAGCTCGGGCGCCTCTCCCCAGGCGCGCCGCACGCTTTCGAGCGCTTCGAGCGCGGATTGGAACTGACCCTGTTCGGCGGTTCTGACAGCCTTGGCGAGGGCGTCGGCAATGGTCTGCTGACGCGATTGCTCGGTGCGAAGCCGCGCCTGCTCGGAGCGGATTTCCTCAAGCAGGGCTTTCTGCGGCGTGCCAGCGATGGCGGAAGCCGGGAGGCCCTGCAGAACTTGAATAGCCTCGTCAAGCTGGCCCTGTTCTCTGAGGCGGCCCACCCTGGCCATAAAGGCGAGGGTTTTACGCTCGGCCTCTTCCTGCTGGGCGCGGGCTTCTTCGAGCAGGCGGGCGAGCATCGGGTCGGCGGTTTCAGCACAGGCGGGGCCGAGGAGCTGAATGGCTTGGTCAAACCGCCCCTGCTCCATGAGCGAGCGGGCTGCGGCGATGCATTGGGCGCAGCGCTCGCGGCGTCTTCGCTGGGCCAGCTCGTTGCGGGCGTAGTCCAGCAACTCACCGACGCCGGCAGCGTCGGCGAATTCGAGCTGATAGGACTCGAGGATTTCGACGGCTTTGTCAAAACGGCCGGCATCGATGGCGTCCTGCGCGTCGCGTAAATAACGGCCGCGGACTTCTTCTTTTTCGCGGGCTTTGAGGCGCTGGCGCAGGGAGTCTTCAAGGGCCAGAAGGCGTTCCTCGCCGGGCAATTCCTGCAGCGCCTTCTGCACGATGAGCAGAGCCTCGCCGGGCGACTGCTGAAATGCCGCCTGGGCCTGGGCCGCCGCGGCGTCGACCGTCTGGCGAACGCGAAACTGCCGGGTGAGGAGCGAGACGCGGGTTTTGAGCTGCAGCAGGGAGGACTCGGAGGGCAACTGTTCGACGGCCCGGTCGATGAGCTCGGTGGCGCGATCGTATTCCTCAGCCGCGAGGCAGCGCTCGATTTCGGCCTGGATCTGCTCGATGAGCTTGCGACGGCGCTCCTGTTCCTGTCCACTGACCGCGGTCTGGAGCAGGCTCTCCATTTCCGGGAGCGAGGGATCGAGCTTGCTCACCTCGCGCAAAATCTCGATGGCTTCGGTGAAGCGGCGCGCGGAGACCTCAATGCGGGCCTTGCCCATCAGCTCGCGAATCTGGTTCTGCTGGGCGGCCACCTTGGCCTGGCGCGAAATCTCGGCGTAAAGGGCGCGGACCTTGGTGTCCTGCTGGTTGAGTTGAAGAGCCTTTTCGGCTAGCTTGAGAGCCCCAGACAAGTCGCCGCGTTCGCGCAAGGAGTCGGCCTGCGACACCAGGGTGGTGAGCTCGTCGTAGCGCTGCTTCTTCTCTTTGATGGCTTCCAGCCGGGACTTGAGCTCCGCATTGTTGGGATCGAGCTGGAGGGCCTGATCCAGCGAGCCCAGCGCTTCCGCATAACGATCGGAAGCTGCCGCCTGTTCGGCCTCGGCGATGAGCTGGCGGACCTGTTCGGCGCGCTGCAGGAGGGCCAGATTCTGCTGCACAATGCCCAGCAACTGCCGGGCCCCGGTGTGCTGCGGGTCGATGCGGACAAGCTGGAGAAGGACCTCGCGCGCCCGGCCGAACTGCTGCTCGGCGGTGAGGCGCTCAGCATCGTTGAAGAGCTCCGCGACCTGACCCTTTTTGAGTTCCTCGCCGAGCGCGTGCAAATCGGCCGCGAATTCTTCGGCGGTGGCGTAGCGGTGGTCGGGATCTTTGGCCAGCGAGCGGTCGATGATGGCGTCGAGGGCGGGCGGATAGTTGGCGAGGAAGGTGTGCAGGGGCGGATGCGGCTCGTTGACCAGCTTCTGCAGCACGGTCATGTCTTCGCCGGTGAAGGGCAACTGGCCGGCGAGCAGGAGGTAAAGCATCACGCCGGTGGAAAAGATGTCGGAGCGCCCGTCGAAAGGCCGGCCCTTGAGCCGCTCGGGAGCGATGTAGTGAATGGTGCCGATGACGTTGCCGGTGCGGGTCAGGCCGGTTTCCTTATTGGAGCTCTGCACGCGGGCAATGCCGAAGTCGACAATTTTGGCATGGCCGCCGGGCTGCACGATCACGTTGGCGGGCTTGATGTCGCGGTGGACCACGCCGCGCTGGTGAGCGTAGCCGAGACCCAGGCAAACCTGCTCGATGATGCTCAGCTTGTCAATGAGGGAGATTTGCCGCCCGGAGGCGATGATTTTGTCGAGGGGCTCGCCCTCGACAAACTCCATGACGATGAAGGGCATGCCGTCTTCATCGCCCAGATCGTAGACGATGACGATATTGGGGTGTTGCAGGATGCCGGCCTGGGCTTCGCGGTAAAAGCGCTCCAGCATTTCCGGCTGGCCGGAAAAGCCCTCGGTCAGGGTTTTGATGGCGACCTTACGGCCAATGCGCTTGTCTTCGGCGCGATAAACGACGCCCATGCCGCCGCGGCCCAGGATACCCGTAATCTCGTACTTGCCAATCTTCCGTTTTTCGAGCGTTTCCACAATATTCGCCGGCGGCCGGGTTTGGTAAAGTCTGCCGGAACCAGAGAAAAGGAAGCAGACGGCTCCCCGAAGGAGCTGAAGATATTCAAAAATCTGCTTGGAATCCCCTTGGCCAGCACAAACACGGTAGCACGATTCAGGCCAGCGAGCCAACAACTTCCGCAAATACGCCGCTTACCGTAATGCTCACGACGGTCACCGAGGGTACAATCGGAAGGCACTCAAGTTTTCCTCAGGGAGGCGGGGAGCCATGCCGGATACCCAAAACGATGCTGGTCTGGCGATGGAAACGGTTCAATTTTCGCTTCCGGTGGGGGAAATCTCTCTCCGGGCCAGCGCGCAGTTGCCGGTGGGGCGAACCACGCTGACCCAACTTTTGCCCATTCTTCAGAATTTGGAAAACGTGATCGTGGACAAAGTGGGCGAAGAGGCCAGGAGCGCAGGCAAGAGGATTTCCTGCCGGGCCGGATGCGGCGCCTGCTGCCGGCAGATGGCGCCGGTGAGCCTGTTTGAAGCCGAGGCGCTCAGCGCCTGGATGGGGAGCTTGCCGGAAGTGCGGCGTACGGAGTTGGAGCAACGATTTCAACGCGCTCTTTCGGCCCTGCGCGACGCCGGCGTGATGGAGAAGCTTCTGGCTGGCGACTGGGCGCTGGACGAAGAACGGACGACGCAACTGGCGATCGACTATTTTCATGCGGGGGTGGCGTGCCCATTTCTCGAAGAGGAGAGCTGCAGCATTCACCCCATGCGGCCGCTGAGCTGCCGTGAGTACCTGGTGACGTCGCCGCCGGAATTGTGCCGGGACCCGTCGGCGCATGAAGTATCGGGGGTGCGGCTTCCGATGAAGCTTTCGCGGGCGCTATATGCATTTGGGCAGGAGATGACCGAGGACGCGCGGGGCTGGATTCCGCTGGTGTTTCTGGTGGCCTGGGGCAGGAGGGGCGCGACGCCGGGAGAGTATGTGGCGGGGAGCGGCCGGGAGGTTTTGCGGGCGTTTCTGGAGCGGGCCGCCACGGTTTCAGCCAGCGCGAATGATTGAACAGGCGGCGCGGAGGGACGCGAAGCGCGACATGGAAGGCTGTTCGAGGACTTGAGAGATCTGCTATGCGGACAGCCGGGCGACGATTGTTGAAGGGATCGTAAAAGGGACCATCTTTACAGGCTCGTCCGGTTCTGGCAGTCTAATCGAAACCCTACATTCGGGACTGGCCGCCCCAGCCATTCCACGCCGGCCGCCGGGTCAATAAAGGAAGATTTCCGTCATGGAAAGCGAAACCGCGCTGAAGTTCGACATTGTGGCCGAATCGGACGTCGGCTGTGTGCGCACCAACAACGAAGACAGCTTCGGCTACGACCTTGCGGCGCGCATTTTTGTGGTTTGCGACGGGATGGGTGGGTTGGCGGCGGGCGAAACGGCAAGCGCTACGGCGGTCAAAGAGCTGGTGGAGCACTTCGCCCAGGAAACGGCTGCGGAGGCTCCGCTCGAGAAGCGATTGCAGCAGTCCATCCTCCGCGCTAACCAGCAGGTGTACCGGATGGCCCAGGCCAACGAGGAACTGCGAGGCATGGGGACGACACTGGTGTCGGCGTGCGTGGAAGGGCGGCGGATCGTGATCGGGAACGTGGGCGACAGCCGGGCGTATTTTCTGCGCAATGGCGTTTGCGCGCAGATTACGAACGATCACTCTTTCGTGGGCGAGCAGGTGCGGAGCGGATCGATGAACGAGGAAGAAGCCGAGGCCTCGCCGTACCGGTCAATCATCACGCGCGCCGTGGGGACTTCGGAGACGGTCGAACCCGATATCTTTGAAGGCGCGATCGAAAACGGCGATATTCTGCTGCTGACCACGGACGGCCTTACCCGCTACGCGGATGGGAAGTCGATTGCCGCGGTGATCCTGGGCAGCGCCAACCTCCATGAGGCATGTCTGTCGCTGATCGGCATCGCCAAACGGCAGGGCGCGGTGGACAACGTGACCTGCCTGCTGGTGCAGTTCCTGGAGGAGGATGCGGCGCAGATGACCACAGAGCCGGCGGAGGGGGAAGTGGCCGCTTCGCAATGATTCATCGTCCCCGATTCGCGATCTCGAGATTCACTTTCCGTGATTCGCGATTTCAATGAGCCACGGTGGAGACGCAGCGCATTCCGCTGAGGCCACCGGGCATGAGGAGACTGGCGTTGGCGCCGGAAAGCTCGAGATGCACCACTAGAGGGACGCCGCCCACTTGAATGGGGGTGTTCGCGATTTCCAGCGGGTAATCCAGGCGCTCGGCGCTTCCTTCCTTCGCCACATGGCCTTTGCCCAGCAAATGAAAAATCGCCCATGGCCCGGTGAACTGCAAGGGCAGGCTGCCGGAGCCGTAATTGGCGGTCAAACCGGCCTGCTGGCTGGTGGCCAGCGACCAGGTGAATTGCTTCGAGACGTCTGAGCCGGTGAGATTCTGCGCGTCAACCTGGAAGGTGACGCTTTGAATTCCCTTTGCGGGCAGAATGTGAACCGAGAAGGCCAGGCCCCCCGATCCGCCTGAGGGGTAGAGCAGCGCCGAGAGGCCCGCAGCGCGATTGAAGAACTGCAGAAAGGCGGGATTGACCTGCATGGGCGCACCAGTGACGGGAACCCAGGTGGATCCCTGTTGGACCAGGAGGGGCTTGAGCGTGGTGTTGTAGAACTGCCAGAGCGACCCCGTTCCGGGCTGCAGCAAAGCCGCCACTTCAGCCGGCGTAGCGTCGACGGTTGCGCTTGGCGAGAAGGGAAATTTCGTCATGACCTGCGAGAACGCGGAACAGAAGCCGGCTCCGCCCGCATTGGCTTGCTGCGGCGCACGGCCGCGCACCACATCGTCGACGGAATTGATGGGGGCCTGAATGAGCGCCAGCGCGGTCTGATCGACGTGGCCCTGGGGATCAAGATTGAAGGTCTGGGCGGATTGGCTGGCGGCGGTGTGGGCTGCGGTTGACGCGGTGATGATGGGGGTCACGGCGGCGGGATTTGCAGCCGCGGTAGGATCCTGCGCCACCTGCGCGACCGCGGCCTGTAGGGCGAGGAGTCCATTGACGTAATTCGTGTTTCCCGGGCCGATGAACTTATCGACGCTGCCCGGCGCAACGAGAGCCTGCGCGGGCTGAAATTCCTTGGCGATATCCGGGTTGGCGACGGCGGTGTTGCGAGAGACGAGGTAAAAGAGTTCGAGCAGCGGCGAGCTGGGATTGGACAGCAGTTGCAGCTTGGCTCCGGCGTCGGCGAGGCTCCGGTATTTAACCACCTGCGCGGCATGGAGAAAGGTGCGCCACTCGGATTGATAGTCGCCGATGTACCGCGTGGTGAGCTGCTGGGTCAGATTGGCGCTGTTGAGCGTTGGCGGGGCCTGGTTGCCGAGCACCCACACTTCTCCGCTGTAGTAGCGATCAGGGTGCTGGATGGCGTCCTGCATGAAGGTAAAGCCCGCGCTCGTATAGGCGCCAATCACGATATGCGAGTCAATGACGGTGGCCGACGAGCCAGGGTACATGCGATTGAAATCGATGGTGGCGGCGGCTTTATCGGCGGCGGCGATCATTTGCTGGTAGATGCGCTCGAAGCCGCCGAAAGTGGCGAGATAGGTGCGCGCGTGAGTTACCGCGGAGCTATCGGCGGCGATGGAGTAAGGGTTGTTTTGCGGAAGTTCGCTGGCGTAGAACTCGAACTGCTGCGTCGCCAACTGCTTTTGCTGCTCGGTGTCGGGAACGCGCCCATTTTCCCAATACTGCGTCAGCACGGGGGCTAGAAAATCGACCGTGCTCTTTTCGGGATTGGATGTAGTAATGAGATAGGCCTTGAGCGGATTGTAAGCGGCTGAATAATCGGCTCCCGGCGCCGAGGTTGCGGGCAGGGCGTTCAGAGCGGAGACCAGGTTGGCCTGGGTGTTGGCGAGCAGAAGGCGGCGAAAGCGGTCGAAGTAAATGCTGCGCGCCGCGGGCAGCAGGCTGCCGCCGTGATACAAGCCAAAGCGGTACATCAGGGGCGGTCCGTTGTGCTGGTAGCCTTCAAGCCGCACCACCACGGTGCGGAGCTGGTCGAGCGAAGAGAGGCTCTGGGCGCCGGCGAGCGTCGAGGGCGGCGTGGTGGTGGCGGGCAAGGCTTCGGCGGCGGAAACAACGGCGTGCTCGAGGCGGGAGTTGTTGGCCCAGGAAGCGGTGAGGCACAAAGCGTAGATCAACAGCAACGCGGCGGCCGAGGCGAATACGACGCGGCGGAGAAGATGGGTTCTGCTGCTGTTGCTGGTGACGGCGAGGGCGCTGCGGTCTTCGAGAATCGCGTTGGGGAAAAGGCGGGGCAGGAAACACCACTGAGCCTGCCTGCGAGCGATCGTTTGGGGCGCTGGGGCCACTGCGGCGGCCCGCATTTGTTCCGCCGAAAACATGCGCGTGGCGCCGGCTCCGGCGGGCGCGGCCTGGGGCGTGTGGGCAGCGGCGGCGACGACTTCTTCGACCACGTGGGCGCGGACGCCGGTGCAGTAGAAGCCGCGAAGGTAGGGATTGGCGTTGAGGTGACTGGGCCGCGCCAGCTCCACCAGATACGAGGCGAGATTGTTACGCAGCTTGCGGAATTCGCGCGGGAATTCGTAGACGGGATCGACATTGCGTTGATCGTTTTCGCGCGAAAGCAGCTCGAGGCGGAATTCTCCAAGAGCGTAGATGATGCGATCGAGGGCGGAAGTCACCGCGCTCATGGCCTTTTCCGCATAGAGTCCGCTAGAGACGCCGTGGCGCGGGAAAGCCATTCCGAGCGGTTGCGCAACCTCTTCGTTGGAGAGATTGCGGACGAACTCGGTGAAATGCGGGACGCGGTCGAGCTTGGTCAGGATCACGTAGACCGGCACTTCCGTGCCAAGCTGCTGAGCGAGGTCGCGCAGCATCTGGTTGGTGGAGCGGGCGGCGGCCGCAGCCGCATCCGCCGCGGCGGCGCCGAGAAACTGCTCGGCGCTGACGCAGACCACGGCGGCGCGCACAGGGGCCTGCTTGCCGATGGCGGAGCGGATGGCCTTGGGCCGGGTTTTGCGGATCAGGCGCTGCCAGAGCGCAGGGTTTTTGCTCACCGCATCGCCGCCTTCGACGAAGGCGGAGATCTGGGTGTACCAGAGATTGGCGACCGGAGTGGCGACGACGTCCTGATCGCGGTAGACCTGGCCGGCGAGGAGCTCGGGATCGAATCCAGATTTGATGACGGCCGTGGTTTTGGCGGAATTCGCGTCGCCAAGGATGTAGAGCAGGGGCAGCGTCTCAATTGACTTGGGGCCGGTGCGCTGGGCGGCGGCCAGGCGCTTTTCGGCGTCGCGCAGGAGGGTGTCGAGATCGGAGCCTCCGGGCAATTTCAGCGTGGCTCGATCGCGCCGCTTCTCCTTGAAGTAGAGGAAGAGGATGACGGCGGCCGCGGCGGCTCCGAGGAGCACCAGCAGGATGCGCAGGACGAGGAGCGCGGTTCCAGCGACGCCGAGCAGCGGCCCGGCGAGCCAGGCGAGCACGATGGAGAGAATCAGGATCAAAGCAGAGACAAGAATGGGCAGCACAGCAAGACTCCTATTGCGTTGTCAGTCCGGCATTCTGCGCCTGCGCCGCTCCCGAGCCGAGCATGAGTTCGTATCCGCCGAAAGCGACGACGACGAGGCCAGCCAGGACGCAGGTGGCGACGAGCAGGGAATGCGTCCAGGGGTCACGGGCGCGTGCAGGCGGCACTTCCGGCGCGGGGACGGGCGGCATGAGGCAGGCGGGGCCGCGGATGCGTTCGATTTTGCCGCGAGCCATGCGCAGCACCTGGTGCAACTCGCCGGAGTCTCCCAAGGCGTAGCGGCCTCGATAGCCCATTTGCAGGCAGAGGCAGTGCAGTTCGAGGGCATCGGCAGTTTCGGCGGAATCCTGGGCGTTGAGGAGAGCTTGCAAGTTGCGGAAGAAGGCTTCGCCGGCAAGATGGCCGCCGAACAGCTCCTCCTGCAGCGGCCGGCGCGCCCAGTCGGTGAAGACGGGGCTTTGCAGGTTGAGGACGCTCTCGTCGAGAAAGGCGACGGCGGCGAAGACGCCCATCTGCACGGTGTCGCTGGAGTAGCCCAGAGCGCGCGCCTCCTGCATGGCCGACTGCAGGGAATGGCGCATTTGGGCGCGAAAACTCTCCGAGTCCTGAACCTGCTGGCGCTGAAAGCGGACCCGGACGATAGCGGTGAGCGCTTCCTGAAAGCAAAGGGCAAGATTGTTCACCCGGTCGGTGCTCATGACGATCGCTCCACGATCACAGTAAGGTCGAATTCGGGCTTGGTGATTTCCCCGGGAATGTAGATGCCCACGTTGCGCGTCTGCTGAATGTGTTCCCAACAGGGGCCGGTGGTTTCTATGGCGAAGTATTGCATATCGGCCTCGGCGCGCAGGGCGGTGGGGGGCACGGAGAGATGGTTGAGCGTCATGCCGGGCAAGGCGCGTTTGACTAACTCGGGCACGAATTTGAGCGAGCACACCTTGACCAGTTTGGGAACCAGCCTGAGGAGGTCCGACTCGCCAAGAGCCGAGCGCATGCCCAACACCCAGCGCGCGTGGCGGAAGCAGCGCTCATCGCGGACATCGGCGCCGTGGATGTAGGGCTCGACGGGATGGAAGTCGAGCGAAACGGTGTTCGACGGCACCACGATTTCGAGATGACGGCGGATATGCGCGTCGAGGGCGCGAAATGCGGGGCCCGGATTGCGATGGTCGTAGGCCGGAAGCTGGCGCGGATCGGAATCGACGGCGAAGGTGCACAAGGCGCCCGCCAGCCGCGAGAGCTCGATGAAGACATCCTCGGGATGAGCATGGCGGGTGTTGGTGAGATGTTGAAGAGGCGGAATGGCGCTATGCAGAGCATGCAGAAACCAGTAGTTGGCGACGTCGAGGGCGGCCGTTCCGGCTTCAAACCGGCCGTGGCGGCGGGCGCTGCGGGCGATGACGGCGCTCTTTTCTCCGATGGCGTCGAGCAGGCGGCGCACCAGCAGCATAAGCGTCTCGCTGGCGCTGATTTGCAGGCAGGAAGGGACAAAGTCCTCGTCCGCGATCAACTGGCCCCGGCCGTCGCGCAGCACCTGCGCAAGCGGAATGGAGAGCAGGTCGGGGGTCAATTCGGCTTCGGTCATGAGGCGGATATTTTTCTGACCGAGATCGATCTCGCGTTCGTCGATGCCGTTGGTCTCGTCGCGCAGCAGGCGCTGCATGCGGGCAAAGCGGCTGCTATTGGGCGAGGCGGCCAGGTCGCAGTCGAAGCCGTTATCGCGCCGGCGCGGGACGGTGAGATACACGGCAAGCATAGCGTCGGTGGAAGGGAAGACGTCGAGCAAATTGCGGATGGGCGGAGCCGGATCGGAGTTGGGCAGCTCGAAGGCCAAGCCGTCAGGGAAGATTCCCGACGCGTGCAGAAGGGATGCAGTCCCGTTGCGGAGGGCCTTGGGATCGAGTTCGGCGTGCAACAATCCCCACGGCTCGCGCCACAGGCTGGCGGCGAGGAAGGCCATGGAATCTTCGAAATATCGGCTTTGCGTCTGGAAATGGTGAGGGCTCAGATACATGCCTTCGGACCAGACGACCCGTGAAAGGAATTTCATAGCAATATGAGCTGGTGGCATTGGCGCCGGTGAGCGGACCCTGGGTCAGGTCGATTCGCCGAGCTGGCGCGCGCCGCTCCGCTCCCCAACCTGACCTGACCTCGTTGCCATCAAGCGTGCTTGCATCGTAGGATGCCAGCCCTTTACTGTCAAGTGAAAGCGATGTAGTCTGAGTGTCCGGAACCATGCATTTGGTCGGAATCGGAGTGTAATCGATGAGTGCGTCCAGAAGCCCGTTCGATAGGCCGGATTCATCCGGGGCGGATCGGCCTGCCGGCGCGGAGCCTTCGGGCGCACCTTCAAGCGCCACAGGGATGTTTTCGACCGCGCCAGCCCAGGGCGCAGCGCGCGAAGAGGAGGACTTGCTGGCGTTGCTTTTGGGACAATCAAAGCCGCCTGCGTCCACGGCGCCGGCGCCAAATGCGTTCGCGCCACCGGCACCGGCCGCTTTCGCAGCCCCGGCGCCAACGGCTCCCGCCGCACCTGACACACCCGCTCAAGCTGCGCCGGCAACCGCACCAGCAGCAGAACCGACGCCACCCGCTTCAGCCAGTCCGGGGGAGTTCACCAGGATGCTGCAAGCGCTGCGGACGCCCGAAGGCGGCGGGGGCTCCGATCTTCGCCCATTTCCCCGGCCGTCCCAGGAGTTGGCGAAACAATTCAGCCCTGTACCGATGGACAAAGACCGCGCCGGCGAAGCGCTGCCGGGGGGCGCTGTCGAGCCGACGAAGACGCCGGACCGGGCGGCGAGCGCGGCGGCGGCTCCGGGCAGTTTTACGCAAATGTTCAGCTCGCTCAGCGCTTCGGCGGCTGCCGCGCCGGCTGGGGCTCCCATTGCGCCGGCGACGCCGGCAGCTTCCAACCCGAATTCAGGCCCGGCTTTCGGCGCCAACTCGACTCCGGCGCCGGGTCCGGGCGAATTTACGCGATTGTTTCAAGGGCTGCCGCCGGACAAAGCTGCGGGGCAGGGGCCGGTTGCGGCATCGCCCACGCCGACGCCAAGCCAGGAACCGGGAGCATTCACGCGGCTGTTTCAAGGGGTTTCGCAAGAGAAGAGCGCGGCAGAGGCAGCGCCGCCGCCGAAGCCAGCGACGAGTCAGGAGCCGGGGGCGTTTACGCGGATGTTTTCGCAGCCGGCAACTCTGCAGGGGACGCAGGAAAGCTCGGCTGATTTTTTCCGCTCCCAACCGGCGCCCGGGCGCGATTTCCAGTTCGCGCCCGAACCGGTAAAGCCGTTGGAACCGGCGATGCCGGCGCAAGGGGGATTCACGCAGCTGCTGCAGGCGCTCAACCAGGAACCGGCGCCGAAGCCGAAGGAGCCGCCCCTGGCTCCGGCTCCGATTTCGCCTCCGCCAGCGACTCCGGCAGCGGGAGGATTCACGCAGCTTCTGCGCACTCTTTCGGCAGAACCTGCGCCGCTGTCTCCGGCCGCCCCGCCCGCGACGCCTCCGGCGCCAGTTTCGTTTGCGCCGGCGGCCGCGCCGCCGTTTGCCGCGCCCGCGGCGGGCTCTCCCGCGGTGTTGCCGCCGATGCCGCAGCCC
>JASHOC010000156.1 GCA_030041305.1 Acidobacteriaceae bacterium
AGCGCCTATCCTACCCCCCTCCCCCCTTTCTGTAAGCAAATATGCTGTTTTCAGAGACTTGCGCCGGACAAATCGCCGTAAATATATGGATTCAGGCGGGTTATCCGCAGATTAAAGAGAGCAAAGGGGTTACAGTCTTTCATTTCGGCATTTGGCGGTGTTTTGCCGGTTTTTTTCGGCCGCCATCTTCGCCCGAATGCCCCTGGATTGCTCCTGATTCCAAGACAGGGGCCAGGGTTCAGGGGTCAGGAAAGTTTGGCCGATTTCCGGCGAGCCCGATCTGCCTTTCTGACTTTGATTACTCTCTATTCTGCCAAAACGCGCGAAATAACCGGAAACATTGGGGAAGTTTTTTTCGGGGTTGGGATTGGTGTACAAGGATCTCAGCCGGAACGTCTGATTCTGCATGAGGTGAGGCCGATGGGGAGAGTACTTCAGGACATCCGTTTCGGGATTCGGTCTCTGCTTAAGTCCCGGCGATTCACGGTCGCCTCTGTCCTCACACTCGCATTGGGGATTGGGGCGAATACCGCAATGTTCAGCGTGGTTCGCTCTGTGCTGCTCAGGCCGTGGCCGTTCCCGGACGCAGGCCATCTGGCGGTGGTGTCGCAGCGGCAAGCGGATGGAAACGCGAACCTGTTCTCGACGCGCGATTTTCTGGACTGGAAACAGCAGGGTGGGCTGCTGGCCAAGATGGGCGCCCATGTGTCATGGGAATACAACCTGAGCGGCGCCGGCGCTCAGCCTGAGCGTGTAACGGGCGGCGAAGTATCGTATGACTGGCTGCCGACGCTCGGCGACAAGCCAGCGCTGGGGCGATTGTTTTCACCGCAGGAGGACGTGGCGGGAGCAGGCAATTTTGTGGTGCTGAGCTGGGCGCTCTGGAAAAGCCGCTATGGGGCCGATCGGGGAATCGTGGGCAGGCCGATCGAACTGGATGGAGAGCCGTACACGGTGGTGGGCGTGATGCCTGCCAGGTTTAACGGTTTTGACGGCAAGGAACTGTTGTGGACGCCGCTCGAGCTTCGCCCGGACAGCGGCGTTGGTTCGTCGCGGAATTTTCATTGGCTCAGTGGCCTGATCCGCCTGCCGGAGGGGGTAAGCCTGGTGCAGGCGCGGAGCGAACTGGGCGCGATTGCAGGCCGCCTGCATCGAGACGATGCGGCGGCAGACGCAGGTTTTGGCGTTTACATCGAGGCGCTCAATGACGCGTTCACAGGGGATGTGCGTCCTGCCCTGCTGATGCTGATGGGCTGCGTGGGACTGGTGCTGCTGATTGCCTGCGCGAACGTCGCCAATCTGCTGTTGGCGCGCGGAGCGGCGAGGCGGCGGGAAATGGCGGTCCGCAGCGCGCTCGGCGCTTCCGCGTATCGCATCATGCGCCAACTACTGACGGAGAGCGTTCTGTTGGCGGCAATCGGCGGCGCGCTGGGAATCGCCGTCGCGTTTGTCCTTATGCGGGGATTGCCCGACCTCCATTCACCCTCCGTCCCGGGAATTGAACAAACCAGCATCGACGGCGTGGTTCTGGTCTATTCGCTTCTTGTGTCTGTGGCTGTGGGAATACTCTTCGGACTCGTCCCGGCAATCGAAGCGGCGCGGGTTGACGTGAATGACAGCTTGCGCGAGCACGGCGGCTCGCCGGGCCATGGATTTGGCCGCACCCGGTCGATCCTGGTGATTGTGGAAACCGCGCTGGCGTGCATGTTGCTGGTCGGGACCGGACTGGCTCTGAAGAGCCTGTGGGCGCTCAGAAATGTGCAGCTCGGGTTTGTCCCGGACCATGTACTTACCTTTCGCATCGCGGCGCCCTCACAATTGACGGGGGCGCGGATTTCCGATTTCTACCACGATGTGGCCGCAAGGGTGCGCGCTTTGCCGGGAGTGGAATCGGCGGCAGTGGCTCGTAATTTTCCCCTGAGCGGGGTCGACCCTTCGATGCCGATTGACACAGAAAGCAAAACGTCCGCGCCGGTCGAGGGCGAGATCGTCACGCGCTTCCGGGCGGTAGGTGCGGATTATTTCCATACGCTCGAAATACCGCTTTTTGCGGGCCGTGCTTTCCATGAACAGGACACGGCAACGTCTGCTCCGGTCGCTATCGTGAGCGAGAACCTGGCGCGGAAATACTGGCCGGGAGAGAGTGCAATCGGCAAGCGATTCAAGCCGCGGTTCGCGGGCAGTGCGTGGTGCACCGTCGTCGGCGTCGCCGGCGACGTGCGCCACTGGGGCGTGGCGGTGGTGACGGAGCCGACCGCCTATTATCCCTACGCGCAGGTTCCCGACAGCATGCGCGCGCTGGTTGAAGCGAACATGGGCATCGCAGTGCGCAGCCGGCTTGCGCAGAACGATCTGCTTCATTCGCTTCGAGCAGCCGTGGCGGCTGTGGATGCGCAGGTCCCCGTGTATCAGGTGAAGACGATGGATTCGATGGCAGCCGATTCCGATTCGCTGCGCGATTTCGATCTCTGGTTGTTGGGCGCGTTTTCGTTGCTGGCGGTGAGTCTGGCCGCCTTGGGGGCGTACGCGGTGATGGCGTATTCGGTTTCGCAACGCACGCGGGAGATCGGCATTCGGATCGCGCTGGGCGCGCATTCGGGCGATGTGCTGCGCCTCATTCTCTATCAAGGCGCGCGGCTCGCGTTGGCCGGGTCGGTAATTGGGATTGGGGCGGCGCTTCTGCTGCGCAAAATCATGGCCAGCTTCTTGTATGGGCTGAGCGCCAATGATCCGCTCGTGTTGTGCCTCGTCCCCTGCTTCATGGTGACGGTCATCCTGGTGGCAAGCTGGCTGCCCGCGCGTCGAGCGGCGAGAATCGACCCGGTCGTGGCGCTGCGGTACGAATAGGTCGCGATCAGTACTGATCGGCGAGGCAGGCGGGGCGGGGGGTAGCGAGTCAGCAAGTCAGCGGGTCAGCAAGTTGGCGGGTGGTCGGTATCACGGCGCGTGGCCTAGGTCTCCGGAGCGGGGAGCGGCGCGGTTGCGCGCGTTCAGCGCCCAGGTTCCGGGGCTGTTCCCTTGTTCATAAAGAGCCTCAGCACAGAGTTGATGCGGGTCTGGTAGCCTGGGCCTTGTGCTCGTAACCATGCAAGCACATCGGCATCCAGGCGAATGGTGACGGGCTCCTTCAGGGGCCGGTAGAACTTTCCCACGACCGCCTTACTCCACTCGGTCGTCTCGGGGATCTCGGTGGTATCGATATCCTCGTCGCGGAGGCGCTTGAGAGCGCGAAGCTCCGCATCGTCATTGATTTCTTGCGGCTTTCTCATATTCTTCTGCTTCCCGTCTCGTCGCCTCCCTCGCGGAGACGATTCTGATGATCTGTTCATCGTCCTCCTCCTGAACGGTGTGAGCGACCAATAAGACCACGACGCCATTGACCAGGCCCATGGTCCGCCATCGCTCTTCGTCTTCGCACGGGTCTGGAACGCTGAGCGCGTGCGGATCGTTGAATACGAGCGACGCCCGTTCAAAGCTGACCTTATGCGCCTCGGGTTCGATCGGCTTTTTCCCTCGTCCCAGGTGAATCTCATGAATTCGGGCTCGACCACTCGTATTTACATTCTGACCACCTGCTCAGAGGATATATGTACATTTCTGTATTGACAAGATCGATTTCCGTCGTTTGCCGGCATGCGCGGGTGTCTTCGACGCGGCAAAGTCTGGCAAGGTGGGAACGGGGCGGGTTCCGGCTGGGTGGGGCGAGCGATTTGGCAGCGAGGGTTGCGAAGGAGGGTGGATGTGGGCTATTTTACTAACTGGTTAGTTAATTTATGGCGAGCCATCCTAACCCGGAACCTTCCGCCGAACGCTCGGCCGAGACGCGCAGCCGGATTCTCGACGCCGCCCTGCGCGAATTCAGCGCCCACGGACTGGCGGGAGCGCGGACGGAGCAGATCGCGGCCGCGGCCGCCGTGAATAAAGCCCTTATTTACTATTACTTCGAAAGCAAAGAGAAGCTGTACCTGGCGGCCTTGGAGCTGGCGGCGGGACGGGTGCGGGACCGGGGAATGGCGGTATTTTTGCGCGACGCCAGCCCGGGAGAAAGGATTTTGCGCACCGCTTTGGACCATTTCGACCGGATTTTGACGCAGCAGGAATTTCAGAGCCTGATGCAGCAGGAGATGATGCGGCTGCACAAAGGCGAGCAGGGCGCGCTGCCGCTGCTGGTGAAGCGGGTGTTCAGCCCACTGCAGGCGGTTTTCCAGTCGCTGGTGCGGGAGGGAATTGCCTCGGGCGAGCTGATTGACGTGGATTGGCTGCAGATTCCGCTGGCTGCTTTGGGCGCGAACGTCTTCTATTTTTTGAGCGCGCCGGTGTGGCGGCTGGCGATGGCGCCGTTTGAGCCGTTCGACGTGGAGGTGCTGCGGGCGCGGCGGGTGGCGCTGGTGGAGTTCTTGGGGCAGGCGGTGTTTGTGGACCGGAAACAGGGGGCCGAGCTGGCGAAGCGGGTGCTGGCCGACACGCCGATGCCGGCGCCTGGGGAGTTTCGAGGATTGGAGGTAAAGGGCGAGTGAGCGCGCGCAATCGAGTTTTTCTCATTCTGGGCATTCTCACCGTGGGATCGCTGATTTTTTATTTGCTCACCACACCACGTTCGAATGAATTGGCGGTGATTGGGACCGTGGACGCGAACGAGGTGGTGGTGAGCTCGAAGATCCCCGGGATCGTGCAGACGCTGTCGGTAAAAGAAGGCGACCGCGTGAAAGCGGGGCAGTTGATTGCGACCATCGAGAGCAAGGACCTGGACGCGGCGCTGAAAGCGGCGCAGGAGACGGCGGCGGGCGACAAATGGAAGCTGCGGGAGGCGATCGAAACCGAGCGCGAAAATCGCGGCGAAACCGACAGCGGGACGCTGGCCGCGCAATCGCAAGTGACCGCGGCGGAGGCGACACTGGCGCAGGCGCAGGCGCAGTTTGAGCATCAGCAGGCGGACACCAGCCGGACGGTGGCGCTGGCCAAGCAGGGAATCATGAGCACGCAGTCGATGGACGAAGCGGTGACCAGTCTGAACGCGGCCCGAGCGGCGGTGAACACGGCCAAGGGAAATTTGGCTACGGCCGAAGCCAATCTGCGCCAGGCGCGGGCGCATGAGCTGCTGACCCAGGTTTCGGCGCGGACGGTGGACGAGACCCGCGATGTGGCGGCCAACGCGGATGCTTTGGCGAACGAGGCCGCGGTGGACGCGGGCTACGCGCAGATTGTGGCTCCGGTGGACGGAACGGTCAACGTTTGGGCGGCGCGACAGGGTGAAGTGGTGCAGGCGGCGACGCCGATTGTGACCATCATGGACCTGTCGCAGACCTGGGTGTACGCGCCGGTTCCGGAGACGGACGCGGACATGGTGAAGCTGGGCGACCAACTGCGCGTGGTGATGCCGAGCGGGGCGACGGTGTGGGGCACGGTGATCTCAAAACTAACGGAAGCCGATTTTGCCACGGAGCGGGACGTGAGCCGCACCAAGCGCGACATCAAGACGGTGCAGTTGAAGCTGCTGATTCCGAATCCCGGCGAGGAATTTGTGCCCGGGATGACGGCGCAAATCTACATTCCCGCGAAAGGGCGGTGAAACCTTGAGCGCGGCAAACGGCAACGGAGCGCGGCCGACCGCGATGGCGGTCGAGAAGATCGTGAAACGCTATGGCGACTTTGAAGCGGTGAAGGGCATCAGCTTCGACGTGGCTGAGGGCGAGATCTTCGGCCTGTTGGGGCCGAATGGGGCGGGCAAGAGCACGCTGATCCGGATGATGACCACGTTGATCCCGGTGACCGCCGGCAAAGCCATGGTGGCGGGACACGACGTGAGCAAGGATCCGGACGCGGTGCGGCGGCTGATCGGCGTGATTCCCCAGGCGCTGACCAGCGACCCCGACCTGACGGTCGAAGAGAATATCTTGATCTACGCCAAGCTCTACAGCGTGCCGCGCGCGCAACGGGAAAAGAATATCGCGGAAGTGCTGGAAGCCGTGGACCTGACCAAGTGGCGCACGGCGCAAACCAAGACGCTTTCCGGCGGCATGCGGCGCAGGCTGGAGATTGCGCGCGGGCTGGTGCACGATCCGCGCATCTTTTTTCTCGATGAGCCGACTACGGGGCTCGATCCGGTTTCGCGCATTGCGGTGTGGGAAATGCTCAATAATCTGAAGGCCAGGCGCAATCTGACTATCCTGCTCACCACGCATTACATGGAAGAGGCCGACAAGTTGTGCGACCGCATCGCCATTGTGGATCACGGCAAGCTGGTGGCGCTGGGGACGCCGGCGGAGCTGAAGAACAGCGTGGAAGGCTCGAATGTGGTTGAAGTTCAGTTCAATCGCGAACCGGAGGGTTGGCAGGCGCGCCTCGAAGGGCTGGAGGGCGTGACCAGCGTGCAATCGGAGAGCGGAGGTTTTTACCGCCTGATCACGTCGTCCGGCTCCAAGACCACGCTGCAACTGGTGGAGATGGCGGCTGAAGCGGGAGTGGGATTGGGCTCATTGAGCGTGCAAAACACCACGCTCGACGATGTGTTTGTCCACTATACGGGGCGGCAATTGCGCGACGAGCAGGTGAAGGCGCCGCTGGCCTCGTGGGCGATGATGCCGCGCGGAGGGGCGCAGCCATGAAGCGGATGATGGCGATTGTCGAGCGCGAGATGCGGAAGTTCTTCCGCTCGCCGGTGTTGATGATCATGTCGATGATGCTGCCGCTGGCGCAACTGGTGATCCTGGGCAACGCATTTGGAGGCAAGATTACCCGCGCCCGCGTGGGGGTGGTGGACTACGACCACGGGCCGCAGGCGGTGAAGGTGCGCGAGGAGTTCGCGGCGGTGGGAGCGACCATCAAGACCTTTTCGACCGTGAACTACGACAATGAGGTGCAGGCGCGCGAGGATGTGCGCGACGGCAAGATTGACGCCGCGGTGATTATTCCCGCGCAATACTCGCGCCGCGTCTACGCGCAGGACGGGCCCCAGTTGGGGCTGGTGGTGGACAATTCCGACCAGTTCATGTCGAGCAGCCTGGAATCGGAGATGCAGTCGATTGTGGACGCGCTCAATGCGCCCTTGATTACCGACACGATCGATAAAAACATTGCGCTCGAAACCGTGGAGGTTTTCCCGTACATCGCGTATATGAAGTTTTTGTTGGCGGGCTCGATTGCCCTGGCGATGTACGTTTCGGTCATGATCGGCGGAGGCATGTTGTATATCGACGACAAAGCCCGCGGGGTTCACGAGGGCTACCTGGTGACGCCGATTACGGGGCTAGAGCTGGTGATGGGGCTCAATGCGGCCGGGGCGATCAAAGCCGTGCTTAGCGGCATTTCGCTCACCGTGATCGGCTCGCTGCTGGCGGGGCTGGGAACGATCTTTCACCCCATGCAGGACTTGGAGCTACTGAGCGTGATTGCGGTGACTTCGATTGCGTTCAACGGCATGATGTTCCTGATGATGGTGCGGGTGGACGATCCGCTGGTGCCGCGCGCCATGTTCGGCGTATTGAATACGCTGCTGTTTTTCCCCTCGGGCGCCATTTATCCGATTGCGGCGTTTCCCAAGTGGCTGCGCGCCATCGCCGTCGTGGATCCCTTCACGTACGCCGTGCACGGGCTGCAGGAGGTTCTGCTGAAGGAAGGCGGCTTTGGAGCCATCTATCGCGACCTGCTGTTTCTTCTTGTGTTTGGGGTGGGAACCCTGCTGATTGCGACGTCGCTGTTCAAGCGGACGCTGTGAAGGCGGGAGCGGGACGGCCGGCGGGTGAGCTTGAGGTCTGGGCAGTTGGACCATAGCCGACCGCCGGAACGCAGGACATTTTAGACTATAATCCGGCAGTTTAGTTCCGCTGGTTTGAAGCCATCGACAATGACGCTGGAACTTTTAAGCCGCTTCTCATGGGGGGAATCTGCCTGGCTCGCAATACTCTACTCCCTAGTTCCTTTTTTGTCGGCTGCGAGGTATGGCAATATTGACTACTGTGCCGATTCATTGCGACAACTATAGCGGTTCTCCAATTGGTGTAGAGCAGAACCTCGAACGTTGAGTGGCGTTTTTCCCAAGAAAACGCCACCTGGCACGCCCCTCAAAACTCCACGGGAATTGGAGAACCGCCGTAGGTAATGCCCAAAACAATTTGCTGCGATTCACGCTGGCTTCCTCTCCGCTCTCTTGGGCATCCTGTGGGAATCAGCACACGTTTATTCAGGTCTTCCAGTTTGGATGAAGGGACGTTTCCCAAAAGGATCGCTCATGGACGCAGTTATGTGCGTCATAATCATCCTCTTGGCTATTGCCGAGCAGCGATGCATATGCGGCCTCAAAAATGGCTGTGTGACGGCTGGGGCCGAATGACCGGCTATCTGGACATTGAGCGCATCGGGAATTGCGGAACGCGGCAAAAACAACCGCAGCTCCCTCCTTGCGTTTGATTACATGACGACGTTGGCTCGATCGAGCGGGTAAAGTTGGCTGTGTGTGAAGGCCACGGCCCGGAGGAAGGAGCCAACGTCATGGTGATTATAGGGTGCGATTTTCATCCCGGGTTTCAGCAGATTGCGATGGTGGATACGGAAGGAGGCGAAGTTCACCATCTGCGGCTGGCGCACAAGCAGGAAGC
>JASHOC010000157.1 GCA_030041305.1 Acidobacteriaceae bacterium
GCCTCATCCGTCCTGCCGATGCCCCGCGCCTCTCACCCATCCGTTCTCTGGCCTACTTCCGACCCGTCATAGACGAACTCGGCGAGCACCCAGCGCCGGAAGGCTATATCGACTACCTCCGCCTCAAGCTCCGCCAAGCGATCACCACGCCGTCGGCAGAAGTCCAAAAAAATACGTCTTCCGATGAGCGTTAACACCTTCGCACATTTGCTGCTGCGACGTTATGCGTAGTTTTTAAACAGGTTCAGAGAACTCAGCCGCGAGGTGGCAGAGCCGGCGCGGATCGGATCGCTGGGGAACGCCTCGTCGCCATTCCTGGCGCAGAGCATATTCGGTACTAATCGGGACTCGACGTCGGCTAGCGCATACGGACGGAGCCCCATTTAGATATTCGACAAATCAATATGCTGACCATCACAAGGTGATCCCTGCCCGGCACTATGCAAAACTCTCGTCAAGTTCAATAGCGCGCGGGAAGAGAATGTTGTTTTCGAGATGGACGTGTTGATGCAGGTCTTTCTCGAACTCTGCAAGCGTCTGGTAGAAGCCCCGGTAGGTAGGACAGGCCCATTGCGGCGGTGTGAATCCTCCGCTCAGCAAGCGGATCTGGGCCATGGCTTCGCCGGCGGCATCGTGTTCGGCAATCATCATGCGGATAGGATTGCGCACAGCGCCGAAGCAGCCGAGTGGACGCGGGCCGCAAGTGGCGAGATTCCGTTCGAGATTTGCGATGTAGGGGAAGAGCACCATCTCCTCTTTGGCGAGGTGCTGGAGAAGATCCGGACCGAGCGACTGAATGAGCTGCTGAATTTGCTCCAACTCGGGACGCGCCTTTCCGTGGCGTGACACGACCTTCTGCGCCAGCATTTCAAGGCGCGGCAACTCGGCGCGGACGTAGGCGTGATGCGTGGCTACGATTTGGCTGCAGATAGTTTCGAGCGACTCAGCAGCCCAATTACGCTGATGTTCGCCGGCACCCGCAGCAGCTTCTTCAATGGCTTTGAGAACCGCGTCGGGCTCGATGGAGTGTTCTTGGCAGGCTTCGGCGAGCGGCTTGCGTCCGCCGCAGCAATAATCGATACCGAACTTCTCGAAGACCCGGATCGAAGCGGGTTGCTCAAGGGCGATGTCGCGGACGGTGGTTTCGGATGTAGCCATGGTGGTTTCTCCTGAAGCCGACCTTACTCAAATGCGATTCTGTATGCTGCGACTAAAGTCACTTGCCGGGCTCGTTCGCTAGAATATTGCCGATGCCTGAACAAGGAAGCACAGTTTCCGCACTCGGCGCGGCTTCGCTTTTCTCGAACCTCTCACCGGAGGAGCTGCGGCTTTTGGGGGCGCACGCGGTGCGCAAAAGCTTTGGGCAGGGGGAGTTGCTCTTTTCTGAAGGAGACCCCTGCAAAGGCCTGCACATCATCGTCAGCGGTAAGTTGCGTATTTTCAAGAGTTCCGCCAGTGGACGCGAGCAGGTGCTTGCGGTCGAGGGTCCAGGCGGGTCGGTGGCGGAGTTGCCTGTTTTCGATGGCGCCCCGTATCCGGCATCTGTCAGCGCCGTCGAGGACTCGCAGATTCTGTTCATCTCGCGCAACGATTTTCGCAGCTTCTGTCTTGCGCATCCCGAAGTCTCGCTAAAAATGCTTGCCGTTGTCGGCGCGCGGCTGCGGCGGCTGGTAGGGATCATCGAGGAGCTTTCCTTTGCCACCGTGCGCCAGCGGCTGGCATCCGTGCTGGTACGACTCGCCCAAACCGAGGGAAAACGCATGAGCGACGGCATTGAGATTCAGCTTCCCGGAACCCATCAGGAATTGGCGCATCAACTCGGCACGGTGCGCGAGCTGGTTTCGCGCAATCTGATGCGGCTGCAAGCGGAGGGCTTGGTGCAAGTGGAAGCGCGCAACGTCACGGTGCTCGACCTGCCCGGACTGACGGCAATCCTCGAGAGCAGTTCATAGCGGCACTTTCAGCGCGCGACTAAAGTCACTGCGTCCGCCTCGGTGGGCTTCTACGCTCGATTCTGTGAGCGGAGAGAAGCAATGACCACCATACTGATTGAAACGGATCTAGTTCATGGCAGTACATCAGCGGAGCGCCGTGCGCTGGTTGGCGTCGAGCGCCGTAAGAACCTGCTGTTCCGGGTGTGGATTGCCACAGGCATTTTCTTTATGGTGCTTCCGGGCACCATCCTCGGTTTTACTAACCTTCTGCTGATTACGGCACATCATGGACTCAGCGGATTGTCGCCGGCCTGGATTCAGGCGCACGGTCACTCGCAGGTCTTCGGCTGGATCGGCAGTTTCGTACTGGGTATCGGGTTTTATTCGCAGCCGCAGACGCGCGCCAATCGCGGCCGGCTGCCCGCAACCTGCTGGGCCTTGTGGGCCACGGGTCTCACGCTGCACTGGCTGGCAGGCGCCTACCTGTGGCAATGGCGCGTCGCGCTGCCGCTCTCCGGCGCGCTGGAGCTCGCAGCCATCCTGCTGTTTCTATATGCGGCCAGCCAGCATAAGCTGCCTGAGCAGGCGCGCGAAAAAGCTGCGCCCAGTACGAGAGCGCGCCCCAAAGCACGTATTGAGCCGTGGATGCAGACAGTGCTGGTGAGCAATGCAGCATTGTTTGTTGCCATTGCCATCAACTTTGCAATCGAGGTGCGATTGGCTCTCGGCGGGCTGACCCCCGCCAGGCCGCATGGATTCGACCAGCGTTATCTGGTGCTGCTGGGCTGGGGATTTCTGGCGTCGCTGGTGTGGGGATTCAGCGCCCGCTGGCTGCCGACCTTCCTGGGCGTAAAGCCGGTACGAGGCCGGGCGCTTCAGATGGCCGTGCTGCTCGACGTGCTCGGTGTGGTTCTGGGCATGGCGGGGCTGACATTGGTCGCCACTGTGTTCCTGGCTGCCGCCGCCGTTGTGGCCGCAATCGCCATTCGCGTTTTTTCGGCGCCGGAGCGCCCCGCGAAGACCATAGGAATTCATTCCAGCTTTCCGGTATTTCTGCGTGTTGCCTATGCCTGGTCGATTCTGGCTTCGCTGTTGGGCATTTGGGCCGCGATAGCCGATGTTCACGGTGGCATCTGGGGCGGATCCCGCCATGCGCTCACCGTGGGATTTGCGGCCATGATGGTCATGACCGTGGGACCGCGCATCCTGCCGCATTTTGCCGGTGTGCGCAATCTCTGGAGCGCGAGGTTAATGTTCGCCACCCTCCTATTTCTGTTCGGCGGTTGCACCCTGCGCGTCAGCATGGAGCCCCTTGCCTACGAGGGCATCGCTCAGTTTGCGTGGAAGCTACTGCCGATCTCGGGCTGCCTTGAACTAAGCGCGGTGCTCCTTTTCGCGTTGCAACTGCTCTTGACTTTCGCTCGCGGGCAGAGCATCTTCCCCGAACTCGCATCGGCGGACGTACTTGCCGAGAAGTTAGGCCAGGAGGGAAAGCTAGATCCGGACGAAGGCTTCATCGATGGCAGCTTCGCGGCTGCCAAAAAGGGGGCTCCGCGGGGGGCAAGACCAAGCGCGGCAAAGAGACCAAGATCATGGCCGTCGCCGCCGGAAACAGCGTTCCTCTGGCTGTCACGATCGACTCGGCCTCCCCGCACGAAACCAAACTCGTCAACGAAACGCTCGCCGGCAGCTTCCTCGAAGAACTCCCCGAGAAACTGATCGGCGACAAGGCCTACGATTCCGACCCGCTCGACCGGCGCCTTGAAGAGGAACATGGGA
>JASHOC010000158.1 GCA_030041305.1 Acidobacteriaceae bacterium
CCCTTCACCTTCCCGCCCACCGACGTCTCACCGGCGCACCCCGACTCGACGTTCAACTGGGCGGGGGCGATCCCGATCGGCGGCTCCGATTATTTCTACCCGCACAATGTCATTCCGTTCGTTGAGGAATACGAATTATCGTTCGAGCGGCAGTTGGGCTCGGCAACCGTATTGGAAGTCAGCTATGTCGGCAACCAGGGCCACCACCTGCTGACCTTCGAAGAATCCAATCCCTCCAACGTGGCCCTGTGCCTGCAATTGAGCAATCCTGCCAACCTGCAGCCGGGGGAGACACCATGCGGCCCATTCGGTGAAGACAACCAATACACCCTGGCCAACGGTACTATCGTCAACGGGACGCGGCCCTTCGGCCTTGACTTCAGCAGCAATCCCTACATGGAGACAGCGGCCCATTCCAGCTTCAACTCGCTGCAGGCAACCCTCAAGCATAACGACAATTACGACACCATCATGCTCGGCTACACCTGGGAGAAGTCGATGGACAACGGCTCCACCGCATTCGACACCACCAACCCCTACAATCCCGAACAGAGCGTTGGCCTCTCCACTTTCGACGTGCCTATGGACCTTGTGGCCAGTTACACCGTCAATCTCCCCATCAATAATCTGGCCGGGAATCGTGGAGCGCTCAACCGCCTCACGAATGGCTGGCAAGTGAGCGGCATCACCACTTTCGCCAGCGGCCAACCGGTAACGATGGCCGAGAATGACGACAACTCGCTCACCGGGACATTCAATGACACGATCGATGTGCCGAGCGTCGTGCCAGGCCAACCTCTGTTCAACAACAAGAACCCGCGCTCCGGACAGCCGTATTTCAATCCCAACTACTTTGTTCCCGAGCCGACCGGCCAGATAGGCGACTCGATGCGGCGCTTTTTCACGGGACCCGGCCTGCTGAACACGGATATGGCCCTGCTGAAGAACACGAGGATCGTCGAAAACCAGCAACTCGAGTTCCGCGCGGAAGCATTCAACATCTTCAACCATACACAGTTCAATAACCCGAACGGGCAGGTCGATAACATCGGGTTGGGCGGATTTGGATACGTCACCTCCGCCCGTGATCCGAGAATCATGCAGGCGGCGCTAAAGTACATCTTCTAACCGGACCGGGGCCGGAGGGGAAAACCTTCCGGCAATGGTGAGGGTCTTTTGTTTCTTGTCCCAGTAGTATTTTGGGACTTTTGCGGAAACGTACGAGAGAGATGGAGGAATCTACATGTCCAGTCGTAGGGATTTTCTGAAGACTTCAGCATTTTTATCTGGGGGCCTGGGCCTTTTCGGCCGAGCTTCCGCAGCTTCTGTTGTTACTGCAGAATCGAACCCTTCCGGATACTTCGGTGTACATCCGTTTGTCGAGCAGCACCCTGAAGCCGTATTCATCATGCGGACGCACGTGGATAGTAAAACCAATTCTGAAGCGTGCAGGCAGACCGGGCTCACGTTGGGACGGTCGCTCTTCGTTCCCATGGACGACACCGGCATTCCGGTGAATCGCATCATCGCAGCCAAACCGAACCTGACCGCTCACGCGACATTCGACGCGAAGAAAGGCATCACCCCTCTCAACACGATGGGTATCGTTACCGACGCCTTCTTCGTCGGGGGCTTGTTCGAATCTTTGAAGGAACTCGGCGTGGCGGGCCGCAACTTGCAAATCCGAGACGCCAATGGCGCTCGCGTGGTCGAGCCCCATCGGTACCTCGAGATAGCCGACCAGACCGGCGCCACAGTGCTGCCGGTAAAAGGCGAAATCCAGACACCGCAAGATGTGAACGACGCCGAATCGTTCGTCTGGAAAAACGTCCCCGGAGGCGTGGTGAGTGAGCAGATCCCCTACCTGTGGCCTTTCAACGCGCCAGATGCCTGGAACCTGAACATAGCCAAATTCAAGGCCCACGAAATGGGTTTGACCCTCACTTCCAAGAACTGGCAGGGCAGTTGTGCGGCGCCCTTCCAGCAATACTGCAGCAACTGGAAAGGCATCCATTATTTGCAAAAATATCAGGATGTCATTCAGAAGGAATTTCTCAATCCGTCCGTTTTCACTGCCATGGAAGCTGACTTTAAGCGGCACCTCCACACGATTCCCCGATGGAACACGCCGGATTTCCCGCGCGTCCCGGGCAGCGACGATCAGCGATATTACTACAACAATACGTGCATGGAAGTGTGGGCGAATCGAACCATCGATAATCTATCCGCGACGCCAATCGGCCTTCATATGGTCGAGGGCATTTATGGCCGTGACGGCGACTTCAGCAATGGCCCGAATCCCTTGGGCAACGAGGACAATTTCGATGGACAGGCCTGGGACTACATGACGAACATCGTAATCTTCGGCAAAAATAACTACCTTGTCGATATCGTGGGCCATTGGCTGGGCGGCCACAACCCGGGAAATTTCGGACTGTTCCACATTGCCATGGAGCGCGGCAAGCTCCACGTGATGGATCCGATGCGTATTCCGGTGTACGAGTGGGTGGATGGCGTTGCGGTCCGCCGTCCGTTGACGGGCTTCACACGCACCCCGCTGCGGACTTTCTACCTCCAGCAGCGCGAGAAAGAGCCGATATGGCACCTCGTCGACGAACCATTCGACTACTCCACGGTGAGCGAGACGAAACCAAATATTCCCGAAAAGCCGACGACGCGCGTGCTCAATCAGCACTATCCCAACGCATACAACCCGCAGTTGGCGATCGAGTTCAGCGTGCCGAAAAAGGGACCTGTGTACGTCGACATTCTCGATCAGAATGGCCAACTGATCGAAACCATCTTCAACGCCGTCTGTGACCCGGGCTATCACATGGCGGCGTGGAACACGGCAAGATACGGTTCAGGCAACTATAAGTACCACCTGGTGTACGACTATAAGTACACCATGGAAAGTGACTTGGTCCTGAACAAGGCGTAACCTGACGACTGTTCGGGCGCCATTGAATGTGAGTAGGCTGGGGGAGTTACACCCCCAGCCTCTCGCAGAACCGAGCGCGCGACTTTCGCCTCACCCGGCTCCCATCAGACAAACATGCAGGCCATCCCCATCTGCCAGATACAAAAAGGCTCGCCCGTTCCTTGACGAGGCGCTGGAGGAAACGCATCGCCTGGATCGCTTGATATCTGAAGCGCTTGAACTTACGGATCAACCTCGCCACGAGCGCTTGCGCCGGCGTTTGATTGAGGCTATAGATCAGAACGAGCTGTTCTCAGGCGCCACGACGGAAGCCGCCGGATGACGGATGTCGAAGCGCACCTCCTCGATGGGCGGACCGGCCACATCGATGCGGCTCATGTCGCGCGTGCCCACCCCCAGATCCTCGGCCAGATGCAGCATGCTGTCCGAGGCTTCGAACGGCGCCGTACCGCGATCGGCCATGGGGTCAAAGCCCATGAGCGCCATGGCCACGGCATCGGTGGAAACGCAGTTGGAGCCCGCGATCAGCAATCCCGGATGGAGCCAGTTGTGCACATGGCGAGGGTCCGGAATCTCCGTGCCGTTCATGGTGTAGACGCCGTCGATCACGGCCAGGTCCACTGGGCGCGCCGCCACGATATCCGCCACCGCACGCGGGATGCGATAACCGCCCTCCTTCGGCGCGTTGAGATTGACGGCTGGCGGTGCGCTCTTAGGCGGCTGACGATTGCCAACGTGCATCAACTGTCTTCCGCTCACCGGCTCCAGCGCTGGTTCGTCCACGGGCGCATCTTCGCTGTAGATCGTGCAAGGGATATTACCGAAACAGTTCTTCATCGACAGCGTGATCCCGGCTACCGAGTGTACTTTGAGCTTGGCCAGCGAAACGAACACGTCGCATTCCCGGTAGGCGCGGTTCATGTCGTAGCCGGTAAAGAGCAGACCGCCGTGGGGAACCATGAAAGTGGCGTAGGTTTTGTAGGCGCCCAGGAAGTTGGTGTTCTTGAACTCCACGAGCGGAGCGGCATTCTGCATCGCACGGGGATCCCAACCGGCCTCGATCATGAATTCTTCGAGCGGTTCCGTAGTAGCCCAGGCGCTCTCAACGATGCGGATGCGCCGCGCGCCCGCCCGCCCAAGCAGGTAAACGGTGGCCCCGATGACCTGCGGATTGGACCAGAACGTGATTCCCTGTGGGATGTAGCGAAGGCGCGCCGTGGCCGGGCCGGTCATATTGATTTTGACGGCGACTGTCTTGCCGCGCACCAACTTTTCCAGGCCGCCCAGTTGATCGAATAGCTTCGACAGTACTTCGACGATCTGGCGGTTGTACTCGGGGCAAAGCCCAATGGCGACGCGCCCGGCTGGAGCCTCCTGGCCCTTGAGCAGCCTCGACGAAGTCATGTAGACGCCCGCCGCCATCGAAGCGAGAAATTCTCTGCGCGAACAATTGGCCATCATCAAGCCCGCCTTTCAATCTCCACGGCGAAGTACACGGCCACCGGGGGGAGATCAAAACTGGTTCCGTCGTTCTGCGGGACGCACTTCAGCGGCCTGGAGTTGTCGATGCTCCACAACGTGGCCGCTGAGGCCGCATGATTAACCCACAGTGTGAGCCAGTCTACTGGCTGCGGTGCGTTGTAATTCAGCACCTGCACGACGTCTTGGCGCGCCGCTGTCGCTGAGCCGATGAAGCAGCCTGTAGTTCCGGGATTGAAGAGGCGGAAGGGATCGTGCTTGCGCCCCACCAGAAGATGTGTGTCCCGATCCAACTGAAAGGGATCGGTGAAGCCCCCCGTTGCCGCCACGATCTTGCCTTTGCCCAATGGGTAGATGTTGTAGTCGAAGAGCCAGTCGTACTGTTGCGGGGCAATGCCCTTTGGCCCCCAGTATTTGGGCGCGATGACCATACCGCCCTGTTCGACGAACTGCATCAACAGCCGGTGCTGCTCCGCGGTGGGTTCGGCATCGTCCACCCAGAGGACGGCCTGCTTTGAAGCGATGCGGGGCGCCAGGGGGCGGGCGCGATCGGCGACGGTGAAGGGCACATGCAGGCGTTGAAGCAAGTGCAGCACTTCATTGCTCATGGCCGCGTTATCGCCGCTGAAATCCGAAACCACGGTCAGAACGCCGACCGAATCGCACTCGGCCCATTGCGGATGCTTGTCGAAGAAGGCGCTCATGGCGGCAATCCGGTTCCAGGCCGCAGCGCTTTCCGGCGTGTGTCGAGCGAGCGCCGCGCGCATCGGCTCGTCCAGATCGATGATCCAGCGGCAGCCGCTGGCTCGGGCATCGGCCATGGTGAGAAAGTATCTTTCCGTGGGTGACATTTTAGCTGAAGCCGGAGGATCGACTTCCAGCCACAGAGTCTTGCCCGGAACCATGCAGCGGGCGAGCGGCGCGACCCAGCCGTTCGAGTCCACCCATGGATCTTGCGTCGGTCCGGCCGGCGCAGTATCCGGCGCATTCGCTCGCTGGGAACCGCCGGGCATCTCGGCGCCGGGCCAGACGTTGCCATTCAGGGCAAAGATGCTCGTCACCTGTTTCCAGTCCACCTTGTCGCGCGCGAAGACCGCAATGGTGGGCAAAGCGAGGGGCGTGGAGACCGGGCCGGACAGCAGCAGCGCTTCGAGCCCGGCGGCCCGGCCGGCGGAAGCGATGGCAAACAAACCTTCCTTTGCCGTTACCCGGCCCACGAAGCTGATGCCATTGCCTCGGCCGGCCTCAATCAGAGGCAGAAGGGCTTTTTGCTGCGCGGCATCGGCTTCTCCGCCGGCGGCCCAGTCCACAAGAAGACAATTGATTGGGGTTTCATCCAGCAGGTGCAGCAGCGCTGGATCGGTCCATTCCTCCGCCGTCTTCCGCGATCCTGCGTTTTCCCTCCCGCCTGGTTCGCCAGTCGTGCTTGACTGCGCAGCAGCGATTGGGCCGCAGCGCCACCTCATCGGTGTCCACTTCGGATTTAAACTCATGCGCCCTCCCGTTCAGCCGCTGTTCAGCACGTCCCGGGCCATGCGGTTCACGCAACCGATGCAGCAACACCTTACATCGTTCTCATCCCGTACACATGAGCGCGAACTTTTGCATCCTCACAGCAGACAAGACCAGTGCTTAAACCCCAATTGCGTAATACGATAGCCCCGCGGAAGAGAAACGAATGTGATCGATGTCACGCGCTCAAGAGATAACACGCCCACGCTCACGCTCTCATTGGCGCATTTGCACGGCATTCAGACTAACCAGAATGCAAAACCGAGTAACATCCGTCGTGAGCTGAAAAAACCGTTCTTCTGATCTGCACCGGCAAAACGATTGTCGCGTAAATTGGAGCACGCGGAGTTACAGCACTCCTCCTTCCGCTGTATTCCAAAATTGCAAACTCAATTCGTGGCCTCGAACCAATTCCTGCTCTTCAGATCTCTTGCTCGGCGCCCACCGACGTGCTACGATGCAATCACTTTTGCGATTGAAGGCGGATAAGAATGCCTCACGTTTGGGTGGGAGGAAGCAGAGGCGCCATATCGCGGAAGGCATTTGTCGAGGAGATCTGTAGGGATACGTTTGTAAATTTATGATTCACCTCAACTTACGATTTTAGCATTCGGTTACGCGCAATCCGAAAGAAAGAACGCCAACACAACCCGCATCCGGCAGAACCCTGCTGGATTGGTGTGGCGGCGCAAAGTGTCATTGTCTGTCAGAGCGATCGGAGTGCTTAGCTGCAAGATGAATGTGATGATCTTGGGAACCCGCGGTATCCCAGCCAAACACGGCGGTTTTGAGACATTTGCAGAGGATTTATCGCGATTCCTCGTCGAGAGAGAACATCACGTTACGGTCTACTGCCAGGCAAATCCCCACCAGCAATATAAGGAAGATGAATGGAACGGGATCCATCGGATCTTTATACCCGCACCGAATCATGCGCTAGGCACAGTCCAATTCGATTGGGCCTCTGTGAAGGACGCATCCCTAAAAGACGGGGTCATCCTGACGCTAGGATGCAACACCGCCGTCTTTAACCTTCTCTGCCGGTTACGCGGCAGGCGTAGCGCAATCAATATGGACGGACTCGAATGGAAAAGAAGGAAGTGGAATAAGCTCGAACAACTCTGGCTGTGGTTAAACGGGTGGGCAGCAGGCCGGGTGGCCCACCGAGTCATCGCCGATCATCCCGAGATTGCTCGACACTTGCAACGACATACGTCCGCCCATAAAATCACTACCATCCCCTATGGTGCGGAACCAGTAACATCGGCCTCGGACGCCATTCTCCGCCACTTTGGATTATTACCAAAGAATTACTATCTTGTAATAGCTAGGCCGGAACCCGACAACTCCATATTGGAAATCGTGAGGGCATTTTCATCCACAACGCTCGACGCCCCCTTAATCCTGCTTGGAGACTATTCCGATAAAGGCAACCATTACCAACAGTTAGTACGACGCGCCGCCCGCCCCACTGTCCGCTTTCTCGGCGCACTCTATGATCGCTCTTCGGTTCAATCGCTGCGGTTTTACGCAAAAGCATATGTTCACGGGCATCAGGTAGGAGGGACTAATCCATCCCTGGTGGAGTCACTGGCTGCAGGGAATGCCATCATTGCGCACGACAATCCATTTACCCGTTGGGTGGCTGGTTCGGGCGCATTATATTTCTCAAATCAAGACGATCTGGTGCGCATCGTGGAGAACGTGACGCAAAACCATTCTCAACTCGCCGCAATGGAGAAAAGCAGTCGAGCGAGGTACCTGGAACACTTTACTCAGCGGCAAATACTTCCTCAATACGAGTCATTATTGCTTGATCTTGCATCCGAACAACGACACAGTGTCACCTCTTGATCGAAAATGCCGGCGCCGCATCTATGGTGCTCCCCGGAACATATCGAGCTAACGTGAGGATGATCTTGGCAATATGAGAGACCCCGGCGTTTTCTCTCCTCGCTTAGGACCAGCGTCGTCGATCCTCCCGTGGAGCATTGGCGCATGGAAAAGAGATCTGCGCATCACCGGATTCGCAGGAATGGCCCTTTTGTCGCTCCAGGTTGCCGAATTTGGACGGGCCGAGCCCGATATGGCGCACAAAGTCCACGAAAGTCTACGGTCGCTTTTGGTGTTTCGTGCGCCTTTTACGCTGGCTGCATGTCTCTTTCTTCTCGTTAACCCGCAATTCCGCAAGATCAAACTGGGCGATTTATCCGGATGGTTTCTCCTTTACGTACTTTACTTCGTTGCCTCGTCCATCTGGTCCACCGACCCAGTCATGACCTTTGGCAAAGGATTTGAGCTTCTTATCGGCCTCGCCATTGTGCTTCGTCTTAGCTGTCGAGAAGACTCTCTTTATAAGCTCGATGCGTTGCGAACTCTGTTGCTGCGTGTGATTGCAACCGTTGGAACCTTAGCTGTTGCCGGTTTTCTTCTAAGGCTTCCTGCATTTGTTTCCCACCGCCATGGAATACTCCTGAATTCAACCGCAGATACGCCGTTTCTGTCTTCCAACGGGTTAGGATATATTTCATCTCTCTTGCTTCTTTGTGTGAGTGGCGACTGCATCTCTGGGCGCATTTCGAAAAAAAGCGCTTGCATGCAGTCCGGCTATGCAATCTTTCTTTTCCTCTTTGCAGCAAGCAGAACCTCGGTTCTAATTGTTGTTTTCGGAATGGGAATCCTCCTGATTGTCAAATCCTGGATTCTTGGTTTAGGCTATTTTATTTCCCTCGTGGCGGCCGTATTTCTTAAACTGGCCGCAATTCTAAAGGTTTTTCAAGGGCGTCAACCACAGCCGGGTTTCCGTACTTTGAGCGGAAGAACGGTTCTATGGGCGGCGGCCTGGAAACAATGGAAGGCGCATCCGTTTTGGGGCTTTGGAGGCGGCGCGGGTGGAAAATTCGTGATCGCCCATTTGGGTGTTCCACGCCTTCAGGTTGTTAGTTCACTGCACAACGGTTTTCTCGAGGCTTTGACGGGGCTGGGCGCCGTCGGCTTTATGGTTGTGCTTTCACTACTGATAATGACTACGCTTTCAACCTGTCGTCGGTTGCGTCGGGAGCGTGAGATGCTGGGGATCTATATACTTATCCCTCATATCTGGATAACGTCAATCATGTCGATTGGAGCGCTTGCATGGATGAACTATGAAGTGATGTTCTATCTTATTTTGATATCCGTTTTGGATATTCGGAGAAGAGATGACCGTCAAGCAGGTGAACTGCCTTGCGCGAAGCAAACAGGGTCGTGGTTCGAACTAGCTCCGGATCGGAAGGCGTCTCTCCCAACCGCACAGCCTTCGGGAGAGACGATGCAATTGTAGCCGCATCCGGGGGAAGCTAAAATGGAATTCTCCCGGATCGCACTCAGCCATCGACTTTCCGGGGTCGCCATCCGGCGGAACGGTATGCCCGTCTCCTTCAACGACATCATCAGCCTGAGCACTCGAACTGACTCGCTACACCTCAAATGCCGCTTGCTGATTCAAACTCGAAAATGCTGCCAAATGAGATGCGCTGCAGCCTGGCGACGATGCGTATTCTACGTACCCTGTTTGCCGGAAATCCGCGCCCGGAGTGTGGCACCTGCAGAATGCTGCTTGTTGGCCGACGAAACGAGCCGCGGTGGCTTGTTGATCTTCGAGCAACAGGCGCCGCAGACCGGATATGGGCCTCCTGGATTCCCTATTCACGAAAAGCACGCGCTCTCTGGTTTTTGTTGCGGTGGGCGCTGAAGCTGCGCGTCATCCGGTTCATGCCCGGAGTCACCCTTATTCAGATTCCGGCAGCCGGCTTCGGCTCATGGTCGGCGGACATTCCGGAGCTGGCGGATGCTGCACCCGTTGTCTTCATTGGCAAGCCGAGCGTCACTCAGAAGCTGACTGTTTTCCTTGCCCAGAAGAGCGGCAAGATTGGCGCGGTCGCCAAGCTGGCGCTCGTGCCCGATGCTGCCGAAAGTATTCGTAATGAGGAGCAGGCCCTACGAAACTTACACAGTATTATTTCCGGAATTCCCGCGGTGCTTCGCTCGAGCTTTCCTCCAGGCGTGTGCATTGAATCGTGGGTCGAAGGAAGGGGTATCGCGAGAAATTTTACGAGAGAACATCTCTTCTTGCTGTTCCAGCTCCCCCGCACCGGACGCACGATCTCCATGCAGCGCGCGCTCGGTGCGCTCAAAGAGAGTCTGATATCCGAAGACCGCCAGATCGCAGACCAGTTCTCGGCAACTGAAGAATGGAGAGGAGAACTTCCTTCCGTTTGGGAGCACGGCGACTTTGCGCCCTGGAATCTAAAACTGTCGGCCGATAAAGTCCTGATTCCCCTCGATTGGGAGTACTCCTCGCCAGAGGGCTTGCCGCTGCTGGATCTCCTTCATTTCTTCTACCGGCAGGAGTACTTGTTCCGCGATATAGGAAGTGTGCGCAAGGCTCTGGATGAAAACGTTCTGGTCCAGCAGTATTGTCGCGCCTTCCAACTGGATTGCGAGATGCAAAGACGTCTTGGTATTTACTATTTATTGCGGAGTTTACGCTACAAGATTCCACCTCTTTCCCCTAAAGACACATACAACGCGTTTGTGATTGACCAGTTATCTCACTACCTCTAATGGATTTCTAAACGACGTCGAGGCAATTCATTCTGAAAGTCTGATAGTTGGCAAAATGAGCCTTTCGCGCAAAAATAAAACAAAAGGCTTGAAATGCGCCAACCAGAAGGAATCGCGAGCGATAGCTGTCGATGGATGCCCGCAGCCGCAAATGACGTTCTTGCACTGTTCGAAGCACTGGAACAGAATTGCGGACCCTACTGTGTATTGGCTGGATACGACACTCTGCCGGAGGCGCCTCAATCCGATATCGATTTCATGATCTCTGCCAGAGACTTCAAGACGCTTCCAGGGGTCATTGCAGCAGCGGCGAAGCGATCGAATTCGCGGCTTGTGCAATTTCTGCGGCACGAGACGTCTGCCTGTTTCTACATTCTGGCTCGATTAGAGGGTGGTTGCGTTACTATTTTGCAGGCCGATTCCGCAGCGGATTACAGAAGGCATGGACGCATCTGGTTGCTCGCGGATGACGTTCTTGTCCGCAGAAGGAAACATCCCCGAGGATTCTGGATTCCTGCGGCTGCGGACGCATTCATATACTATCTTGTGAAGAGGCTTGATAAGCAGAGCCTTTTGTCCGAGCACGGCGTCTATCTATCGCGCCTTTATCAGGAGGATCCTGCGGCTTGCGATCTCTTGTTGGCTCGTCTCTGGCCTCCGGAATCCGCAGCGCGCCTGTCCCGGGCCGCATCTGGCTTTGAGTGGGAGGAAGTGATCAATGGGACACGGCAATTCGCTGCCGATCTAATGAACCGCCCGAAGGTCTACAAAGACACTGGCTATTCCGTGAAGGAGTTGGCGCGGCGCGTCTCGAGGGTGTTACATCCGACTGGCCTTTTCGTTACCTGTCTTGGTCCGGATGGAGTTGGAAAATCTGCTGTAGTTGCGGGAATTCAGCGCACTTTGCGGCAATGTTTTAGAAGGACTGACTTGTTCCACTTTCGCCCAGGCCTGCTAAGGGGCTCCGCCAGCCGCGAGTGTACTGCACAGCCCCATGGACAACCCACTCGATCCTATTGCGGTTCAATCGCAAAGCTCCTCTACTTGCTTGCGGATTATTGGCTTGGGTATTTGATTCGCATAAGGCCCTTGCTAGTGCGCTCCTCGTTGGTGGTTTTCGATCGGTGTTTCGACGATGTAACTGTGGACCCGCACAGATTTCGCATCCGGAATGTGGCGTGGCTGGCGAGGGCTATCTCACAAATCATTCCTTCTCCCGATGTTGTTCTTGTGCTTGATGCGCCCCCAAACGCTGTCTACAATCGCAAGCAGGAATTGAATATCCCGGAAATTGCCCGGCAACGGGAGGCATATTTAGCGATCGCACAGAAGTCTGGAAAACGATTCATACGAGTGATCGACGGCTCACAGCGCCTGGATTGCGTCATTGCGCAGTCCTGTGCGGCGGTGCTGGAATACATGTCGGCGCGGACTTCCAAGCGCCTTCATATCAATCAAGAGGTCAAAAACTTGTAATGCAAGAACGCCCAAAGACGATATTGTTTGTTCATAACAGCAACGATCTCTACGGCGCCGATATTGTGCTTTTTAACTTAATTAAGGCGCTCGACAGAAAGGAATTTCATCCCATCGTCGTCCTCCCCGAAGACGCGCGGCATATTGGCAGACTTTCCATTAAATTAGAAGCTATCGGAATTCCTTTTCGATTTCTTCCTTTGGGAGTGCTCCGTCGAAAATACCTCACTATTCTTCGCATCGGCCCGATGTTCGCCGAGTTGGTTTACGCAACAACTACTTTATGTGCGTTGATCCGCCGTGAAAAGGTCGATATCGTACATACAAACACGATTACCGTACTGGCGTCGGCCGTTGCCGCCCGGCTCATGAATCGTCCCCATATTTGGCATATTCATGAGATCATTCCTGGAACCAATGGACCCCGAAAGGCGCTTCACTGGATAGCTACGCACCTCTCTCACCGGATCGTTGCGGTGTCCGACGCGGTCCGCAATCACATTCTTTCCAATCAGCCGGGCGCGGCTTGCAAAATCGAAACCATTCACAATGGAATAGACCTGTCGCCGTTTCTACCCCAGGATTGCAGCCGTGGATCTGTGCGCAATGAGTTAGACATACCAGACCAAGCTTTGGTGATTGGCATGATCGGTCGTGTTTCACGCTGGAAAGGTCAAGCTGTGTTCGCCGAGGCTGCAGCGAAAATTTCAGCTGAGCACGCAGAGCTCTATTTTGTCGCGGTCGGAGGGGTATTCGATTATGAAGAAGGATACATGGATGCGTTCCGAAAGCGGGTTGAGTTACTCAATTTGAAAAACTTCAGAATTTGCGACTACCGCGAAGATATTCCGGCGGTTCTGCGCTCATTCGACATTTTTGTCCTTCCTTCGATCTTACCCGACCCGTTTCCAACTGTCGTCATCGAAGCCATGGCGTCCGCACTCCCGGTGATCGCCTCTGCATGCGGCGGGGCGCCAGAGATGGTGGATTCAGGGCTGAATGGAATCCTGACGCCTCCAGGCGACGCCGGCGCCTTGGCTTCGGCAATGCAAAGACTGGTTCGCGACGATGCTGGTCGCGCCGCGATGGGCCAAGCCGCGCGAAGGCGGGCAGAAACAAAGTTTCAACTTACACGGTTTGTGCGGCAGTTTGAAAGCACATACCGGTCGGTTTTACATGTCCATGATTGGCGTTAGTCGAACCGCTGTTTGGGTGGGCACTCCAACGTCAGATTTGTGATATGAAGATACTTCTTTCTGCTTATGCGTGTGAGCCGAACAAAGGCTCGGAACCAGGAGTAGGTTGGAACTGGGCGATTGAACTTGCGCGAATGGGCCACGAGGTTACCGTCCTCACACGCGCCAATAACCAGGAAACAATTGTCGCGGCCATGCAACGACTTGAGCCTCTACCACTGACTTTTGTCTATTTCGATTTGCCACACTGGATGAAATGGTGGAAAAGCGGAGGGCGGGGCGTCCATCTCTATTATCAACTATGGCAGATGGGCGTATGCGGCGTAGCGCGCCGTCTTGCCGCGGCAAGGACCTTCGATATCGCTCACCACCTCACGTTTACCACCTTCCGTCAGCCATCCTATCTGGGCCGTCTCGGAATTCCATTGATTATCGGCCCCCTCGGTGGAGGCGAGTTCGCGCCTTCGACTTTGGAACGAGAATTGCCGCTTCATGCGCGTATCCTGGAATTCTCTCGATGGATGGGAAACCGGCTTGCTCTGCGAAGCCCCGCTGTTAGGACGATGCTGAAGAGTGCAACAGTGATTCTGTGCAAGACGCAAGAGACTCTGCTTGCCTTGCCGGCCCCTTTTCGATCGAAGTGCGTGATGCAAGTCGAGATTGGCGTTGAGAGAGCATGGCTTGCGGACAAAATAACCGTGCCTCAATCGCCGCAATTGCTTTATGCCGGCAGGCTTCTTTGTCTGAAGGGCATACATCTCTCCATGGACGCCTTGGCGGTTGCGCTTCGACACCGAAATGATATCCGTTTGACTATCGTCGGGAGCGGGCCGGACAAGGCATGGCTTGTTCGACGGGCTCACCAACTCGACATCTTTCAGGCGATCACATGGCGCGGTTGGATGCCGCGCGAGAAGCTACGCGAGGAGTATCGCAAAGCGCTTGCATTGATCATGCCCAGCCTGCACGATTCCAGCGGAAATGTCATTTATGAGTCGCTCGCGCTAGGCACTCCCGTGATTTGCCTGCATACAGGTGGTCCCGGCGCAATCGTTCCGGAGGGAGGAGGCTTCCGCATCGCCGTCGATGGACGGTCACGCCATGACATTGTGGAAGACCTTGCGAGCGCCATTCTCGCGCTTGCAAATGACCGCCATTTGGCGGAGCAAATGTCTGAGAATGCTCTAGCCTATGCGCGACAGAATGAGTGGAAGTCAATTGTAGGCAGAGCCTACAACGCCGTTCAATCTACATTCAAACCGGTCTGATCAATGCCGGCCCATGCTGAATCAGGACTCCGCGCCGATGATTTCGCAGCCCGGCGCGGTCATCGAAGAACTTTCTCGAGCATCTTTGATGGAACTCCTCCAACGAATGCACGATTCCAAATTTCGACGAACTCGATCGCTTTATAATTGAACCTCGCCGTCGACGGCCCCCTCCAGGTTGTCATCGCACACGGTCCCGCGCTCTGGGTCGCCGGTTCCAGCATTCACGGCCCGGACAGCGCGCCGCAATCAAGTGACTGCGGTCACGCCGTTCCTCTGGCGACAAACGATATAGTTTCTTCGCTCCCAATCCTTGCGCCGGCATAGGCCGCCGACGCCCGCGCTGAGGTGCTCCAATGCTACTGAAACTGAATGTGAATAGCGAAGTCAGGACGGTCGACGCGCCGCCCGATACGCCACTGCTGTGGGTCCTGCGCGATGGGCTGGATCTGAAAGGAACCAAGTACGGCTGCGGAATGGGAATCTGCGGCGCCTGCACTGTGCTGGTCGAGGGGAAGGCGGTGCGCTCGTGCATGACCCATGCCGGCAGCGTGGCTGGCCAGGCCATCACCACCATCGAAGGGCTCTCTGCAAACACTGCGCATCCCCTGCAACAGGCCTGGGATACGCTGGACGTTCCGCAGTGCGGCTATTGCCAGCCCGGTCAGATCATGGCTGCCGCCACCCTGCTGGCCCGCACGCCGCATCCCACCGACGCCGACATCGACGCCGCCATGAGCGGCAATCTCTGCCGCTGCGGAACCTATCCGCGCATCCGCCAGGCGATTCACCACGCGGCCGAGGCGGCCCACGCGCCAGCCCTGAGAGATTGAAAGAAGGCAAACACGATGAACATCGACATCGATCTTGACCGCCGCTCCTTTCTCAAGATGACCGCCCTTGCCGGCGGCGCCTTCGCGCTGGGCCTCTACAAATTTCCTGGGGCATCCGCGCAGGAGCCTGGACAACTGACTGACTTTGCGCCTGTCGCGTTCATCCGCATCGACCCTGGCAGCGTTGTCACGCTCATGGCCAAGAACCCCGAGCTCGGGCAGGGTGTCAAGACCATGCTGCCCATGCTCATCGCTGAAGAGCTCGACGTCGATTGGAACGAGGCGCGCGTCGAACAGGCCGACGCTCACCCGGAACTGTTCGGACCGCAGTCTGCCGGCGGCAGCACAGCCACTCCCATCAACTGGGATCCGCTACGCCGCGTCGGCGCCGCCTACCGGCAGATGCTGGTCACCGCGGCGGCCCAATCGTGGGGCGTCCCGGAGTCCGAGTGTTCCACCAACTGCGGCAAAGTTGTGCACGCGAGTTCGGGCCGCATATATCCCTACGGTCAACTTGCCGCCAAAGCCGCCACGCTCACCCCACCCGACCTGCGCTCCGTCCACCTCAAAGACCCCAAAGACTATCGCATCATCGGCCATTCGCACCGCGGAGTCGACAATCGCGCCATCGTCACGGGCAAACCGATCTTCGGCATCGATACCGAACTTCCCGGCATGCTCCACGCCGTCATCCAGAGGTGCCCCGTATACGGCGGCAAAGTCAAGAGCGCCAACATCGACGAAGTCGGCAAGCTTCCCGGCGTGCGCAAGGTGCTCCTCATCGAAGGCGCGCTTTCCAACGATCCGGTAGCGCCGTGGGAGCCGGGTATGGAGCCGGGCGTCGCCATCCTCGCCGATACGTGGTGGCAGGCTCAGAGCGCCCGCAAAAGCCTGAAGATCGAATGGGACGATGGCCGCGGCGCCGGCCAGAACAGCGGCGACTTCGACCGCCGCGCCGCGGAGTTGCTCAAATCTCCACCAGCCAGCACCGTGCGTAGCTATGGCGACATTGACGGAGCTTTCAAATCGTCCGCAAAAGTCCTCGAGGCCGTCTACGCCTACCCATTTCTTGCCCACGGAACCCTCGAGCCCCAGGACACGACCGCCGTTTTCAGCGACGGCAAACTTGAAATCTGGACCACCAGCCAGACGCCCGCCGAGGGCCGCGCCCTTGTAGCGAGCACGATGGGCATCGATCCGGCCAACATCACGGTTCACATGTGCCGCGCCGGCGGCGGCTTCGGCCGGCGCCTGCAGAACGACTACATGGTCGAGGCCGCATGGATGGCCAGGCAGATGGGCAAACCGGTCAAGCTCGTCTGGTCGCGGGAAGACGACTTCACCCACGACGCCTATCGACCCGGCGGCACAATCGGCCTCAAAGCCGCCCTCGACACGCAAAACATGCTGGTTGCATGGACTGAGCACCTCATCACCTTCGGGGAAGGAAAGACGCTCGTGCAGGGTGGCGAAATCGACGGCGACCAGTTCCCCGCCGGCCGCGTCCCGAATTATTCGCTGGGAACGAGCACCATCCCCTTGTGGCTGCGATGCGGGGCCCTTCGCGCCCCCGGCGACAATGCCTACGCCTTCGTGCATCAGTCCTTCCTCGATGAGCTGGCCGCCGCCGCGGGCCGCGATCCTCTCGACTTCCAGTTCGACCTCCTCGGCGCCGCGCCTGCACCCGGCGCCAAGGTCGATCCCCATAATCCCGAACTGCTGAATCCCGAACGCATGAAGGGCGTGCTCTCGCTCGTCGCGGAAAAATCCGGCTGGCGCGCCCGCAAAGCATCTTCCGGTCGCAGCATGGGGCTCGGCGCCCACTTCTGCCACCTCGGCTACTTCGCCATGGTCGCCGAAGTCAGCGTCGACCGCCAGAACCACGTAACGGTCCACCATGTCTGGGCCGCCGGTGACATTGGCAGCCACATCATCAATCCTGCGGCCGCCGAAAACCTGTGCTGCGGCGGCGTCATCGAGGGCTTGAGCCACATGCAGCAGGAGATCACTCTTACCAACGGCCGCGTCGACCAGGCAAACTATCATCAGCACCCGATGCTGCGCATGCGCCAAGTCCCGGCCATCGAAGTCTTCTGGCGCAAGAGCGAGTTCGCGCCCACCGGCCTGGGCGAGCCCGCGCTGCCGCCCATTCTGCCGGCCGTCGGCAACGCCATCTTCGCCGCAACCGGAAAGCGCATACGGACGCTGCCGCTCGAGAGGAGCGGGTTCAGCTTCGCGTGAAGGGGGCCACGATGTCCGGCCCATCAAAGCAGAAGCGGCGTCTTCGACACGTGCAGCGAAGCTGCTTTCCCGAGAGAGCGTGTCCCAACCTTGGAAGGAGTACGCAGTCATGAATCGCAGAGATTGTCTCGGTGGGCTGGCCGCGGTGACCGTCGCTCGAATGGGCATCGTCAATGCCGGCCAGCAGACCAACAAAGCTGTTCCCCCCGCAGAAGACCGGAAGCTTGCGCTCAAAAGGATCGTGCTTCCCCGGCCACAGACGGATGGAGGCCGGCCCCTGATGTGGGCGTTGCGGTTCCGCAGGTCCACGCGCGAATTCAAAGCGGACCGGCTGCCGCTCCAGGTGCTTTCGAACCTGCTGTGGGCGGCATTCGGCGTGAACCGCCCCGATGGCCGCCGCACAGCGCCATCGGCGCAGAACTGGCAAGAAATTGACATCTATCTGGCGACAGCAGACGGGCTCTTTGTCTATGACTCGAAGGCCCATGCGCTCAACCCCGTGCTCGCCGAAGATCTCCGTGGAGCGACCGGGGTTCAGTCGTTCACGACGACTGCGCCTGTCAACCTCGTGTATGTCGCAGACCTGTCCCGGGTTGGAGAAGGCGCCACCGGGCAGGACGCATATGTTCCGGTAGATGCCGGCTTCATCGGGCAGAACGTCTACCTGTTTTGTGCTTCGGAATCTCTGGCCACCGTCTTCCGCGGTTCCGTCGACTGCTCCGCCCTGGGCAAACGGATGCGGCTCGGCCCAAACCAGAAAGTGCTCTTTGCGCAGACGGTCGGCTATCCGGCGTAGTCAGCTCGCAGCAGGCGCGAATTCCACTTCCGTATGGCCACGAGCCCGCATAGGGCCGTGATGACGCTTTGAGGCAAGCGTCCACTTTCGTCTTGCCGCATGCGGGGTTCTTGAATGGGACCTTCGCGGCGCGCCCATCAAGCCGGGAATCTAACATCCCTATGGTTGTTTCGCCTTAATCTCATCGATCTTGTCGACCTGATAAGTGAACGCCACCAACGCCTTCTTCTGTTGCGCCGTCAGCTGGCTCATATCCGCATGTTCCACCAGGACACGCAACGCGTCGCCAATTCTCCCTAGCTGCCTCCGTAGGTGCCCACATCTTCCAGGATCTTCTTTTCCATCTCCGGATCTGCCGTGCTCCCGACCGTGATGTTCACTAATCCGAACTGGCTGCCGATTGCGCGGAACCATGAATTCATGAAATCGAAGGCCTGATTAACCGCTCCCGATAACGGGAAATTGACTCTGGATTCATTTTGCATGGCTCCTCCTCAGTCCGCGCGCTTGTCTCGGGGCCTTTATTGGCGAGCGCATTGCCTGCTGGGTTCCTCAATCTTGCCCTGCCTGTTCGCATGCGCGGGCGCCTCTCGCTCAGTGGTGACGGCGGAATTGCAAATACCCTTCGGCGCCCCATGATCCTGTTGATCGAGAAGTTCCGGTTGCACAGCGGCCGGGGCCGGATTCTGTCTCCGGATGGGCGCGGGATAACGAGGATCGCTCTCCAGAGAGGCGGGTCATTTCTCTCAAGATAAGATCGCCAACATGCCAGGGTGTCAGTGATCATTGACACGGAAGCGTGTGATCAGATTGCGGTCGTGCCGCCCTCGCAGACGGCAGCCGCTATCGCCCCCCGCACCAGGTCCACGGAAAAGCCAAATACGCACAGCTTGCATCGTCCCCGCCGCCGCAAGTAAGCGGGCGCTCCGCCAAAACCAGGCCCGCCAATCAACCCGCAGGCGCGGGTCTGCGGCTGCGCCCGAGCCACTTGAAGACGAGGTGACCGAGGTAGAGCCACGCCAGCAGAAACAGACTCACGGCGGCGACAATCCACCAGCGCAGATGCTGAAGAACCTGGGAATAAGCGCTCCAGAGGTTGAAGGTCGACCACTCCTCGACGATGCGGCCGTCGACAATGCGAAAGATGGTGAAGCCACGCAATTCCAAATGAGTACCCGTAGGGGGCAAGCCCCCGTACCCGAAACGGGTGTGGGCGCCTCGGAAGATCCAAAGGATGGTGACGAGGTCATTTTGGGCCACCGTCTTTACCACCGTCATGTGCAAGTCGGGGAACGCCTGGAGTTCACTGCGCTGCCAGCCCTGATCGACCTCGGCCGAGGCGTCGCTGTGGAGGCCGTGGTTGAGGAAGTTGGGCGCGTAAATCTCCGCCGCGACTTCGGGGCGGCGCTGATTGAAAATCTCGTCAAAGACCCGGAGCGCGACGGCGCGATTCCGGTCCTCAAGCGATTGTGCGGCTGCGGCTGGCACGGCAGCGGGCTTCGCAGCGGCTGTCGATTGGGCGAGGAGAGGCGCACCTGCGAGAATCGCCAGGATCGAAACTACATACGCTGATCTCAAGCGCAACATCTTCACCTCCGGCATGGACGGGTGTGTAGATCAAGACTCGCGCAGCGGACTCCCGATCGCGCAACAACCTCTGCCGGTCACTTCCAACCATTCAACCGAGATTGTATTCCTGCCTCTTCGCCACACTCCCCACCCGCTCCGGAAGCTCGTTCATCGGACCCATCCATTGCAATTCCTGCTCGATGTCCTCATGGAGCTTGTACTTTTTCTCCACCGAAGCGATGCTGGCGCCGGTAATTTCAATCTTCGCTAAGTCGAATTGGCCCAGCCCGGCCTGGCTGCAATAGATCAGGTAGCCCATCCAATCGGGGTTGATGCCCATCGCTGCAATCCCCACGCGATCCGCAGCGACAAAATCCGTCGAGGCGATGGCGATATGCGACGCCACCGCCGTGCCGTCCCCGGGGCCATTGCCTTCCATCCCTTCAAATCCGTCGATCACCGCCAATCCCCAGTGGGGCTGCAGTTTTTGCGCCTTCACCAGCATGTTCAAGTGCATCTGGCGGACGCCCGCATGAAACTTGCGCTTGTCGTTCCAGCGGCCGTCGCCGGGCGCGCTGTGCAAGGGCGATCCCAGAACCATGTTCTTCACCGCCAGGGTCGCCACCACGGCGTTGTGCGTCTTTAGCATGGCGCTGCTGATTACGTATGCATCGGGATCGAGCAGCCGCGCCGCCAGGCGCACAGGAACGACGTGCAGGTCGTAGTCGACCAATGTGCCCGTCTCGTATTTGCCCTCCCGGTTCAGATCCACCAGGCTCACCTGCTGTTGACGGCGTTCCGTGGTAAGCCGGGGGTACTTGAAATTTTCAAATCCCTCCAGCGTATCGCCGGCCGCCGCTTCCGCAATCACCACTGGGCCCCGGAATCGCGGCTCCAGGTAATCCAGTATGCCGCGCAGGGCATCCGCGTGGGTCGCGGCGAGCTGGTTGTCGCTTGAAACGTTATTGGGTTTGATAACGACGTATTTCTTGCGCGCAAGTCCCGCCCGAATCTGCTCGTCGATGCTCTCGAGCGCCGCAGTGACGTTCTTGCGCCGGTCGTCGCCGTGAACCAGCGCAACCTTGGCGCGAGGGGCCGCAACCTGAACCGTCCCCATCCCGCTCCATGGCGTGGATTGCGCCTTTAATATTTGCGCACGCAACAGAAGACCGGCGCCCGCTGCCTGGACAAATTCTCTCCGCGATAGATTCATGGACCACCCCGCTGCCATCGATCATTGGAGCCTGATCGGGCGCGAAGCGGTGACCGCCATCACAAGGATGGCTGAGTTTCGACAGGGATTTTTCGCGACGTATTTCCGGCTGAAACTCTCTCTGGCGGGCTACGGCGAAACCAGAGATCGTTCATCCGGTCAGGGCCCGTACAAGGTCGTCGCTCCCTGAGGGCGCGTCGACTTGAATGCACGCAGCGGAGCTACTCGTTCACGCCCGAAGCCGCTTCAAATCCCGCCACTTGCCCCGCGGGAGTCGCGCTTTCCGGCGCCGCAGGCGTAAACTGGGCGGTCTTCGCGTTGATGGCGGTCGAGTAATCGGGGCCGAGACCGAGCTTCTCGAGCGCTCGCGAGTCCGGCATCAACTTCGTCTGCCATCCCTGATCCGCCTGGAATTTTTGCATGGCGGCAATCGTCGTGGCGTCCCAATTGCCGGTCGGTTCACCGTTGAGATAGTGCACGCGAATCAGCGCTTCTTGAATCTGCGTCACGCGTTCCGGCTCAATCGCTTGCTGCCCGCGGATATGGTGGCTTCTACGCCGCGTCACATGACCCGTCACATGCCGAGTGTGATGCATTTGCCCTGCCGTGGGAGCCCGATGCACATGGGAAGCAAATGCCGGTGACGCAAGCATCGAGAACGAAAACAGCAGTGCTGGGAGAGTTCGACAGGAAAGCACGCTCTACCGCTCCTCGTTAAAAAGTTTGATCTTTCTGAGCAGTTTAGCCAAGGTGTCGCATCCTGGCAAGCGAAAAGTATTCCATTTCCGGAAATTCCGATGGTGCTTGCCCGGTATGGGTGCCGGCGTCCAGAATCCGCAACCGCCGCCCAAGCCTTATTGCAACGTTCCGCCCACGTAGTTAATGCCTTGCTCGGGATGATGTGGATCCATCACCTCGAAGACTACGTCGTCTCCGGTTTTCAGCTTCTGCACCACCGCGTCGAACTGGTCTTTGTTGCCGGTGGGTTGACGGTTCACGTGCGTTATCACCAGCCCCGGCTCGAGGCCCTGGAGATCGGCAAACGATCCCGTGCGCACTGACTCGATCACCACACCCGGCGTCTTCAGCTTCCCCTGGTCCGCCTGCGACTCCTCCTGGACCACGATCCCCAGTTTCGCTTCACCCGCGCTCTCCGTCGATTCTGGGTTCACCTGCGGCTGCCGGGTGCCGAGGTCGGCAAACACCTTGTCGCGATCGCCGATCGTCACCGACGCTATATCCTGCTTCCCGCTCCGCAAATAGCCCAACTGCACCGTCGAACCCGGCCGGCGGCTGGCGATTTCGTCCACCAGGGCGTCGCCGTCCTTCACCGGCCGGCCGTCCACGCTGGTGATGATGTCGCCATCCTTCAGCCCCGCTCGATCCGCAGGCCCGCCGGGCTGCACTTGCTGCACCAGCACCCCATTCTTGAATCCGTAAACGCGATTCACGGCGTCCGAGAGGCCTTCGCGGAACTGGATGCCGATCGACCCGCGCACCACCTTGTGCGTGGGGCTGATGAGGTCGTTATACACCGCGACCACGGTATTTGACGGCATGGCGAAGCCGATGCCCTGGTAACCGGCCGACTGGGTGTAAATCGCCGTGTTGACTCCAATCACGTTCCCGTTCATATCCAGCAACGGCCCGCCTGAGTTACCCGGATTGATGGCCGCATCGGTCTGCAGGAAGTGCTGGAATTGGCCGCTCGGCCCCGGCTCGATCGTCCGGTTCTTGGCCGAGATAATCCCGGCCGTGACGGTCTGCGAAAGCGCAAACGGGCTGCCGATGGCTTCTACCCAATCGCCCACCTGCACGTTGTCGGAGTTGCCCATCTTCATCGTCGGCAACGGCCCACCGGCGTCGATCTTGATCACCGCGAGGTCAGTGGCCTTGTCGATGCCGATGACCCGCGCCGGCCGCCCCAAATCCTGCGAGTCCGGATCCGTCGAGAGCTTCACGTAAATCTTGTCCGCCTTATCGACCACGTGGTCGTTGGTGATGATGTAACCCCGCGGATCGACAATAAATCCCGAGCCCAGCGATTCTTGCACGCCGCCGCCCCCATCCCCCTGGTCGGGCGAGGGAATCTGGCCGCCAAAGAAACGGTTGAAAAAGTCCTGGAAGTTGTCTTCGCCGTCGCCCTGGCCCTGGCCGTCGTCTCCCGGATTCTGCGGCAAGGGCAGCGCACGGCCATGAAATTGACGCCGGTTCTCCGACTGCTTGGGCAGGGTTTGGGTGTTGATGTTCACCACCGCCGGTCCCACTTGTTTGGCGATGCGCACAAACTCGTTGCTCGCGATCGGGGAATTCACGATCTTCAGCGGGGTCGCGTCAACGCTGGAAGGTTGCTGCTCCTGGCCCCGCACCCCGTGAACGGCAAAGGAACCCGCGACAATGGCGACGGTAAGGGTTGCCAGCACTACATAGGCCGAAGCGAGACGGCGCGTACGCAGCCGTGCGAAGAGCGATTTCATGGACTTCAATAACCTCGTAAGGCGCCGACTTGAGCAGTTCCAGAGTTGCTATGCCTCGGAGCCAAGTGGCTTTATCCCTAAGAAAAAGCCGCCTTGCACGATCTCGGAAAGTGCAGATGACCTGTGGAACTGCTCTAGGCCCGAATTGTCCGATGCGTCAACGTCCAGTATATCCAGTCCGGATGATCCTGTGCGGGAATTCCATCTCCGCGTCTTGGCCGCGGGCGCGACAAGCCCCTTCCCTTTCCAGATTAGATGCCGTCCCGCGCAAGGCGTCATTGGGGGGACAACCTAAAACAATTAGACGCGACATAAACCAGCAGGTACACGACCGCCCGGGACTTGGCTTTTTAAACTTGGCTTTCCCCGCGTCCGGCCTCGAAAACACCCCGGCATGATCGCGACCGTGGCCGGGCTTGACCACGCCCGCGGACAAGCGGGCTGCGCTCGGGGAGTGCGCTGGGGCGCTACTGCTCCGCTGCCCATTCCAGCATGGTAAGTGTCAGCAGGAGCACTCGCCGGAGGCCCAGTTCGCGGTTTTTCGCGCAATACCACTCGCCCAGCGTGTGCGCGGCGCCGCCTTCGCCCCCCGCACCGAGAGACAAGGCCGGCACCCCCAGCGAAAGGGGAAGATTGGCGTCGGTCGAGCCAAGGCGCAGATCGGTGCGCAGGCCCAGATGCCGGTCCACGGCGCGCAACGCCGCCAGCAGCGGCGATTCTTCGGGCAGCACCGCGGCAGGACGCTCCCCGATTTTGGCCACACTGTAGGAAAGCAATCCGCGGCCTCCGCCTGGGGCGTTCTTCGCCTGGGCGTTGGCGCGGGTAATGGCATCCTCCACGGCGCGGTGCAAGGCCACTTCCAGCCGCACCAGTTGCTCGGGCGCCGTAGAACGGAAATCGACGGCCGCTTGGGCGTTCTCCGGGATGGAGTTGACGCTGGTTCCCCCGCGGATGGTGCCAAAGTTGACCGTGGTGCGCGGCTCCTCGGGCACATCCACCGCCGCCAGCGCGGCCAGGGCCACGGCGAGCGCCGCAATCGGATTCGGCGTGCCCGCGTCCGTAAAACTGTGCCCGCCGGGGCCCGTGATGTTCACCTGGTAACGGCTGCAGCCGATCGCCTGCGTGACGGCGGTGTCAGCCCCGGCGCCGTCGAGCACCACGTGCGCGGCAATGCGCCCGGCCCACGCGCTCTGCTGGTAAACGTGCCGCACGCCGCGCAGGTCGCCCTCGCCTTCTTCGCCTACGTTGCCCACAAACACTAGCGGCGCCGGCAATTCCACACCGCCCCGAATCAGTGCATGCGCAAGGGCCAACATGCCCGCCAGTCCCGCGCCGTTGTCGCAAGCCCCCGGCGCCTTCAACCGGTCGCCTTCCAGCACGGCGTGAATCGGCGTCCCGGCGGGAAACACCGTATCCAGGTGCGCCGAAAGCAACACCACCGGCCCCGTGCTTTCCGGCGGCAGCCCTGTAGCCGCCAGCACCCCCCATACGTTGCCCGCGGCGTCGGTTTCCACCTGCTGCAAACCCGCCTCCGCAAAGCGCGCGGCCAGCCATTCTCCACGCGCCTTTTCGCCAAACGGCGGCGCGGGAATCTGCACCAGCTCCGCTTGCCAGTCCATGATGGTCTTCGGATTTCCGTGCAACCAGGCAAAAGCCAAGTGAACTGGCCTACGCGCCGCTAGCGCCGTGATCCGGGCATACGTCGAGTTGCGAGTCAAAAGCGGCATCCAGACGGTTTCAGGGTAGCAGGAACGGGGGCCACCCCGACCCTGATCTCTGCTCTCTGTTCTCTGTCCTCTGATCTTCGCTCTCTTGCGCCCATTCCAGGTCCCGTGATCTTCGGCTAGCCCTCCGCTCCCGCAAGATCGCCCTCTTCCCCGCCGTACTCCACCGAATGCAGAAACAAACCCCGCGCCGGCGCCGTGGGCCCGGCCGCCGAACGCGACCGCGCCGCCAAAATTCCGGCCATCGCCTCCACGCCGAAACGCCCGCGCCCCGCCTCGATCATGGTTCCCACAAGATTCCGCACCATGTGGTGCAGAAACCCGTTGCCGCGCACGCGATAAACAAGCAGCTCGCCGGCCTCGGTTTTCCGCCTCTCCCACAGCGAAGTGAAGATCGTCTTCACCGTGCCAGACACATCCGGAGTTGCCCCGGCCGCGGTTCCCACGCCGCATTCCTGCTCACGCATGTTTTCCCGTTCGGCCAAATCGGGATCGGCGGCGGCAAAGCTCGTAAAATCGTGTTCCCCCACAAAACTCCGGGCGCATGCGCCCATCGCCGCCACATCGAGCGGCCAGGGACATGCATATACATACCGCGCCAGGAGGGGCGGACAAACCGGCTCGAGAAAAATCCGGTACTCGTACGTCTTGGCCACCGCCGAGTGTCGCGCATGAAAGGTGCTGCGCACGGCTCTGGCCTCGGTCACGCGAATCGATAAAGGAAGCGTCCGATTCAGGGCGCGCAGCAGGTTGTCCGGCGGAATCGGCGCATCGAGCACAAAGCTCGCCACCTGCGCCAGCGCGTGGACGCCGGCATCGGTGCGGCCGGAACCTTGCGGCAGTGGCCTTTCGCCCGTGATGCGGCCCAGCGCGGCCTGCAGTTCCCCTTGGATGGTCGCCTCCCCCGGCTGCACCTGCCAGCCTTTAAAGTCCGTTCCATCGTAGGCCAGGGTGAGCTTCCAGGTCTGGGGCTCCTGCGCGGGTTGGCTTCGCTCGCTCAACGGAGTTAAGCCTACCGGACCGGCGTGCGACAGCGCATGCCAAAGCTCTTACGGGGCGGGGAACGCGGTTTTTCCCCCGAAAGCGGGGCTGCCGGGTTGCCAGGACGCGGGGGTGCGCGTTATTTTACTAACCAGTTAGTTAACGCGCCGCGCAGCCCGTCCACCGCCGTTCCCGCGAGGGGCCCGAGTGGCCGGCGCGGATGACTTTCTCATTGACTCCCGGCCGGACCGCCGGGGTGAGCTTCTCGGAACAGGTATCCCTGCCTCCGCGTAACCCGGATCGGCCGCCGCGTAATAATGAATCGACCTTGCATCTCAAACCGCAGAACCAACGAACCGCCGTGGAGTGAGGCAACCACTCAGCGCCCATCCCGAGGTAGATCGTCCCAAGGACCACAACGATTTTCGTGGAGAAAAACTATGCATTCGATGTGTACTCGTGAGCTGGAGGATGAGGAATTCTGCGCCCCGCGCCTTGCGCGCCCATCCAGCCGCCCCACCGCGGCTACAGCGTTTTCGATTCAGCTCTTTACACAAGCCGGGAAGCCGGGCGGCGTTTTCCTTTCCGGGTCCCCGGCGAGTGATTTGTGCTCGCCGGGGTGGAAGCAAACCCAACCGTGCACAACGCCGACATGGCAAGATTTAAATCGAAAACGCTCGAGCCCCTTGCGCGCCTTGGCGGCGTTGATGCTGACGTTGACCACCGGAATGCCCTCCGGTCTTGCGCAGCAGGGAACCGCGGGCGCCGGGGAATCCCATCCCGAGAAAGCCGCCTCCAATCTGCCTGCCGCACCCGCGCCCGTCACCACGCCGGTGCTGCACACTTCGTTGAGCGATTTTTCCAAACCGTACGCCGGCATCCTGCTCCCCAATCCCCTTGCCAAATACTGGCCCACCAGCATTCCCAAGGCAAGTTTTGAGAATTCGGTGCGGCTCAATGACCTGGTGAAAAATGGCAAGATCTATCTCAGCCTCGCCGACGCCATCGCCCTGGCCATTGAGAACAACTACGACATCGCCATTGCGCGTTACGACCTCGACATCGCGGATACCGACATTCTCCGCACTGAAACCGGCGCCGCGCCGCTGGGCGCGCCATCGGGACTGGTGACGGGCACGCTCGGCGGCTCGACTTCCACGCTCGCCACCGGCGGTGGACCGGGCGGCACCACCGTCGGTGCGGGCGGAGCCGGATCGGGCGTGAGCGGCCTGACCCTCACCACCGCCGGCGCCGGCCCTGCCCCGGAGAACCTCGAACCCACCCTGAATGGGACCCTCCAGTGGGAGCGCGCGTTCGCGCCCCAGGTAAACCCGCTGTTTTCCGGTGGCAAACCGGTGCTGAACACCAATACCGACCAATACAACTTCACTTACAACCAGGGCTTTATTACCGGCACGGCGCTCCAGGCGGGATGGCAAAATTCGCGCGTCACCACTGATAACCCATTTAACGTGTATAGTCCTTACCTGCAGGCGGTGTTCAAGGCCACCGTCACCCAGCACCTGTTGCAGGGCGCCGGCATCTGGGTCAATAAGCGCTACATTTACCAGGCGATCAACGACCGGCGCATCACCGACGCTTCGTTCCGCCAGCAGCTTATCTACACCGTCGACCAGGTGGAAACCATCTACTGGGGTCTGGTGCAAGCCTACGAAGACGTGCAAGCCAAGCAGCGCGCCCTCGATCAAAGCACCCAATTGCTCGCCGACAACCGCAGGCAGTTACAGATCGGCACCATGGCCCCGCTCGACGTCGTCAACGCCGAGTCGGGAATGGCCAGCGACAAACAGGCCCTCATCAGCGCCCAGAACGCGCTGAACTACCAGCAGCAGATCATCAAGCAGGCCATCGCGCGGAACCTCAACGATCCCACGCTTTCCGCGGCCCCCGTCATTCCCACCGATCGCGTCGACGTGCAGCCCATTCCCGAGGAGAGCCAGCCCATCGAGTCGCTGGTGCAGGAAGCATTCCAGCAGCGGCCGGAGCTCGAAGAGGCCGTGCTGACGCTGCGCAATGACGAGATCACGCTCAAGGGCGCGCGCAACGCTCTGCTGCCCACGCTCGATATCTATGGGTTCTATGGCTCCAGCGCCCTGGGCGGCTCACAAAGCCCGAATTGCGAAACCATCACGACCAGCGGCACATTCGGACCGTGTGCGCCGAACACCTTTCCGACCGTTGGCTATGGCACGGTGGCGCAGAATCTCTTCAACAGCTCGGCGTCCGACAAAGGCGCCGGTTTCACCCTGAACGTCCCCCTCCGCAACCGCGAAGCGGAATCCGTGCACGAGCGCTCGCTGATGGAATACCGGCAGGCGGAGCTGCGCCTCGAACAGCTCTACACGCAGATTCGCATGCAGGTGGTGAACCAGATGTATGCGCTCACCAACGACCGCGCCGCCGTCGAGGCCGCCGTCGCCACGCGCAATTACGACCAGCAGAGCCTGGATGCCGAAGAAAAAAAGCTGCACCTGGGCGCGTCGACCACCGCTAACGTGCTCCAGCAGGAGCGCAACCTGGCCGCCGCTGAAGACAATCTGATCGCGGCCCATGGCGCCTACGCCAAAGATCGCGCCAACCTTTACCAGATTCTGGCCTCGACCCTCCAGCACTACAACATCAACCTCGGAGATGCCGCGCAAGGCCAGGTGAACACCCAGCCCGTCGTGCCTGGCGTCGAGCCCGCCCCCGCGCCCACCCCTCCGCCCACGACACCGCCCATGCCGCAACAGCCCATCAACTCGCCGCCGGCAAACCAATAACCCGGCCTCAACCGAAACGGCCCGGCCCCGCGCCGGGCGGCTCCTTTGCGGAGGATGCTTTACCGCTCCGCCACCAGATCCAGCAGCTCGAAAAACTCCGGAAAGCTGATGGCCGCCGAATCCGCGCCCTGGATCAGCGTTTCCCCATCGGCCTTCAGAGCGGCCACGCTGAACGCCATGGCGATGCGGTGATCGCCGCCCGAGTCGATTGTTGCGCCATGCAGCTTCTGTCCGCCTGGCACGTCGAGCCCGTCTTCGCATTCGGTCACGTCGGCGCCCATCGCGCGCAGGTTTCTCGCCATCAGGGCGATGCGGTCCGACTCCTTCACCCGCAGTTCCTTCGCGTCCCTGATTGAAATGCCGCCGCGCGTCCAAGGCGCGATAGCCGCCAATACTGGCAGCTCGTCAATGAGCTGCGCGGAAAACGCCCCGCTGATCGTCGTCGATCCCAGCCCCTCGGCGGGAGCCGAAACCTGCACCGTGCCCACCAGTTCTGCGTGCTTTTCTTCGAGGTTCAGCACCGCGATGTGCGCACCCAGGGCGGTCAACACATCGAGCAGCGCCGCGCGCGTCGGATTGAGCCCAATCGAGTCAAGCACCAGCCCAGAGCCGGGAAATAGCGCCGCCGCGCAGAGGAAAAAGGCTGCGGACGATAGATCTCCCGGAACCGCGGCTTCGATGGCGTGCAAAGCCTGCGGCCCGGCAATCGAAACCGAATCCACCGTGCGGCTCAGCTTGGCTCCAAAGGCACGCAGGGCCAGCTCGCTGTGGTCGCGCGTGCGCACCGCCTCGCGCACCGTCGTCGCACCCGCGGTTTGCAGCCCGGCCAGCAGAATGCACGTCTTCACCTGCGCGCTCGGAACCGGCGTGGTGTAGTCGATCGCGCGCAGCGCGCCGCCCTCGATGATCAGCGGCGCGTGGCCCTCCGTCAGCGTCAGCCGCGCGCCCATTGCCTCGAGCGGCTGCCGGATGCGCTCCATCGGCCGCCGTGACAGCGAGGCGTCGCCCGTCAGCGTGAACCGGCCCTCCTGCGCGGCCAGCAGGCCCGACATCATGCGCATCGTCGAGCCGGAATTCCCGCAATCGAGCGGCCCCTCGGCCGGCGTCACCCACCCTCCCACGCCGGTAATTCCCACGCGATCGCCGCCCTGCCGCTCCACCTTCGCGCCCAACGCCTCCATGCACGCCACTGTCGAGGCGCAATCGGCCCCGGTCGAGAAATTCGTGAACCGCGAAACCCCCTCGGCAAAGGCCCCCAGCATGGCGTAACGGTGGCTGATGGATTTATCGCCAGGCAGGCGCAGGCTGCCGTAGACATTGCGAGCGGGACGGATCAGGCGTTCCTGAACGGCGAAAGGCAAAAAAACGCTCCGAAAAAACGTGCAGTCGCCTTCGAGTGTATCGGACCGCCCGCCGTCGGGCGAAACCCCGGATGGGCCTCTGCGAAGTCAATATGGGAGGAAAAAACGCGCAGGTGGGCCACCTTGAACCAATGCGGCGCCCGTCCCAGCCTTAAGAGGGCGGGAACGCGCTGATCGGCCCGGTACGAACGTCGTGCCGAACTCCCATCTCCTCGCGCTTTCGCGCGGTCCACAAGCGGCTCGCGCATTAACTCGTGATATCTCCGATGAGGTTCTAGCCGTAAAATTGGCAACTAGTCGGGTGATGAGTCATGGAAACGGAATCCGATAAACCTCAAGTCGTGTACCACTACACGACTATGGACACAATGTTGAAGATCGTGGGGTCCAAAACCATCTGGGCCTCAAGCGTGGACTATCTCAATGACACCTCAGAGGGGAAGCATTTCATTGATCAAGTCCGTGACCGCTTACCGGAATTTTCAAATCAGCGCGGCGACGGCAGCGAGTTTATCCCCGAGATGTCGAAAGACGCCGAAATCGACCTTCCTTTTCAATTTCGTCCTTACGTGGCCTCATTCTCAAGTGAGGGCGATTCATTGCCTCAATGGCGCTCCTATTGTCCAAATGGCAATGGAGTCGCCATCGGGTTCAGCGTAGATTGCTTAAAACGCGCCTACGTGCCGCAAGATAAGAACAATCGGATTGCACTGCGCTTCAGCCCGGTCAAGTACACGGAGAAAAAGCCCGCCGATGAAGTCATTGACCAAGATATAAGCGAGATAATCAAGACGACGGATGCTGTCATCACCGCTACCAAACAGAACTTGCTGGGATTCACTCCAACCAGAAAACAGATCTTCCGAATCTTGGTCGAGGCCGAAGCTGGCCGTAGAAAGCATGTCTCCTTTTTGCATGAGCGTGAGTTCCGAATAATCGTCAACCTAAGTTACGCATCGCCAAAGCCCGCGCTCGACTTCAGGTCCGCCCGGACTACGCTGATTCCTTTTGTGAAGCTCGAAATCCCTGAAAAAGATTCAGGTTATGAACAATTCGAACAGGGCTCCGTAGCGTCGACGCTTAGCGGGCGAAGACGCTTTCAATTCATTTATCGCGTCGTGATCGGCCCAACCCCAAATAAGAGGCTCTCACTCCAAGCAGTTCGTGAGTATTTCAATGGGGCAGGGATCGACGTAGAGGTTGCGCCATCTGAAATCCCCTTTCGAGATTGGTAGGCGGGTTTGCGCTCTAACTCCTGAAGTGGGTTCCCTGCAGACAGGGGTCCCCTCACTTCCGCAGAACCCATGTCCCATGAGGTAAGGCTGACCGCCAGGCCGCTCGGCTCAATGACTCGAATCAGCTCCAGCGGGTGGCGCGGATTGGCTCGAATTCCCCGACCCGGCCGGCGCCGGGTTCCCCGTCGGCTGTTGCTGCGAGGCGGGCGCCTGCTGGCCCGCTGGCTGCTGCGACCCTCCCGAGCTACCAGAGGACGGCTGCGAAGCCGACGGCTGCTGATCGTCGGGATTCGCTCCCGGCTGCGAACCTGGCTGATTGTCCGGCTGCTGCTTGGGGAAATGCACCGGCTTCATCTGCCCTGCGCTCGCATTGTTTTGAGTAGGCAGCGTCTCCCCGGGCGCGGCCAGCGTGGGCGGCGCAGCCGGAGCTTCCTTGTTCGGATCCCGCTCGACGTCGCCTTCGTGGATGACGCGGACATTCTGGTTCTCGGCTTCGACCGCCGCCGGCGTTCCCGTGAGCATGGGCGTCACCACATCTTCGGTGAACACCTGTATCGGCTTACCCACGGGCGCAATCTCCACGCGAATCACCCGGTTGCCATTGATGCGCACAAACTCCACCGTCTCGGGCGGCCTGCCGTACATCCAGATCTCAATCGGCATCTGCCCGTCCATCTCACGCATCTTGTTCACCGGCTGGCCCTTGGAGAACATCACCATCTCCGTGCTCATGCCCACCAGCACCTGGTGATTCAAAATCGCTTCCTTCAGCGGTTTGGGCAGCGTATCGGTGTAGGCCTGGACCGGCGTCTTCACGTCGAAGGAAATCAGCGGGGCCAGCAGCGCCTTTACCTGGTCGCCCGTCAATTCGGGAACCCCGCCCTTGAAGGCGAGGGTCAGCCGCGAGCCCACCGGCTCTTGGCCATCGTCGGCGACCACCGGGTTGGTGATGTCGGGACCCATCCCGATTTGCACATGGCGCAGAAACCGATGCTTCGCATCCGGTCCGCCGTTCAAATCGAAGATCATCTTGTCATGGTCGATTCTGACATCGGTCACCACCAGGCGGCCGCCCGGCTTCGCGCTCAGGCCGCTGCTCACCACCATGTTGAGGTAAGCTTCTCCGGCGGGGCTCATATTCCCGTTCGCCATCAGCGTAAGCCCCTTATGGCCGGCCGGAAACGGACGCATGGCAAACCCCTGCTCCGCCTGCATGATGCGCACAATTCCCAGCTTGGTCTTGGTGTCCAGCGGCGTTTTGGACAGCTCCACATGCGTGGGCGTGATCTGCATGTATTGGCGGTCGACCGGCCCATTGGCGGTCATCGGCCCCTTGCCGCTGGTGTCGATGGTCAAAACCTGGGCTGCGCTAACGCCTGCGGCAAGAAGGGCCCCGAGCGTCAAAACCGGCGTCATCCGCGACAATGGTCGACAGTTGACGTGCGCGGCCGGGTTGACAACCCGATGCGAACTTTCACGTGCGAGTGGCCGCTTCATGGGACACCTCCCATGCACATCCTTAGCATCGCGCAAAACAACTTCCGGTTCAAGGAAAAAGGCGCATCCCAACCCTCCTTCGCCTTCACCATGCCTCTCAGGCAGAGATGCAAGCGGGCACAGAAGGGTGTCCCGACCGTCATGCGCATGTGTCGGGAAATCTCGCACGCCGCGCCGGCTCGATCGGCTCTTTGGCGCCTGTCTCTTGAAAATCGGGATATGCCGCGCAGATTGTCTTTCCCCGTGGCGCTTCGTCACCGGCATGCATGCGGCTTTTCGAAAGGCAGGAATAATCGCCGCGACCCCCGGCTTCCAGTTCCCTCGGTCCCTAAGTCCCTTAGTCCCTTAGTCCCTTAGTCCCTTGGCCCCTTGGCCCCAATGCCGAATCACGCCCCCGAAGCAAGATTTCCCGTAATCTCAGAAGCCGCGGAATGTGGGTCCGCTGGCGCCTCGCCCTCCGGCGCCGGCTCCAGCGCCGTAGACGCGCCATCGATCTGCACCAGCGCGGGCGCCGCGGCGGAGTTGGCGCCCATGGCCGCCTCATGCTGCGCGCGGGCTGCCGCATCCAGGTCCACGGGAATCCCTCCCGGCACAATCTCCGGCGCGTTGTACTTGAAATCGAGCTCGCGCGTGATCCGGAACACCACCGCCAGCGCGGCCAGCAGCACCGCAAAGGCGATCCATGTCCCGTCCAGGCCAAATCCCCCGCCGGTCACCCAGAACGGCCCCATCGGATTGCCCTGAATCACCGGGGACGTGTTGTTCACGCCGGCCACGGCCAGGCCGAAGAGCAAAGCCCGGCTTGCCTTCCAGCCAAAATTGATTCCCCAGCCCACCCACAGCGCGCGCGTGCGCAGATAAGCCGTGGCCAGCACCACGGCCAGCGCCACACTCACCGCAAAGCTGGCCCGGCTTGATCCGGGAAGCATCGAGCGCACAATGGCGTAATAGGCGGCAAAGCCCAGCGTGGCCCCGATCGGACCCACGGCGTCGACAAAGCGCTGGAAAGCATAGCCGCGAAACGCCACTTCCTCCGCCAGAGCGGCCAGTGCGTAAAACGCCGTATCGGCGATCAACCAGCCCCAATCCGAGCCCTGGGTCGAAAACGTGACCGCGATCCCACCCGCCAGCACCATGGGCAGCACGCACACCACGGCAATGCCCCAGCCCGTGGCCAGGCCCAGCCCAAACTCACGCCTCCGGCCCGGTCGGCTGGGCAATCCCTGCGCGCTCACCGGGTGCAACTGGCGCTGAAACCAGAAGCCCATGGCCGCGTAGCCCAGCACCAGCAGAAACAACAGCATGGCCTCCGCAATCAGCGGCGACCACAAATCCCCGGCTAGCCCTTGCGCGCTGTGCACCGCCAGCGACCGCGCGAAAAAGAAATAGAGCACGGCGAGCACGAATTGCAAATAGGCGCGGAGCCTGCCGCCGGGCGTAGCGTTCGCGGTCATGCGCGCCTCCCCGCCCCGCGCTCCAGTGGCCTCAACGAGGTTCTGCTGCGCGCATTCCCTTCCCTCGCCTCGATGGCCTTCGGCGCTCGATTCGGCATTAAGCTTCCTTGTAAAATCGCGCGATATTGCGGAACTTCTCCTGGCGCGCCGCCACCAGAGTCTCAATCGGCGTCGCCTTGAGCTCTGCCAGGCGTTTTTTCAGGATCGTCCCCAGAATTCCCGCGCCCGCTTCCCGGTCGCTTTGGATGCCATCGGGCGGCTCGGGGACAATCTCGTCCACGCAACCGAGAGCCGCCACTTCCGGCGCGGAGATCCGCATCGCCTCGGCCGCCAACTGTTTCCGCTCCGCGTCGCGCCACATGATGGCCGCGCACGACTCCGGCGTAATCACAAAATATAAAGCGTTTTCGAGGATCAGCACCCGGTCGCTCACCGCCAGCGCCAGCGCCCCGCCCGATCCGCCCTCGCCGCTGATCACCGAGATGGTGGGCGTGCGCAACCGCGACATTTCCAGCAGATTCCGCGCAATGGCTTCCGCCTGCCCGCGTTCCTCCGCCCCCAATCCCGGATACGCGCCCGGCAGGTCGATGAAGCTGATCACCGGCCGCCCGAACTTTTCCGCGATCTTCATCGCCCGCAGCGCTTTCCGGTATCCCTCTGGATGCGGCATGCCGAAGTTGCGCCGCACCCGCTCCTTCGTGGTGCCGCCCTTGCGGTTGCCGATCACCATCACTTCGTCCCCGTCCAGGCGCGCCATCCCGCATGCTATGGCCTCGTCGTCGCCAAAGGCGCGATCGCCGTGAATCTCGCTGAAATCCATGAAAATCCGCTCGATCAATTCCATGGGGTAGGGCCGCTGCGGATGCCGCGCCCGTTCAATCCGCGCCCACGCCGGCGATGCGGCCTGCGCCTGATGGGAAACCTCTAGTTCCTTTTCGCTCATCGAGTTTCGGCCGGCGCCGGACGGGCAAGCGCCGGCCCTCCAAAAGATTCTACGGGCCAAAGCCGCTTCGGACAAATAAACCCCCTTGCCGGGTAGCCGGTCGATTTGAAAAGGGACAGGAGGTTCGCGGCCTCCCACCCCTGCGGCATAAAAAGTCGCAAGGATGCGCTTCCCCGGAGTTCTGTCGCGTCGAAAGTTGGTCCACCCGTCGATCCGATGGGCACGTTCGCCCACGCCCGGTCAGACGAGCTGTCCGGTGACAACGCCGAATCATTCGCCCGCCCTCGATCATCTTACCCGCAGGGAAAAGTTACTCCCAGCAAAGGAACGCCCGAAACGCACATGACAGCCCTGACGGGCGACCTTCCAAGGTTTGCCGATGCAGATCCGCGCATTACTGCGAGCACTTTGCTCTTCGACGCTCTCTCCTTTCCTTCTGGCCGCACTTTGCGTATTCCCCGCACAGGCGGCCGATTCTGCTTCCAGTTCTCAAAATGTGGCGGCGTTGGTAAGTGCCGATCTGACCGCAGGAAGAGCCGATGACGCGATTTCGCGCTTAAGCTCCTACCTGGCCGCGAACCCCGAAGATGCGGAGGCGCATAATCTTTTCTGCCGTGTGTATTACCAGGAGGAGCGATGGAATGACGCGATCTCTGAGTGCAAAACCGCAGTCGAGCTCGCGCCTTCGGAGAGTGAATATCACCTCTGGCTCGGCCGTGCATATGGCGAAAAAGCCCGCAGCATCGGTTCTGTAAAAGCCTACGGTTTGGCGAAAAACGTGGGAGAAGAATTCAAGCGCGCGGTCCAACTCGACAGCGGAAATGTAGACGCGCTCTCCGACCTCGGCGAGTTTTATATCGCCGCTCCCGGGATCGTCGGTGGGGGAAAGAAAAACGCACAAGCCGTGGCCCAGGCACTCGAGCAATATGACCCGGCGCAGGCTTACGAGCTGGAAGGCAGCCTGGCGGAAAAAGATAAGAATTATGCGCTGGCTGAAGCCGAGTTTAAGCAGGCGGTGGAAGCTTCCAGGCAGCCGGCCGGCGCGTGGATGACGCTGGCCTCGTTCTATTCGCGCTTCCGGCAATGGGACGGGATGTTGCAGGCATTGCAGGCGGGGATCGACGCAGATGCAAAGTCGGCAACACCTCACGGGCCCGCGTTAGTAGATGCAGCCACCATACTCGCCCACGACAACCGGCAACCGCAGCTTGCTATCCAGCTGCTCAGGCTCTACCTGGCCTCTCCCAATCAATCGGCCGATTCGCCCGCGTTCCAGGTCCATGCGCAACTGAGCCGCTTGTTGGAGCAGCAGGGCGACCAAGCCGGAGCCCATGAGCAAATCGAAGCTGCCGCCGCCCTCGCACATGAATACCATCCAAAAGAAAAAGTGCTGAAGGGGCTCGCCTCTCCTGCCCCGCCCAACTGCCAGAACCAATCTCCTGAATCCCTCGGCGGCCCAGATAAATAGAACCGCTCCGGCTGCAGGCGGCCCGCTCTCAGCCGGTGGAATCATCGTCCAATGAAAGCGCCCACAGTTGCCTGGGGTGTATCGACATATGCGAGCATTCAGCGCGACACCCTTGTTATTGAACTCCGATGAGTCTTGCGCCCGGAAATCCGCGGTGCGGCCGCAGAGTGAGTCTTCACGTCACGTGAACAACAGCGCCGCCGTCGGCTACTCTGACTCTTGAAGGTATTCCGCCCTGAGCCTCGCATGTTGGCTCCTGTTGTCGTCACCAGGCGACCGCCAGCGCCATGCCTAAACATCAAACGGAGGCGCCCATGCGTGCACGCGACATCGTCTACGCCGCCGCCCTCTTCTATTCGTGTCTGCCCGCTTCCGGCCAAACTCCCGCTGCTGGACCCTCCCCCAATCGCCAACCGGTCGGCGAGGACAAAGAGCCGGCAGCCATCCTCGAGCTGGGCGCCGCCAGCAATTGGAACTTCCGCGGAGGCGCAACCACGTTTGCCCCCAACCTTGCCGCTGAGGTCACGCCCATCGAAGGCTGGCTCGAAATCGAGGCCGGCGTGTCGCCCTTTTATACCCGCAAATCCACGGAATGGGACACCGACCTGCTCTTCAAGAAACCCTGGACCCTCTCCCGCACCGCCGAGTTTATGCTCGGGGCCGGTCCCGACTGGAGTTACCTCCGGCAAAACGGAAAAACCGCCAACCTGATCGCCGCCGAAATCGCGGGAGACTTCATGTTCTGGCCCACCGGCAAGCACCGCTTCGGCTGGTTTCTTGAACCGGCCTACGACTACAGCTTTGCCGGCGGTCACCCGCAATCCATCGGCATGAGCGCCGGCTTGCTCATCGGCATTCCGCAATGCCAAAGCCGCCGTCCCTGATCCGTTGTTCCTTGTTCCCTTGGTCCCTTGGTCCCTTAGTCCCTTAGTCCCTCAGTCCCTCAGTCCCTCAGTCCCTTAGCCCCTAGCCCCTGCTCCCCTGTCCCTCATCCCTTTTTTCCCTCTTTCCATGTTTCGTCGAGACTTCCACCTCTGATACCGTCTCCTCCGCCTCGCCGTCCTCCGCTTCCGGCGTCAACTCCCGGCCGGAGAGCGTCTCCACGCGATACCCCGCCGCCTCCGCCGCAGCCAGCGCCGCATCCACGGTCCTGCCCAAGGCGTCTACCGCCGCGCGGCTGGGCGAGGGCTCCCCGGCCAGGCGCAACAGTTCGGGCATCAACAGCCACCATAGCAGCTCTTCGTAGCGCTCGCGAATTAGGTAATCGTGCCCCTCCGCCTCGTGCACGCCGCACAGCCAGCGCACGTCGGGATCGAGCCACAGCGCCGGCGCCAGCGCCACGCGCTGCTCCGGCGCCTCCCCGGCCTGAGCCTCCGCCGGCGTTTCAGCTCCCTCATCGCGTTCGCCCGTGACGTCGCCCACCGCCGTCACCGCTCTGCCCACGCCGGCCCTGGTCAGCAACCCCACCTTAATCCGCCCCGCCACGCGCCATCCCTCTTCGCCCTCGAATCCCAGCGCCGCGCAGGCTTGCGCAAATGGCGCGCGCAGCCGCAGCCGGTCAAACAGGTCCAGCGCCGTGCGCTTTGGCGCCTCCGGCGCCTCCGACTCCGCCAGCAGCTCCAGCACGCACAAAGCTAGAATCGGTCCCCACATCGCCGTCGCCGTCACCTGCGGGCTGGGACTGGGCAACATGCGCCGCGCCGCAGCCGTCCACGGAGCCGGGAAAAGCGCCTCGATGATCGGCAGCCGCATCGCCGCGCGCAACCGCTGGTTAAAGGCAATGCGCAACGCCGCTGAATCGACCGGCGCCGCCGCCCGCGTCTTTCCCGTTTCCTGCGCCAGCCGCGAGGCGTACGCCACCTGCGCCGCGCGGAAAAATCTTTCCCCGCGATCCCATAAGTGATTGAGAAATCTCTTCCGCTCCCGCTCGATCCTGCGGTCGGCGCCCGCGGCCATGGCTCGCGGATGCTCGGCTAAATCGGCAAACCCCCGCACCACCGCCGGCTCCAGCAAAGCCCGCAGCGCGTCGTGGACCGGCTGCAATTCCAGGTTCACCAGCTCATCGCCCAGGTTCGGAACCCCGCGCCCGCCCAGCAGGTCGCACAGCCGGTCCCACGGCTCCCGCATGGTCGGCCGCAGCTCGCGCCAGTCCAGAAACACGTGACACTGGTATCCATGCAGGGCGAACGGGAAACCCCGCTCCAAATCGCCGCCCCGCCGCAAATACTCCAGGCCCGTCAGAGAGTCGCGCCACGCCACCACCAGGCTCCCATCCCCGCTCAGCCCCAACCCCTCGCGCAGCCGCCGCTGCCGAAGCTGCCCCGATCCCTTATCTGCGTACGCCGCCGAATGATCGATGGTCCCGTGCGCCGTCCCGTAGCGGTTGTTGTACACCACCAGCGCCCGCTCCCCGCCGCTGCGGTTCGAATACGCAAACACGTCCTCGTTCACCGATCCGTTGTCGTTGAAAAAGTCGTAGAGCAGAAAATTCTGGCTCTCGGCAAACAGCCACCGCTTCTTCAAGAGCGGCGCAATCTCGCGCTCGTGCCGCTCCACCAGCCATCGGTCCGCATTCTCCTCGTAGCGCGGCCAGCGGTACTCCATCCCGTACTTCTCTGTGAATCCTTCAATCTGTCCGTGCCCGAACATCGGTAGCCCCGGCAGGGTCGACATCATCACCGCTACGCCAAAACACTTGTCGCCCTTGCCAAACTGATCGATTGCCGTTCTTTCATCGGGATTGCTCATGAAGTTCACATAACGCTTCATGATGTCCGGATCGAATTCCAGCGTGTTCTTGATCACCGACCGGTACTTGGCGTTATCCTCGTCGCGCAGCATCACCATGAAGGCCGAGTTGTACACCCGGTGCATGCCCAGCGTGCGCACAAAATATCCCTCCATCAACCAGAAAGCCTCGGCCAGCAGCAGCGTCCCCGGAACCTCCGCGGCCACCCGATCCACCACCTCGCGCCAGAACTCGTGCGGCATGTGCCGGTTGAACTCGGCCTGGTTCATGCCGTATTCGGCCCGCGAAGGAATCGCCCCGCTCGACCCCGGCCCCGGAAACCACAGCCGGTGAAAATGCCGCTTGGCCAACGTCATCGCCGCGTCGAAGCGGATCACCGGAAACAGCCGCGCCACATGCAAAATCGTCTGGATCACCTGCTCCCGCACCGCCGGATTCAGGTAATCGAGCTGCGCCGTGTCGTTCCACGGAAAGCTCGTCCCGTCGTTGCCGTGGTATACGTACCGCGTATCGCCGGTCCACAGGTCCCGCCGCCGGAACACGACCGCTGCGTCCGACTGCTCGAAATAGTGATCCTCGATCTTGATTTCCACCCGGCTGTCATGCGACAAATCCGGCCCGTTGAAGCTGTACGCCGGGTACGGCGAGTCGCTTCGCGACATGAACCACTCCGGGTGTTCGATCACCCACGGCGAATCGATGCCCATGTGGTTCGGCACCATGTCGCTGGCCAGCCGGATGCCATGCCGGTAAGCGCGGTCCCGCAGGTTCACATACGCCCGCTCCCCGCCCAGATCCTGGGCAATGGTGTAATCGAACAGCGAATAGGCTGACGCCACAGCCTCGCGATTGCCGCAAAGCTGCTTGATCGTCTTCGACGCCCGGCTCCGCTCCCACACCCCGATCAGCCACAGCGAATTGATTCCGTAGCGCGCCAGCCTCTCCAGCTCCGCGTCGGGAATCTCGTCCAGCCGGCCGATATGCCGCCCATACTGCCGGCTTAATTGCGCCAGCCACACATACGTGCTCTTCGCCATCAGCACCGCGCTCGGCATCCACGCCATGTCCGCCGAAAATCGCTCGTACTCATACGGGCTAAAAACCGGAACCTCGGCCCCGCCCGCCGACGGCCACTGCTGCGGCCCCGCCCGCCGCCCCGCAGGATTGAACCGCGCCCAAATCGCTATCTCCTCTTCGCGCAGAATCTCCCCCGCTAACTCCAGCAGCCGGTCCAACGCATCGCCGATCAGCGGCCCCCACAATCTGCGGATAATCTCTAGTTGTTCGCGTAGCGACCGCGGCGCGCGCATCGCCGGCAGGCGCAGCAGGTCGACCAAGCTCATCGGCTTCGCCTGGCCCACCGGAATCAACGGCCGGCTGGCGAAATACGCCCCCATCTGCGCCGTCACCTGCCGGTACACCGTCTTCTCCGCCAGGCTCCGCTCGCTAAACAACTCCTCGAAGGGCTTAAACGCCTCGTTGCGGTTCGCCGACCACAACAGCAGCATCTCTTCGAGCGCCGCCGCCCGGTGCGTCATCCCTCCCGTCGACCCGGCGAGCCATTGCGCCGCCGTCTCCTCGCCGCGCATCACCTTCAGGCCCGGAAACTCCTCCACAAACGCCAGCAGCATCTTTTCCAGCTTGTCCGTCCCCACCTGCGCGCCAAACCAGTCCAGCGCCGCCATCATCACCGCCGGGTCGAACTGCTCCCGGTAACGCGCCATCAGCACGTGGCTGACCTCGTCGATCAACCCCATGGCGTAGAGCTGCCCCGCATGCACCGCCTGCTCGGGATGCTTCTCCACGTCCCGCACCCGGTTCATCCGGTGCGCAAACTCTCGGCACGCAGGCATATCGGCCAGAACCACGTTGCCATTGTAGGAGAACAGCGACTCCGCGAATTCGTAACGCTCGCGCGTCTTGCGCGCAATGTGGAATTCCCTGATCAAAAGACCGAACTCCCTCACCTGCCGCATCTTCCATCTGCGCCCGCGGCGAAAAAAGCCAACACCTAAAAGTACAACACCGGCCCGCCACTGCCCGCCGGCTGCCCGCGCATCCATATTTCGATGCCGAATTTCGCATCAAACATCCGTCGGCGGCGCACAAGAAAACCCGTTGCACGCCCGTCGAACCGGGGATATACTGGCTCGACACGGGCGACAAAAGCTCTTTGATGCGAGCGGGCGATCACTTGGCTCCTGGGCTGCGCAAGTGCAGCCGCATCCCTCGCCGGCAAAGGATTCCCCGCGATTGCCGCTAAGCCCGTGCCGGGCCCGCGCGTAACGCAAGTTCCCCGTCGCCGCCATTGCAAGTTGTCTTCACAGGCCCTCGTCACACTTGCTCCGCACGAGCCTCCATGGTGAATTCCGACGACCTGAAGGAGGAAAAGCATGCCAGAAACAGGTGGACTAGGAAATGCGCTGTCCCAAAGCCCGGTATCCGGAACCAGCCAGACATCGGCGGGCGTGTCGGGTGAATCGAATTCAGGACCGGGCGTCTCCGGTCAAAGTCTCGGACTGATTCCCGCCACCAGCCCCGGAAAAACGACTGAGCCCTCCAGCCCTCCCTCGGACGGCGTGCTGGGTCAGGGCGCGAACGGCGTTCATGGCATTTCCACCATGAAAACCACCGCCACCACGGGCGCCGGAGTGTGGGGCGAAAATGCGAACGGAGACGGCGTCGTGGGCGTCGGCTATCACGGCGTTCACGGCATATCCACCTCCGTCGGCGGCGCTGGCGTTTGGGGCGAGAACACCGCCACCGGAAATGGCGGCGCTGGGGTGAGCGGCACAAGCTCCAGCTCCGATGGCGTGCACGGCGAGAGCCAGTCAAATCTACATGCCGGAGTCTCGGGCGTTAACACCAATGGCGGAATCGGCGTCTACGGTCAGGGCAAAACCGCGGGATCCTTCCAGGGCGATGTCACCGTCACCGGCGCATTGACCACAAATAACCTCACCACCAATGGCGACGTCACCATCACCGGCGACATCAGCAAGGTCAACAACGTCACCGTCACCGGCACGCTCACGGCCAATGTCGATGTCGTTCTCGGCTCCGATTGCGCGGAGGACTTCGACATCGTCGCCTCTCAAGAGGTCGAACCCGGCGCCGTCATGGTCCTGACTGACACCGGCGCCCTTGAGCCCAGCCGGGATGCCTATGACAAAAAAGTAGCAGGAGTCATCTCCGGAGCTGGAGACTACCGCCCCGGTCTCATCCTCGGCCGCGGCCATTCTTCTGCGGAGCGGTTGCCCCTCGCCCTGGCGGGCAAGGTCTTCTGTAAGGTGGACGCCGATCCCGCGCCCATTGCCGTCGGCGACCTGCTCACCACTGCGGGCCGCCCCGGTCATGGCATGAAGGCGTCCGACCCCACGCGCGCTTTCGGCGCCGTCATCGGCAAGGCGCTCCAGCCTCTTGCTTCCGGTCAGGGCATGATCCCCATCCTCGTCGCGCTGCAGTAGTGCGCAAGTCCCAGCGCGGTGCATCCAGTCCGCGTTTGTCGCAGTCGTTCAACTTCGGCGGTGAAACCGATGACGCTCTCCTTCAAGCAATTCGCCACGCAGTACCTCGATCTCAAATTGCCCGTCAAAGCCAGCGCCGCCGCTTCGGATGCCGGATTCACCACCCGTCCCATCTCGCTGCATGCGGTGATCGCCTCAGCCGCGCCCTTCCGGCCCAACGTCAGCAAGGTTCCCTTGCTCAATTGCTCCAATAACACCAATCCGGGACCGGGAGGCGGCCCGCCGCAAGTCGTCTTTAGCTGGGTCGACGAAGCCAATTACGGCAGCCCGCCTTCCAATCCCCGTCGCCAGGCGACGTCGTGGCAGCTCACGGTTTGGGAAGCCGCCAGTCTCCATCCCAAGTCCACCGTCCCCGTCATCAATGAGACCATTCCTCTCAAAGACGAATCCGGCGGCGTCGTGACCTTCACCTACGTCGATATTCAGTTGCACGGCGAGTACAATTACCAGATCACCGCCAATAACGAGTACGGCAGCGCCTCCACCGGAGTCGTCGGCCCTGTCGCCATCACCGAACCGAACACCTCGCCCAACATCAAGGTCACCTACGCCGGAGGCAGCAATGCGATGTTCACCATTACCGGATCGGGCTTTACTCCCGGCGGCAATGTGAAACTCATGGCCTGGGCCAGCGGCAACGGGGGCTATGGAGACATATGGACCATCGCCGCCAGCCCTACCGGAACCATTAGCACCTTTCAGTACTGCAGCAGCATTTGCAAACAGGCAGGCGGAGGTTCGCTCCAGTTTACCGCCACCGATTTGGCCACCAGCGCAGCCGCGAATTCGGTGAATGAGACTTGCCACTAAGTCTCTGACCGCTTGTTCTTGTACCCATGTGGGCGCCCTATCCTTGAGGCGTTTTTTGCCGCAAGGGTGGGAAACGCAAATTTACACGGTCACAGACTTTTGCGTGCTCCACGTCTCGATCTTTGCGCAGAGTTCGGTGAGCAAGCGGAAGGAGAGCCTATCCAGTGCCCACGAGCGTCCGCCAGATCCGCGCTGCGATCGAACGCAGTCACCGCACTCGGCCAACTCCCGCCCACTTCTCCGATCCCTTGGCGGTACAATCCGGCAAAGCCGCAAAATCATTCCCGGCGACGCGCCTCAAAGGCTGGATCAAGCAAGCTGCGACAGACCTGCTCAGCCCGGACGAAATTGCTCTGTTCGACGCCTGCTTTCCTCAGTTCCGCTGGCAAAGCGACATGGGGAAAGTGTTTGATTATCTGGTTACGAGTAAAGGCGCCTTCCCGTACGAAGGATCTCGACCGCGGCGTTACGCAGGGGGCCCCGATCTTCTCCGATCCAGTTACTACACGCTGTGTACAGATCCTCAGGGTGATGACAACTCCACGCTTGCCTGGGAGCTGATGGCTTACTGGGATTCGGATAGTGCTTTATTCCCCGGCCTAGTCGATACTGCCGCTCATCGAGAGGAGTTGAGTAACGGGCATTTTGATTTCGCATGCCTGGCCGGCGGCCAATTCTTGATCCTGTACTTTTCACCTTTGAAGAGAGGACTCTTTGGGCGCTGGCGGTCTCCCCGCGTGAAACACGGCACACTTGTCATCCCTCTTCGTGTGCGCGGGGCGGATTGCAGTAACGTTTTTGATCTTCGCCTGCCCAAGACGCAGGATTGGCTCGCGCAGCAGTATCGCAGCATTTCTCCCAGCCTATCGAGGGCGATCGAAGACAAGCGGCCTGGCTTTCCCGAAGGGCCGATGTCGGCCGTCCTTGAAGCGGGCTTTCAGTTTTTAATTCCCACTCTCTTGGACCCGCATCTCGGCGGGAGCCTTTTCCACTTGAATTTAGGTAAATGGCTTCGGGCCAACGGATGCAACGGCATGGTCTATCCTTCGGCGCGACGTAATTTTCGCGTTGATTCCACGGACGACCGCGTCTATGAGTTCGCCGGTTGGAATTTCGTGCTGTATGCGAACTCAATTGTTGCCGATGTTGGTTCCGCCGAACCATTGGAACCACCCTTTCCATCATGGCTTGACGGACCGGCCCTCGGCATCCAGGTCTGCTCGGGATACGACCAAGGCAGACGTCTGTGGGAGGTCCTGGGGTGTGAAGAGAGCGAACGAAATTACTACAACTACCAGCATGATAAGTTTCTCGGGAAAGCGCCTCCGCCGGGACCCTTCTTCGATCCCCGCCTGGAGACGCGATGGCGCCCGGCTAAGTCATGACGCCGATCCGCCGTCAATCATCCTGCCGCGCGCAGCCCGATGACCCTCCCGTTCGGAACGACATCCGCCCGGGCGCGAACCCCCAGCGCCGGCTAGCTTGCTTCCCCGACCCCAGCCCGCCGCAACACAAAAAAATCCTCGCCGACTTACCGGTAATTTCGCGCGTTTTGTCATAATAGAAACCATCCAGCCGGAAAAGCGCAGATTTCCATCGAAAATAGGGAGAGGTTTCGTGACCCCTGACCCCTGAAAGGTGAACCCCGATTCAGAATCAGGGGCAATTCAGCGGCAATCCGCGGAAGATGGCGACCGAAAAAACCGGCGAAATCAGGCCAAATGCCAAAATCAAGGACTGTAACCCCTTTGCTCTCTTTAATCTGCGGATAACACGCCTGAATCCATATATTTACGGCGATGCGCCGTGCGCAAGTCTCTGAAAGCAGCACATTTGCTTACAGAAAGGGGGTGGGGGTTGGGTGCCGCGCAACGTATGCAAAATGTCGTGACTGCGCGCCTGCGGGCCAGGCGCGCCACGCTCCCGCCGTGCGCCCTCGCCCAACCTCCCGCCTCCCTCAATCCAGCGCCTTGTGGAACCGCAAAATGGCCATCGCCAGCAGCCCCAACCCCAGGCCCCCCATCGCCGCCATCTGCGGCCACAGAACCTCAATGCCCACTCCCTTGAGATACGTCCCCCGCAGCACCACCAGGAAATACCGGAGCGGGCTCAGATACGTCATCGTCTGCAGCCACGGCGGCATGGTCGCAATAGGAAATCCGAACCCGGAAAACGTGATGGCCGGCATGATGAAAAAAAACGCCGTCACCATCGCCTGCTGCTGCGTCGAAGAAACTGTCGAAATCAGCAATCCCACGCCCAGCATGCAGAACAGAAACAGCACCGAACCCGCGGACAACACCCAAATATGCCCGCGAAACGGAACCTGGAACCACAACGTGCCCACCGCCGCAATGAGCGAAACATCGAACAGCCCGATGAGAAAAAACGGCAGCGTCTTGCCCAGAATGAACTCTACCGGCCTGATCGGCGTCACCATGATCTGTTCCAGCGTTCCAATCTCCCGCTCGCGCACCACCGCAAACGCCGTCAGCGTTATCACCAGCACCAGCGTCAGGCTGCCGATGACGCCCGGCACAAAAAACCACCGGCTGCTCAGGTTCGCGTTGTACCACGGCCGCTCCGCAAGCTCGACCGCCGGCATTTGTTCCACGAGCTGCGGCGCGATCCGCCCCATGCGCGCCTCGTCCGCCTCGCGCGCATACCCCTGCGCAATCTGCGCCACGTAGCTCGAAGCGATGAGCGCTGTGTTCGAATTGGTGGCGTCCACAACCACCTGCAGCGGCGCGCTTTCGCCCGCGTTCAGCTTGTGCGCAAAACCGGCGTCGATCTCCAGGCCCACCGTCGCCTCGCCGCGCTCGATCAAAGCGTGCAGCGCGCGCCCATCCGTCACCTGCGCCCGCACGTCGAAATACGGGCTCGACGTAAAGCGCGAAATCAGCTCCCGGCTCTCCTGACTCTGGTCGAGATCGAGCGCCGCCGTCGATACGTGATGAATCTCGAACGTCGCCGCATACCCGAAGATCAGCATCTGCACAATCGGCGGCGCAATCAGGATCACCCGCGTGCGCTTGTCTCGGAATACCTGGATGAACTCCTTGATCAGCATCTGCTTCAGCCGCGCCCACATCGCTCTTGCTCCCTAATCCAGCCTCTTGTGAAACGAATGCGTGGCCACCCCCGCCAGCGCCACCGCAAACACCGCCAGCGGAACCAGATCCGCCGCCAGCATCCCCGTCGGCGTTCCTTTCAAAAAAATCTTCTTCAGCACCGCCACGTAATACCGCGCGGGAATGATGCGCGTAATCCATTGCAACGCTGCCGGCATCTGCTCGATGGCGAACAGGAATCCCGACAGCAGAAATGCGGGTAGAAACGTAATCAGCAGCGCGATCTGGCTGGCGGCAAACTGGCTTTTCGCCAGCACCGAGACAAAGAATCCCAGCGAAAGCACCACGATCATGAACAACGCCGAGCTTGTGGTCAATGTAAGATACGAGCCGCGAAACGGCACACGGAACCAGCCAATCGCGATGGCCGCGCACACCGCAACGTCGAAAAGGCCGATAACGAAATACGGCGCCAGCTTGCCCAGCATAATCTCCATCGCGCTCACCGGCGTCGAAATCAATTGCTCCATCGAGCCGCGCTCCCACTCGCGCGCGATGGTGAGCGAAGTAAGAAACGCGCCGATCACGCTCATCACCAGCGCCAGCACCCCGGGAACGATAAACGCGCTGCTTTCAAGATCCTCGTTGTACCAGGTTCGCGTCTCCACGCTCACCGGCGCCGGCTCCATCGCCTGCCCGTGCTCGCGAAGCCAGTCAAGCTGCACCTGCGATGAATAGCCCTGCACCACTGCCTGCGCATAGCCGATCAGGACATTAGCCGTGTTGTCGTCGGTTCCGTCGACGAGCGCCTGCACTTCCACCGGACCGCCTTGCCGCAGCCGCTCCGAGAAGTCCCACGGAATCACCAGCCCCATCTTCGTGCTGCCCTCATCGAGCGCCCTGCCGAGGTCGGAATAGCTGCTCACCGCGCGGACAACATGGAAATACTCGCTCGCCTGGAATCGCTTCACCAGGTCCAGGCTCTGCTGACTGCCCTCCTGATCGTAGACATCGATGGGCAATCCTTTGAGGTCGAGGCTCACGCCGTAGCCAAACAGCAGCATGAGCACCACCGGCATCACCACCACAATCATCAGGCTGCGCGCATCGCGCCGGATGTGAATCATCTCTTTCCTCGCCACGGCGAGCAGGCGCGGGATGCTCATGCCTTCAGCGCCTCCCCGTCGCCCGCCGTGGTCACGGAGACAAAGACGTCTTCGAGCGTAGCCCGGATCTTTTCCATCCTGCCCACGGTGACGCTGCGCTCGGCAAGATACTGCCGAACGTGCGGCGCCGCCGCAACCGCATCCGGCACAACCAGGTGCAGCGCGTTGCCGAAGACCGCGGTGTCCGTCACCCCCGGCGCTGATTGCAACGCCTCGACCGCCGCGCCCAGGGGCTCGCATTCCACCAGCAACAGCTCGCCGCGCATGGAGTTGCGTTTCAACTCCGCCGGCGTGCCCAGCGCCACAATTCGGCCGCGGAAGATGAGCGCCAGCCGATTGCAGTACTCCGCCTCCTCCATGTAATGCGTGGTCACGAACACGGTCACGCCGTCCTCGGCCATCTGGTGAATCAGGTCCCAGAACTGGCGGCGCGAAACAGGGTCGACACCCGAGGTTGGCTCATCGAGGAAGATAACCGGCGGCCGGTGCAGCACCGCGCAGCCCAGCGCCAGCCGCTGCTTCCACCCGCCCGGCAGCGTGCCCGTGACCAGGTTCTCCTGGCCCTTGAGATTGGCCATCTCCAGCGCCCACCCGATGCGGCTCTGGAACTCGCCTGCGGGCACGCTATAGAGGCCGGCAAACAGACGCAGGTTCTCGATCACCGTGAGGTCGTTGTACAGCGAGAACTTCTGCGACATGTAGCCGATGTTCTGGCGCACCGCCTCGGGATGCCGGGCTACATCGTACCCGGCCACCACCGCGCGCCCGCCGCTCGGTCTCAGCAACCCGCACAACATGCGGATAGTCGTCGATTTGCCGGCTCCATTCGGCCCCAGAAAGCCAAAGACTTCGCCCTTGCGCACTTCCAGCTGAATATGATCCACGGCCACGAAATCGCCGAAGCGTTTCACCAGGTCCTCTACGACCACCGAATTGACATGCTCAGCCATGGCGCGCCGCTCCCCCGGCGACTGCGTCCACAAAGAGGTCTTCAATCGTGGGCGTTGTCTGCTGCACCGCATCGTAGTGCACGCCCGCGTTCCTCAGTCGCGCCTCGAGCTCCGGAATGCGCCGCACTGCATCGTCCACCACCACGTGCACGCCGTCGCCTGTCAGCGCCAGGCTCGAAATTCCCAAGGCGCCTTCGAGCCGGCTGCGCACGCGCCGGGGTTCGGTCGAGGTCACTGATAGCACGTCTCTCCCTAACTGCGCTTTCAGCCTGGCGGGGGTATCGCAAAACAGCAGTCTGCCCTGGTGCACCAACGCCACGCGGTGGCAGCGCTCCGCCTCATCGAGATACGCCGTTGACGTCAATATGGTCACGCCCTCCGCGACCAGCTCATACAAAATGCGCCAGAAATCTCGGCGCGAGACAGGATCGACGCCCGTAGTGGGCTCATCGAGCAAAATCACCTTAGGCCGGTGAATCAGCGCGCACACCAGCCCCAGCTTCTGCTTCATGCCGCCCGAAAGCCTGCCCGCCATCCGCCCGCGGAACTCGCCCATGCCCGCTGCCCTTAACAGCTCCGAGGACCGCGTCTGGCGTTCGGCTCGGCCCACGCCGAAAAGATCGGCGTAAAAGCGGATGTTTTCGTCCACGGTCAGGTCGTCGTATAGCCCGAAGCGCTGCGGCATGTAGCTCAGCGCGTGCTTCGCCCCTTCGGGATCCCGCATCACATCGCAACCGGCTACCAGCGCGTCGCCCGCATTTGCGGTCATAATCCCAGCCAACATGCGCAATGTAGTCGTCTTCCCTGCCCCGTCGGGGCCAACGAGGCCGAAGATTTCGCCGCTGCTCACCGCAAAACTCAAACCATCTACGGCCCGCACGCCGGGAAAGCTTTTCGTCAGCCCCACGGCCACAATCGCGGGTTCGTCCCGGTTTCGCATCGCTTCCGCCATCAGTTCGCCGGCATCGCGTTCGATGCCCTCGGGGTGACCGTGCCCAGTTGCACATGAGCGTCGGCCGGCATTCCCGGCTTCAATTCGTGATGAGGATTGTCGATGTCGATCTTGATGCGATACACCAGCGTCACCCGTTCTTTGTACGTTTCCACACTTTTGGGCGTAAACTCCGCGCTCGAAGAGATAAACGAGATGCGCCCGCGATACAGCCTTCCCGGGTAGGTGTCGGTGGTGATGACCGCATCCTGGCCCCAATGGATGCGACCCAAATCAGTTTCGGCAATATAGGCGCGCAGCCAAAGGTGATCCAAATCGGCGAGCGTCACCACGGGCGAACCCGGCGCCATTACCTCGCCCAGTTCCGCCTGGCGCACCGTAATGATGCCGCTCACCGGCGCGCGCAGCGTGGTGTAGCTCTCGTCGATGCGCGACAGGCCCAGATCCGCATTGGCTTCGGCCAGATTGGCGCGCGCGATGGCGATGTCCTCTTTGCGGCTGCCCTCCTCAGCTTCGTTGTAGCGCTGCTGCGCCGCCTTGTAAGTCGCCGTAGCTCGTTCGAGCGCTGTCGCCGCCAAGTCGCGGTCCTGAGCGGAAATTTCGTCTTTGGCGAAAAGAGTTTGATCGCGATCATTGTCCCGATTCTTCTGCGCCAGATCGGCCTGCGCGTCGATCATCGCCTGCTGCGAAGCCTTGATCTCCTGCTCGCGCGTGCCGGCCAGCGTCAGCGCAAGGTCTGACTGGCGCACTTCCACCGCCGCTTCGTCAATCCGCACCTTCTGCCGGTAATCGGCGTCTTCGAGCCGCGCCAACATCGCACCTTGGGCTACTTCCTGGCCCTCCTCCACGGGCAGGGCATCGATGCGCCCCGCCACCTTGAAACTTACGAGGCTCTCGTGCGCCTCAATGTTGCCGGAAAGCGTGATCTCACTCGCCGGCGCCGGCTTCTTCTTGAGCCGCGGATAGTAATACACGCCCGCAGCCGCCGCTACAGCCAGAAGAACGACAACAGGAATGAAGCGCTTCATCTCCAAACCTCGTACGCGGGAATCCCTTCCCCTGGAATTCCCGCCTTCGTTGCTACGGATGGCCCGTGAACGCGAGAATGTTCCTCTCCGTATCGCCCAAAGCGCGCGCCAGCGCATACTTCGCGTCTACATGGCTCGAAACCGCAAGAATGTAATTCTCCTGCGCGCGCGCCAGCTCATCCTGCGCCGTCACCACTTCAACGTTGTTCGCCATGCCGGTCTGGAACCGATCCTGCGCCAGTTTGAGTTCGCGCTCGGCCAGTTCCTGACCCTCCCCGGCTACGCTTACCTGTTCGGCCGCCGAATCCAGATTCAACAGCGCCTCGCGAATGTCTTCTTCCACTCCCCGCCGCAAATCCGCAATCTGCTCATCGACGCGTTTCACCCGGCTCGCCAGTTGCTGGGCTTCGCCCTCACGATCACGGTCGAAGATTGTGAAATCGATCTGGCCCTGGATCAGCCCGGTAGTTTGCTCGCTGCCGATGCTCCTGCCCAACTCGCCGATATTTCCGCTCAAACTGAGCTCGGGATAAAAGCGGGCGCGGTTCGCGCGCTGTTGCTCCACCAGGCTCTGGCGCTGGCTGGCCAGAGCGCGATAATCGGCCCGCGTCGTCAGCGCCTCGGGCAGGAGCGCCTCCGGCTGTTGGGCCGCCAGCGGCTGGTAGCGCAGCGGCTCCGACAGCTCAAGCGGAGTTCCCGGGCTCATGCCGAGATCCCGCGCCAGCACCAGCAACGTCTGCTTATATGCGTTCTCCGCCTCGAGCAGCGCCTGGCGGTCGTTGGCAAGCTGCACCTGGGCGCGCAGCACATCGACGCCCGTCGCCGTGCCCGCGTCGTGCTTGTCTTGGGCCAGATTCAAAAGCGTGGTCGAGTCCGTCACCCGCGTCTGGGCAGCATCCATGCGCGCCGCCGCCGATTGCGCGTCCAGATAGAGACCGGCCGTCACCCGCACCATCACGTCGCGCGCGTCCTGCTCGCTCATCTTCCCCGCCGCGAGCACGCTCTCGCTGGCCTTCAAGGCGCGATAGCTTGCGAGGTCGACTACTTTCTGTTGCGCGTAGATGCGGAAATCGTAATTGGAAAAGGGCCCTACCACGCTGGGAAGCCCGGGAAACGAAATCCCGAATGCGCGCAGATTGCGGTTTTGCACGCTGGCGTAGGTCTCCGCATTCACGCGTGGCAGTAGCGTCGCCGCCGAGCTCCGCGTGCGCGCGCCCTCATCTTCTTCCACCTCGGTTCCCGCCACAAGAACATTGAGATCCGCCTGGAGAGCCTTGTGAATTGAGTCCTCGAGCGTCAGCCGGTACGGCGCCGGCTGTCCGGCCGCCCCTGGCGGAGCCAACATCGCCGCCGCGCCTATGGCCGCCGCCCCGACGAGAATGGCCCCGCGCCACGCCTGCCTCATACTTCCTGTCCATTCCCGGAGACCGCAATCGATCTCCACAAGGCTTGAAAGCTGTCTTCCATCCAGGCGTCGAGGCCCGGCTTTTCGTGGAGCGACCAAAGCAAGACCGTGCCCATCACGGTCTGGAGAAGTTGGACGGCGACCTTCTGCTTCTTCAGCCCCGCCTTGATTTCGCCGCGCTTTTGCCCCGCCGCAACCATCTCCATTAGCGTCTTACGGCCCTCCAGCAGGTTCCGTTTCAGAATTTCGCGAACGCTTTCGCTGGCCAGAAACGAGGACATCAGCGCCCGGGCGAGCTTAGGGCTTCGACCCGGCTCCTCCGCAAGGCGCTGCATGAGCCGGCGCAGCACCAGGCGCATCGGGCGCGATCCGTCCAGAGTCATCTCCGCAGCCTCCTTCACCTTGCCGAGCTGAATCTCGGCCATCACGCCAAGCACGTGGTCTTTACTCGCGAAATAGTTAAAGAACGTCCCTTTTCCCACGTCCGCGCCCTCGGTAATGTCTTCCACCGTCACATTGGGCAGGCCCCGCTCCGCAATCAGTTCGAGCGCCGAGCGAAACAGCCGCACCCGGGTTTCGGCCGCGCGCCGTGCGCGCCGTCCGCCGCTCGTTCCCGCTTTGTCAAATGCAGAAGACGACCCGGAAGTCACGCGACCAGATTTTCGACTATTATTCATAAACGTCCAAATGTCATTCTTGACTATTGGTCATAGTTTGCGCGCGAACTGAACCGCTGTCAAGGCGATTTCCTGGGAAACGACGGAAATCCTCGCGCCACCCAAAGCCGCCCCAGCAAGGTAAAACTCCCTCCGCAACACCGGGCTCCCCAAGTCTCGATTTGAGACCCGGGAAACCGCAGCGCAGAGAGACGAAGCCGTGCATTCAGAGGCCCAGGAAGACTTCCTCCGCAGCCCAGGCCTTCGGCGTCATGCGCCTATCGTTCGTTTTGTCGAGCGGGGCCCTGCTGTATAAAGGGAGTTAGGGCATGTCAGCCGAGGAGGTCTGAATCGATGACGGGTATGTTTCGGCGTTCGATCTATGGGCTCATCGCTGCTTCTGGATTTTTGCTGGCCGCGAGCGTTCCCGCGCTTGCCGCTGCTTCTCCCCAATGTGACAGCAATAATGGAGGCATCACGCTGCCGCCCGGATTTTGCGCGCTGGTGGTCGCCGACAACCTGGGCGAGGCCCGCCACGCGGTGGTTGCGACCAATGGCGATCTCTTCGTCGCCTTGCAAAATGGCGGCATCGTCTCGCTCCACGACTCCACAGGCAACGGCCACTTCGACGTGAAAAATCATTTCGGCGACCAAAGCGTCACCGGCATCGGTTTCCACAACGGCTATCTCTACTTCGCCACTCCTGTCAGCGTGGAGCGTTACAAATGGTCTCCCGGGCAGCTTAAGCCTTCCGGTCCGCCCGAAACCGTAGTCACCGGCCTCCCCGTCCAACACGAACATGAAGATAAGGGACTGACCTTCGACGAGCACGAACACCTGTACATCAACGTCGGCGCGCCCTCTAACGCCTGCCAACCGCGCGATCGACAGCCCGGAGTGCCGGGTAGCGATCCCTGTCCCCTGCTCGAGAAACACGGCGGCGCCTGGCGATTCGACGCCAACAAGCTGGGCCAAACCCAGGACCAGGGCGTACGCCTCGCCACCGGCCTGCGCCAGTTTCCCGCGCTTACCTGGCACGATGGCGCGCTCTACATCGTGATGAACAACCGCGACCAGCTCGACACGCTCTGGCCCAAATACTTCAATGCCGAAGAGAACGCCACATGGCCCGCGGAGCCGATGTATCGCGCCACCATGGGCGATAACTTCGGTTGGCCCTATTGCGTGTTCAACTACACCACGCAAAATATGTTCCTGTCGCCGGAATACGGAGGCGACGGCAAGAAAGTGGGCCGCTGCGACCAGTACAAGCTGCCCATCGTTGCGTTTCCGGCGCACTGGGCTCCAGTCGATGTGATGTTTTATAGCGGCCTGATGTTCCCCGCAAGCTACCGCGGCGGCGCGTTCATCGCCTTTCATGGCTCGTGGAATCGAGCCCCTCTGCCGCAGGCCGGCTACAACGTCGTCTTCCAGCCGTTCGCCGACGGCAAGCCTTCCGCCAAGTGGGAAGTCTTCGCTGACGGCTTCAAGGGCACGGAACGGCTCATGAATCCTGACGACGCGGCCGCCCGACCCGATGGCTTGGCGCAAGCCCCGGATGGATCCCTCTATATCACCGAGAGCCAGCACGGCAAAGTGTGGCGCGTTCTCTATCGCAAGTAATTTCTCTGTTCATCGCAAATAGAATCGATAGGCGCCAGATCTACGGCTGATGCAGAGGCAATGTAAGGAGCGTTGGTGCGGCTGTGCAGCTTTTTCCGGAATTGAAGCGGCCTTGCGCGATCTCGGGCGCATCACAGAAACTCTGAATTCGCTTTAAAAAGGAGGAGAAATGAGCAGGTTTTTTGCAGTTGCACTTCTTGCGCCGGTTCTTGCGCTGCCATGGAGCGCGGCGCCGGTCGCTGCCGCTCAATCATTCCAACACCCCGAGCGCCTGGGCGCGGCAGCGCTCCAGGCCGCTCAAAGTGCCCCGGCCGCGGCTGGCCCCGGCCTCACCCTCACCACCACTGCTTTCGAGGATGGCGGCATCATCCCCAACCAATACACTCAGGCCGTCAGCTCCCCCATCTCCCCGCCTCTTGAATGGAGCCATGTCCCCGCAGGCACAGTCAGCTTCGCCCTCATCATCGACGATCCTGATTCTGCCCTCCGCCACACTCCCGAGGAAGTGCTGCACTGGCTCATCTTCAACATTCCCGCCTCCAGCAGCTCCCTGCCGGAAAACGTGCCCCACGACCCCACGCTGCCCGACGGAGCCATTCAGGCCGAGAACACGGGCGGAGTCACGGGCTTTCGAGGTCCCGGCGCGCCGGCCGCCGGTCCTTACCACCATTACCTCTTCCAGCTCTACGCGCTCGACACCAAGCTCGATCTCGGGCCGGATGCGACGCGGCAAAGTTTCCTCCAGGCCATTTCTGGACACGTGCTCGGCAAAGGCGTCCTCGTGGGCCGCTTCCATCGCTGAACGGACCGCCGCTTCGCTCAATCGAAACTATAAATCCTGCGTGCAAAGAAACAGCGCTCAAGAACAAGCCCGGCCGAGTGGGCCGGGCTTGTTCGCGCCAGGGAATTGCGCGCGTTCTACGGGGTCACCGATTCCGTTGCGTGGTTGCCGTGCGGTACGGCGGCAATCGCCGCCGGATTGGAGCCCGTGACGACATACGGCGTGTTTTCCGTAGCGCTCAGCACCCCGGTGCTGGTGTTCAGGCGGAAGCCGGAAACCGTGTTGCCCAGATAGTTCGCTGTAAACACAAAACGGCCTAGCGCCGGGTCCACGATAATGGCGACCGGATCGGTGTCGGTCGAGTTGGTGGAGCTCCCGGTTGTTGCCACCGTCGCCGAAGGCGTCCCCGTCGGCAATGCAATGTTGAAGGCCGATACCGTCGACTGCAGCGAATTGGATACGTACATGAATATACCCCGCGGATCCACAACCACCGCGGTGGGCTCATTGCCGGTCTTGAAGGGGCCGTTCACCATAAACGCAAGCTGGCCCGAATTCTCAATCGAATAACCGATGAGCTCGTTCGAGGCGAAATCGGTAACGTAGACAAAGCGATCGGTGGGATCGGCGGTTACAGCGGTCGGCTTCACGCCCGCCAGGTAAGGGCTTCCTGTTGTTGCCGTCAAGGCGCCGCTGGAGGGGTCCACGGCAAAGCCGAAAAGCCAGCCCGGGTTGGCGGTGCTGGTCACCGTTCCGCCGGGGTTGTACGCCGACTGGTCGTAAACGGTCGCGTAGACCGCGTACACGCTCGGCGACACAGTCAGTCCGGTGCTGTTGGGAATCACCGCCACTCCTGTGGGCACAACCGTGTCGCTTGCATAGCCAGGCACGACCATGGTCTGCTGGGCAACCACTGCGCCGATGGAGCCGTCCGTGCCCAGCGAATACTCGGTCAGCGTCGCCGAGGTGGTTCCCGAAACCACATAGAGATAGTTATGGGCAACGCTCAGCGCGATATAATTCGGCGGCGCGCTTGTCGTGACGCTATCCTTCTGGGTCAGGCCGCCCGTGGAGAGGGTGATGGCGAAGTGCACCACAGAATTGCTTCCCTTATTGGCGACATAGAGGTCGGTGTAATCCGAGCTCACCACCATCGAAACAGGGTTCGCGCCGCCACTCGGCACGGGGGGATCAGCGGGGCGCAACGCGCCGGTCTCGGAGTCTGTTGCAAAAGCTTCAATCTGGCCCGCGCTGCCCGGGGTGTTGTTCACCGAATCCGCCACAAACACATAGTCGATGGTGACAATGATGCATCCGGACAGGAGGGTGGCCACCGCAAGCCCAATCGCAGAGACCAGAACAAGCTGGCTCACTTTGCTTAACTTCATGCGCTTCCTTCGTCGTGGGCCATCGTATCCAAGCCCCCTGAAAACTTGTTGAGGTTACCCGAAATGATTGTAAGAGCCCCGCGCAGCGTGGCGCCAAGGTTCCATTTGCGGCGTCGGCTCATGGCGGCGTCACTCCGGCCCCGGTGCCGTTGTGCGGAATGGCTGCCACCGCTGTCAGCTGATCGCTGGCCGCAAAAGGCGAATATTGCGATACGAGGAGCGTTCCAGCCGTCGGGCTCAACTCGAAACCGGAAACCGTGTTGCCAAGATAATTCGCGGTGAAGAGAAAATGCTCCGTCGACGGGTCGACGCCAATCGCCACCGGCTGCGTTCCCGTGGTGTAGGTCCCGATCTGAGTCAGGGCGCCAGCACTGATCGAATAGGCCGTAACCGTCGAATCCAGGGAGTTGGTCACGTACGCATACGAATATGCAGGATCGACGACAATGGCCGACGGCCCATTACCCGCTCCAAACGCGTTCGTCCCCCCCGCACCGCTCGTCATGGGCGTCAAAGCGCCGGTCGCCGAAGAAACGGAGTAGCCAAGAACATTGCGGCCCCCGTAGTCGGTCACGTAGAGATAGGAACTTGTAGGATCGCTGGCCTCTCCTGTAGGCTGCACGCCGGCCGCGAACGGGATGCCGCCGTTCAAAGGACACAACGTCCCCGGCGGTAGCACTCCTGCTGGAATGGGTCCCGACGCGGGGCAGGTTCCTCCTGCCGGGACCGGCGTCGAACTCGCAGGGGCCACCGAAAAGCCGTAGATGTAGCCCACAAAGGGGCTCACTGAGGAGTCGTAGGCGGTCACATAGACGTAATCACCCGACGCCAGCACGTTCACCGCCGTGGGCACAACCACATCCGAGCCGCTCGGCCCTGAGAGCGTCAGCGGCCAGTAATTGCCGTTCACATTCGAGTTCACGGCCGGCGCCCCGATGCAAGTCGTCGCGGCGCAGGTTGACGTCGATCCGGTTAGCGGATACACGCCGATCGAGCCCGAGCACGGCTCCGCAGTCGAACAGACCGGCAGCGGCTGGTAAGTGTCCAGAACGAACAGGTCCGATTTATTGGCGGCCAACGCCAGCGGAAATATTCCCGGCGTGTTCACGGTATTGAACGCGTACAACTTGCCGTCGGTGCCGATGACAAATTGAACAATGTTGTTGTCGTCCTGGTTGGCGACAAAAAGGCTTTCGTTATCGGCTGAGACCGCTTCGGCCACCGGATCGCGCCCACCCGACGGAAACGGCGAAGAAGGAATCTGCCGCATGCGCCCCGATTCGGAATTGATTTCAAAGACGTCGATCAGACCGTATTGATTCGTCCCGAAGGCCTTCGAACTGGCCACATAAACAAAATCCACCGTCAGCGTTTCCGTAAACTGCGAGCACGCCGTCACAAGTTGAGCCGCCAGCAGGCCGGCCGCGGAAACCAGCATGAGCTGGCTCGATTTCTTCAACTTCATCTGCATCTTTCGTCAACCGGCCGAAACATTGGCCTCAAATGAATCATGAGAATTCGGGGTCGCCTGCAAAGTTCGACGGCAGCCACGGTAATCATTCGGCCGCCGACCGTTCCGGAGCGCGGGGATACCGTCCTGCCGGTTCATTGCCGCAGCCGTCGTGCTAACCTACGCGCCCATCGATCAGGCACCAGGTTGCCGGCCCTTGCAGTGGATAGTCGCTGTTCACGCGCCCGGCAAAGAGGTTGCCCGAGTTCGGATCGATAATCACCCCGGTCACCGACGAATCGTACATATTAGCCGTATAGATGAACTGGTCTGACGGGTCCTCTACAATGCATTGCGGTCCTGAACCTGAGCTGAACTCCCAGGGTGTCGTGGGCTGGAGTTGGAACGGGCCGGTGTAGACGTTATAACCGGCAATTCCGCTCTGCGGGTTGTTGCCGATGAGGTTATCTCCCTGGTTGGCCACGTAAAGATACTTGTTTTTCGATTCCTCGAGAAGCTGAATCGGATTCGATAAGCTCGAATTGTCGGGAGTAATGGGCTGGGTTTCCGCCTGCAGAGCCCCGTTGCTGCCCACGGTAAAGGCAAGAATCTGGCTGGGATAGGTTCCTTGAGGAAAAGCCGAATTCGTGGCCGTGATTGTGACCGGCTCATTATCCGGCACGTAGATTACGCTTTGCGCCGCGATGATCGCCGTGCCCTGTGCGATTCCCAGCGTCTGGACGCTGCTTTGGCTCAATGTCAATTGACCGCTCGTCGAACTATAGGTATACGGCCATACCTGGCTTCCCCCCGTGTACGGGAAAGAGGCGGGCTGCGTGGCTGCGGTCAGGGTCAGAACGTATCCCCCGGTCATCAGAAAATCCACCGGATTGACCGGCACCGGAAAATAGGTGAGCGGCTGGCCGCCGGCCGCGGTCACCTGGGCGTTTTCCACCAACGACAGCCGCCCGGTGGTCTGGTTGATCTGGAATATCGTGATGTCGCCGCAGGTCGCCACCCCCGACCCCAGCGCCAGCGTGCAGCCGTTTGTGTTCGGATTGTAAGAAGTCGCGTAATTGTCCGGTGAGTCGTGGTCGAGCACTAACAGATAGTTGCCCGAGGTGTCTACGAGCAGCCGGAACGGATTTGTGCCTTGGCTGAAAAACGTCTCTTGCGGCGTCAGAATTCCGTTTCCGCCCACCGCAAATTGGGTGATGTTGGCGTTCTGGCAGGGATCGGTGGTGGTGCAGTCGCCGTTGCCTTCGGCGTTCAAACCACGATTCAATACATACAAAAATCGGCTGCCGGTGAGCAGAACGGCGCGCACCGGACTCGCTCCGCCCGAGGAAACCGGCAATCCGTTGATAGTCGTCAGCAACCCGGTGTTGTGATCGATTCTGTATCCCGAGATAATGCCGTTACCGTTGGGTTGGGCCGTCACTGTGCCCGTAACATACAGATAGCCAGTCGTATAACTCACCACGCAAGACGAAACGCCCGAGATGACGCCCGCGGAAAGAGCGCCCATCAGTACTGCCTTGCCGAATTTCGTAAACTTCATGCGATTCCTTCATCCTGGTCAGGCGTGCACCGCCAAGTTTGGTCGTTCCCGAGCAGCGCTGGGTTGGGACGGGTCCCTGATGCATTGTAAAAGCCCAGGCCACGTTGTGCCTAGCGAGCCGGCCGGACCGGAAAAGGACAACTATTACCCAGACTGCCGGAGACAATTCGCCTTCGTGCGGTCGAAAAAAAACAGGATTGCGTTTTGGACGGACAGGCCCCTGGATTCGTTATCGCGCCGGCGCATTGAACGCCTCGCCCTCGCCTTACCACACCCGGCACGAATGCACCGGATACATCGGCTGTCCTTGCTTGCACCCGAAGGCCTTGCCGAATTCATCAAAGTTCTGCACCGTCCCATCGACCCGCCACTTTCCCGGCGAGTGCGGGTCCACCAGCGCCGCCTGGCGCGCCGCGGCTTCCCGCGTGTTCTGGCACCACACCTGCGCAAACCCGATAAAATACCGCTGCGCCTCGGTGTAGCCGTCGATCTTCTCCTCCATCGACTTGCCCTGCTCCGCAAGCGCGTCCCCGAGCGCCATATATGCGATGCGCAACCCGCCGTTATCCGCCGTGTTTTCTCCCAGGGTCAGCCGCCCGTTCAGATACGTGGCGGGCGTATTGCCTTCCGCCGGCGCCGCCTCAAAATGGCTGTACTCGTCGGCCACGCACGAGGTCCGCTCGTCAAACGCTTTGCGGTCTGCCCCCGTCCACCAGTCACGCAGGTTGCCGTGCCCGTCGTACTGCGACCCCTGATCGTCGAACCCGTGCGTCATCTCGTGCCCGATCACCACCCCGATGCCGCCGTAATTCACCGCCGGGTCGGCCTTGTAGTCGAAGAAAGGCGGTTGCAAAATGCCGGCCGGAAAGTTGATGTCGTTGAATGACGGATCATAATATGCATTGACCGTCGGGGGCGTCATGCCCCATTCTTTCTCGTCCACCGGCTTGCCCAGCTTGTTGTAGTTGAAATCGCGATCAAACACCGCGACATGGCGCACGTTCGCTACCAGTTCCGTTGGGCTCACCTTCACGCTCGAGTAGTCCTTCCACTTCTCCGGGTAGCCGATCTTCTCGCGAATCATCTTCAACTTTTCTTCGGCGGCCTGCTTCGTCGCGTCGCTCATCCACGGCAGTGTCTGGATATCGGCGGCTAGCGACTTCTCCAGGTCCGCCACCAGGTTCTCCGTGCTCTCCTTGGCTGCAGGTGGAAAATTCTGCTTCACCCAGTCCTGGCCCACCGCCTCACCTAGCGCGTGATCGGTCATCGAGCTGCATCGTTGCCAGCGCGGCAGCGGCTGCTTCTGCCCAGCCAATGTCCGCGCAAAGAAATCGAAGCTCTCGTCGAAGAAAGCCTTGGGTAGGTAATCGGCCTGCCCATGCAACACCTGCCAGCGCAAATAGCTCTTCCACGCCGCCAAGGGTTCGCTTTCGAGCAGACCGTTTAGCGCTTTGAAATAATCCGGCGTCGCCACGTTCAGCGTATTGAAGGGCCGAATTCCCGAGCGATGGAAATAGGTCGACCAGTCGAACTCCGGCGTCAGTTCCTGGAAATCGGTCACCGTGTAAATGTGATAATGGCTCGCCGGGTTGCGCAACTCCGTACGGCTGAGAAACGCTTTGGCCATCGCCGTCTCGATCTTCAGCACCGCGTCCGCTTCCCGCGCCGCCTCCTCCGGCGTATCGCCCGCCAGCGTGAACATCTTCTTCATGTGGGTCACATATTCAGCGCGGATCTCCACAAAATGCGGCGAGCCGCTGATGTAGTATTCGCGGTCTGGTAGTGAAGTCCCTCCTTGAAACGCCTCCGCAATCTGCATCGACGAGTTCTTCTCGTCCTGTCCCACGCCGAACTCGAAAAAACCATCGGGCGTCCCTTGATTTTCGAGCTCACTCAGCAGCTTTGGTAGCTGCTTCACCTCCTTCAGCTTCGCAATTTCCGCCCATGCCGGCTTGATCGGCGAAATCCCCTTTTCCTCGATGGCCGCCGTATTCATACACGCGGCGTAAAAATCGCCGTACTGCTTCTGCAATGGCGTCTGCGGGTCGGTGGCCGCGGCGTCCAAAATCTTCCACAACAAATACCGGTTCCGCTGCTGCATCAGCGAGAATGATCGCACCCAGTGCGTCTGGTCCGCCGGAACCGGGTTGCTCTTGAGCCAGTTGCCGCACGCATATTGGTAGAAATCCACGCACGGATCAACGCTCAAATCCATCGCCGACGCGTCAAAGCTCTCGACCACTGGCGGCGGCGCAGGCTTGCTCTGATCCGGTTGCGGAGCCGAGGGAGCCTGGGCCAGAGCCATCCCAGCCGCCAACATCAGAATTGGTGCAATACCTAGCGCGTTCATCGCAGTTTCTCCTTGAGTTCTCCTTGGGAGAAGGGGCCGGCCGAAGCTCATGACGCGCATCGCGCCCGTCATCGGGGCCGGATGGAATGCGGGTAAGGTGATCAACACGGGTCGTAATGTTCATCAGCCTACCACAGCCCCTCGGCCCACATACCCGCTCGCCCGGCAAGGCAGCGCGCCGCAGTCGGGCGCCCACGTCCCGGGGTCCCCGGCGAGCGATTTTTGCTCGCTGGGGTGGAGGTCCCGCTTTTGAGGTCTGGGAGGACCGATTGGGCGTCCCGTCTTCCGGCTACCTGGGAAAACGAACTCTACCGCGCCTCCGACGGGTCCGGCGAGTCCGCCGTGTCGAGATCGACAAAGGCGTTGGCGCTTGGACCCAACCCCGGAGCGTAGCAGTTGCCGTCCGGCGCGTCGTTCTTGGGACAATGCGCGCTAAACTGCTTCCGGCGCGGCGACTGCGCATACTGCCACACCGCGGTGTACGCCGGCGGCGGCGCAGAAAACACCGCCGTCAGCGGCGGCTGCGCCAGCGTGCATCCTGGCGACGGCGGGCACGCGTCGTCAGCCACCCAAATCGCCAGGGGCTCCGCCCGATTGCCATGAGACGAGCCAGCCCGCCGCGCCTCCCGCTCCGCAACGTCCTCAGCGGTGGTAATCGATCCGCCGCCTTCCGGCACGGGGATCCCCGAGCAATATACCCCCGCCCGTGCTCCTGCCGCACGCACTGCGTCGATCCAGGCAAAAACATAAGCCGCCTGCTCGGCGAGCAGCCGTCCGCCCTCTTCCTGATCGAGAAAGATCAGTACGTTCGCCGGAAAACCCTCGCGCCCCGCTGCTTCCACCGCAGCCTTTCCGTCCGCCGCTCCGAGCGCCGCCGCATCCTCGCCCTTCGATCCCGCTTCCTTCAACTCGGCATCGCTGCGCCCGTTGTACAAAAGCAAGAAGCCGAACCCAAATCGCCGAAAAATCGCCCGCTTCCCCGCCCAACTATTTCGCGTTTCTCCCGGTGGTGGGTTTAGCCAGTAACTCGCATAACGGAAGCTCTTGCGTAGCACCGGCAGTACAGCGTCGCCCGGATAGTCGTTGCGGTCAAAACCCGCGTACGCCCGCCCATGCGCCGTCTGCGCTCCACTCGCGGTCGTCGCAACCGCCAGCAACAGAACTCCCAAATTCCCGGTCAGTCTCGACGCCATCCCGCGCGCTCGCATTCTTGGCTGATTTTACGGCGTTCCACGCGCTCTCAGACGCACGCATCGCCGGCACGGAGCGCCTTGAACACATCATCCAGGGCCGTCTCCCATAGAGCCAGGCGAACTCCGAACCGCTCGTGGAGCTTCGCGTTCGCAAGCACCGAGTTTCCTGGTCGCTTCGCCGGCGTGGGATACTCTTCGGTGGTGATTGCCTTGAGTTCCGGCGCCTTGACGCCCAACTCCACCGACCGCGCAAAAATCGCCTGCGCGAAGCCAAACCACGTCACCGCTCCCGCGCAGCTCATGTGGTAAAGCCCGGTCCACTCGCTCGGCGCGCCAAAGCTCCCACCCACCACGCCGTCCAGGATCGCCCGCGTCGCCCGCGCCAGTTCGATCGAAGTCGTCGGCGCGCCCACCTGGTCGTCCACAATCGTCAGCCGATCGCGCTCGCGCGCCAGCCGCAGCATCGTGAACAGAAAATTCTTGCCCTTTGGCCCGTAGACCCAACTCGTCCGGAAAATGAGCGCCCGCCCGCCCACGTCTTGGACGGCTCGTTCGCCGGCCAGTTTACTCGCCCCATACACGTTCAGCGGATGCGGCGCATCCTTCTCCGTCCACGCCTCGGGCTTTGTGCCATCAAACACGTAATCGGTCGAGTAATGAACCAGCAGCGCGTCGCGCGCCAAGGCTTCCTCGGCCAGAATCCGCGATGCATCGGCGTTCACCGCAAATGCGACTTCCGGCTCCGACTCCGCCCGATCCACAGCCGTATATGCGGCGGCATTCAGAATAAAGTCCGGCTCAACCCGCCGCACCAGCGCGCGCAACTCCTCGCCTCGCGTCAGATCCACCGTTTCCCGGCTCACCGCCGTCACATCGCCGAAACCGGCAAAACTGCGTTCGAGCTCTCGCCCCAATTGCCCGCTCGCGCCCAGAATCAGCACCCGCGCGGCCCCGCTTGCATGTACGTTCCAGTTTTTCGCCACGCGACGAGCTCCGGTCACCCTATTTACATGTGCGGCGTGGCTGCGCGATGCGTCTCCCGCGCCGTGGAAGGAGGAATAATCCCGTTCATCCGCAAATACTCCACCATCTGTCCGTAGTGGTCGCCGTCGTCGTTCAACATCATCAGCATCGCCCCAACCCGCGTCATCCCGCGCGGCCCTTCCGGCGTAAACGCGTTCTCCGGCGTAATGGTCGCAATCACCTTGTTCTCATAATCGAACGACGATTCGAGCGCCTTGATGATGTCGTCCTTCGATGCCAGCGACTCGTACGAGCTGTAATCCACATCCGCTTTAACGCCGAACGGAGCCAGCAGACGAAAGGGCAGCCCGCAAAGATGGGTGAGCTCCTGCCCATACGTGCGCACTGTAGCGAACTGGGCCGGCGATCCTGCTTTAAATGTATCGCTCGACGGAGCAAAGCTGTATTTATCGGCGGGCATTGCTTGCGCCATCGCCATCAGGTTGTTCTCAAAGCGCGTGACCGTCTGCTGAATCGACTTCGCGGCGTCGGATTGCCCGTTCGCCGGCGCGACCCACGTGCACCAGCACAACGCAGCGGCGAGCAACGCGAGCGTAGACCACTTGCAATGCATCGTCTTCATGGGAATCTCCTCGAATGTCGGATTTTTTTGTTTCCAAGAGAAAAACCGTTCGTTGGCTGCTCAAAAAACAGCCCTCCGGTCTGGCGAGCCTAGCCTATCAGATCGCGCCAAGCGCTGAGAACTGAACTCGGCCCGCTCCAGTCCCGCTCCCATGCCCGCTTGCCGCCTCGCCCGCGCCGCAAACCAAGCTGAAAATCGCAAAGGATACAATAAATGATGAGGACCTTCCCATGCGCCGCGTCTACATGGACGCCAACGCCACCACGCCTCTGTTGCCCGAGGTGTTCGAGGCCATGCGTCCTTATTGGATCGAGCATTTCGGCAATGCCTCCTCCATTTATCTTCAGGGTCAGCAGGCGCGGAAGGCCGTGGACCGGGCGCGGGAAACCCTGGCCGCTTTCTTCAACTGCCACGAGGCGGAGGTGGTCTTCAACTCCGGCGGCACGGAGGGCGATAACACCGCCATCTTCGGCCTGGTTCGCCCCGGCGACCATCTCATCACCACCTCCATCGAGCATTCGGCGGTCCTGCGCGCCGCCGAGCGCGTGGCCGAGCGCGGTGCGGAGGTCACCTTCATCCCGCCGCAACCCGACGGCCTCATCGATCCCGAAACTATTCGAGGCGCCCTTAAGCCCAATACGCGCCTCATTAGCGTCATGCTGGCCAACAACGAAACTGGTGTGCTCCAGCCCGTCGAGGAAATTGGCCAGATCGCCCTTGAAGCCGGCGCCTGCTTCCACATCGACGCCGTGCAGGGCGCCGGCAAAGTTCCCTTCGACGTAAGCCGTTACAGCTGCCATCTGCTCTCCATCAGCGCCCATAAAGTGCACGGTCCCAAGGGAGTCGGCGCCATGTACGTTCGCCGCGGCACGCCCGTCGATCCGCTCATGGTGGGCGGCAGCCATGAGCGCCGCCGCCGCGCCGGCACGGAGAACGTGCCGGGCATTGTGGGTCTCGGCAAAGCAGCCGAACTGGCAATGGAAAGCCTCGCCGACGGCGCCATCGACCGCGTGGCCGCCCTCCGCGACCGTCTCGAAGCGGGGATCCTCGCCATTCCCGGAACGGGCATCAATGGCGCCGGCGCGCCGCGTGCAGCCAACACCACCAATATCCGTTTCGACCAGGTGGAAGGCGAAGCGCTGGTCATCGCGCTCGACCTCAAAGGTGTCGCCGTTAGCGGGGGGTCGGCCTGCCACTCCGGTTCCACCGAACCGAGTCATGTTTTGATGGCCATGGGTCTCGACAAGAGCGCCGCTCGCGCCAGCCTCCGCTTCAGCCTGCTCAAAACCGCGACCGAAGCCGATGTCGAGCACGTACTGCGAATCGTTCCCGAAGCCGTCGAACATCTGCGGGCCCTGGCGCCCGTGGCGTTGGGCAGCTTCTAGCTATTAGCTTCTAGCTCTTAGCTGTTAGCACGAAGCTGCCAACGGAGTTCCCCCGAGCCCGAGTTTTCCGGCCCTGGGAAATAACGGCCTCAATGAAAAAAGGGCCAGCAGTCAATAGCCGGTAAGCAGGGAACTAGAGAACAGACCTAACACGAAACAGCTAAAAGCTAAGGGCTAATAGCAAAGAGCTGTTTTCATCACCAGCACCAAAACGCTAGGAGCTGGAAGCTAGGAGCTAGAAGCTGTCTTACAACGCCACCATCGCCGTCGCCATGTCCGGAGGGGTTGATTCCTCGACGGTCGCGGCCATTCTCGCCCATCAGGGCGGCTCGGTCGTCGGCCTCACTCTCCAGCTTTGGGACCAGACCCGCCTCGCCGGCCGCCATGGCATTTCCGATGCCCCCATGGCCGGCCGCTGCTGTTCACTCGACGACGTGTACGATGCGCGCCGCGTCGCTGAGCACCTCGGCATCCCCTATTACGTCGTCAACCAGGAAGATCGCTTCGAGCGCGATGTGGTTCGCCCCTTCGTGAGCGAATACCTGGCCGGGCGCACGCCCATCCCCTGCTCGCTCTGCAATAACCACATCAAGTTCGATCAGTTGCTCCGCACCGCGCGATCCATCGGCGCCGGCCGCATCGCCACCGGCCACTATGCGGTCAACGAGTACGATCCAGCCCGGGATCGCTGGATCCTCAAGCGTCCCGCCGACCTCGCCAAGGACCAGACCTACTTCCTCTTCGGCCTCACCCAGGAACAGCTCGCACATACTCTGTTTCCGCTTGGCGGCCTCACCAAGCCCGAGGTGCGCGCCCTCGCTCGTCACCACGGCCTCCGCCTCGCCGATAAGCCCGATTCCCAGGAGATCTGCTTCATCCCCGGCGGCGACTACAAGCGCTTCCTCGCCGCCTATCTCGAAGAGCAGGGCGAGCTATTCCCCGAAACCGCCGGCGAACTGGTCGCTTCCAGCGGCGAGTTGCTCGGTCGGCACGACGGCATCTTCAATTTCACTGTCGGCCAGCGTAAGGGCCTGGGCGTCCCCTCGCCTTCGCCGCTCTACGTGCTCAACATCGATTCCGTTAGCCATCGCGTAACCGTCGGCGCCGACGCCGAGCTGGCCACACGCACTCTGCGCGCCCGCCGGCTCAACTGGATCAGCATTCCGGAACTGACCACCCCGATGCGCGTGCGCGTCAAGATTCGCCATCGTCACGAGCCGGCCTGGGCCACCCTCGAGTCCGCCGGCCTCGGCGAAGCCCTAGCCACTTTCGACGAGCCCCAACGCGCTGTCACCCCCGGCCAGTCCGCCGTCTTCTATAACGGCGACGAAGTAGTAGGCGGCGGCTGGATCATCTGATCCCTGCTCTCTGATCTCTGTTCCCTGAACACTGTCCACTGATCACCGACCCCTACCCTATTGCCTCACCGCCCAAGCCATCCCGTCCGGATTTCCCCCCACATCCAGATGGCCGGTAATTTCTAGACTGTCCATGTCGACGACGGCCACATAGTTACTCGGTCCGCAGGCGACAAACGCGCGTTTTCCATCCGGCTGAATCAGAATCCCGCCGCTGCCGCGTCCAAGTTCCAGCGTCTTGATCACCTTGCGCGTGGCCGCATTGATGATCACCAGCTTCGGCCCGGCGGAGATGAACACCAGCCTGCCGTCGGGCGTAATCTTGACCCGGTTCGCGCCCGTCGCGCCGGCCTGGATCGTGTCGATGAGCTTCTTCGAAGCGATATCCACCACCGCCACTGAGCCGTCGGCGGGGCTTGCCGTCCACGCCTGCGTTCCATCCGGCGAAACGTCAAACCCTTCGTCGCGCACGCCCACCGGAATCACCGTCTCCAGCCAGTCGTTGTTTGGCGGCAAAATCGCCCCCTGCGGAACATCCGGCAGAGTCTCGCCGTGGTGCACCGCATATTCGTTAAAAATCGACATGGTCCCCGAGTTCACATTGGTCGTAATCACCTCGCGTCCACCCGGAAACGCATAAATCATATGCGTTCGGTTCTGCCCGGTTCCCATAATCCAATCGATCTTTTCGGTTGCCGGGTTATAGCGCGCGATGGCCTTGGCCACCTCCGCCGTGAACCACACCTCGCCATCGCGAAACATGATCCCATGCGGCCCGGTCAGGGCTCCGGTGTCAATCACCGGCAGTGGCTTCTGCGCCACCAGGTCCACCGGCGAGATGGTGTGGTACGCGCCGAAGCCGTAATTCGTCACATACGCCGTCTTGCCGTCATCCGACGCCGCGACTTCGTGCGGATCGTTGCCCACGGGAACCTTCGCCACCACGTTCAGATTCGAGGGATCCACAATGGCCAGGGCATGGTCGGTTTTGGAGAGAACCAGCAGTGCGGGGTTGGGAGTGGGGGTTTGAGCAACTAAGCAACTGGCGGCAGCAGCAACCGACGCTGCGAGCACGTAGCCTAGACTTGGCCTCATGGCGAGACCTCCGGGGATGGGTTGTCCGAGCCTTGAGCCGGTGCTCAACCCGGCTCCGGCCGGCGGGAAAAAGGATAACAGGCCTGAGAGCCGATGACGAACTTTCGCGCGGGCGGCGCTGGAAGCCCATACTCAGGTCGAGGAACGAGGAGCGAAGCCTGCCCGGTGTCCCCGCGGACGCTTTCCGTCCGCGGGGCGATTTCCGGTACCTGCTAGCGAGACGTCAATCAAGAGATGAACGAAATTGACCTCAAGCCGATTTGTTGCACGCGGGAAACTCGTCACCGGCCCGATGCGTACATGTCCTTTTTGCTCACAGGACCATCCGCGGCCACTGGCTCGCTGCTGGCGTACCGCACGCTGTGCACGGGTCGTCCCGTCTCCGCGGCGCGCAGCGCTTCCACGGCGGCCTTGAAACTCGCCACCAGCGCCGTAATTTGGCGCACCGGCTTTTGCACCGTTTCGCTCACAAATGTCCCGGCCCGGTCGACGCCATCCAGAACTCCGGATACCATCCCGTCCACCCGCTCGGCCTGATGCCTTACCCGGCCGGAGATCTCGACCAGCGTCGAGCGCACGTCTGCGGTCTGCGATCGCACTTCCTCTGTGAGGTTCGAAAGCTCCGAGGCGGCCTTCTCGATGTTTGGCCCCATGCGCTCGAAAACCGCACGGGCGCGCTCCACCACCGGTATCACCGCGGCGCGAATTTCTTCAAAACGCTCTTCGGCTCTCTGCGTCGCCTTACGCATCACCGCCACCGCAATCAGCAAACCAATCGATTGCAGCAGCATCGCCAGGGCGATCACCGCCACCAACCCGGTCAGAACCCCCTGAAAAGTAGACATCGAAGTCACCTCACCCAGCGCCATGGTAGTGCGCCCAACCAGCCCTTCGCACGCTATCGCGGTTCACAAAACGCCATAGCGACAAACCCAGGAAGCCGAGCCGACGCGACCCCGATCAACCCGGGGTCTCCAACGACAGACATTCGTTGGGGTGGCAAAGAGCGCGGCACTCCACGATTCTGGCGACCCTCCATGATTTCCTAAACCGCCGGGAGCCCACGTCCGCACGACTCCGGAATCGGAGGGTTACACTCCGGGAGCCCACGCTCCCGTCGACTCCGTGGCTGGCCCTTCAATATTCGTGAGTTTCGTTCCCGCCGGTGGCCGCGGTCGACGTCTTGTAGGCCTGCCGGCCGGCATCGACGGCGCTGCCCACGCGGCCGGCTTGCTCTGTCACCAGGTTCTTGCCCTTCTCGACAAACTCCTCCCACTGCGCGCGCCCGCGATCGATCACTTCCCTCCCGCGATCCACGTAATCGCTCATCTGCTCTTTGCTCTTCTCGACAAAAGCGTTCACCTGCTCCTTGCCCTTGTCCACCAGTGTGCTCATTTCTTCCGCGGCCTCGCGGGTGCGCGCGCGCAGATACTCAGTGCCCTCGCGAGCTCCGGTGCAGATGTCCGCGCGGGTTTCGCGACCGCTCTTCGGCGCATACAGAATGCCCACCAGCGCCCCTACGCCTAATCCAGCCAGGAACCAGGCCAGACCATACGACTTGTTCTCTTCCGTCATGATCGAATCTCCTTTCGTCGTGGAGCTCAAAGGATGCCCGAAATTATCAAAGCAATCCAGTTTACCGCATTTCTATTCCCCGCCGAAACGTGCAAGAGGCCGCCGCTGACACACAGGGGAGTGGCTGAATGCGGCAGCCTCCCCCCGCTTGGACGCCTGCCAGCCGCAGCGAGTTGTAAGCCCCGCATGAAGCCAGGATCGTCGTCAATGACCGCGTAAACGCCTCCCTTTATTCTCTGAGCCCGCGCTCATCCCCCGCATCCGCACGCGTGCGCCAGCACTTCCGCAAAGTGCAGCGCCCTGCGTCTCGCAAAATGGGCAATCTGCTCCCGGCAACTGAACCCATCGGCCACTACCAGCGTGATTGGATCGGCGGCTTGCACCGCAGGCAACAGCCCATCGTTGGCGATGGCCTTCGATACCTCGAACTTTTCCGCCTCGAACCCGAACGGTCCCGCCATCCCGCAGCAGCCCGCCTGAATCGCCTCCACCGTGGCCCCGGCTTGGCGCAGCAGCGCAATCTCCTTCGACGGTCCGCCGAACACCGCCTTATGATGGCAATGCCCATGCACCAGAATCCGCGCTCCGCGCAGCCGGTCCGCGGCAAATCCCGGTCCCCGCGCGGCCAGCCAGTCGGCCAGCAACCACACCTGATCGCTGAGCGCCTTGGCGCGGGCGTCCGTGGGGAAGAATTCGAGCAGCTCATCTTTAAACACGCTGGCGCAGCTCGGCTCCAGGAAAATGAAGGGCTTTCCCGCCGCAATCTGCGGGGCCGCCGCGTTGAGCACGGCGGCGAGATACCCGCGCGCCGCATCCAGCAAGCCGAAATCGTATAGCGGCCGCCCGCAGCATACGTGGCCGCGCGGAACCTCCACGGCAAATCCGGTCTCGGTCAAAACCGCTTCCGCCGCAGCCAGCGATTGCGGATAGTAGTAGTTGTTCCACGTGTCCGGCCACAGCACCACCGCTTGCGCTGCGCCCACCTTTCCATTCCCGCCATCCCTCCCCGCCGCCGTTCTGCCCCAATGCGCTTTTTGATAGCTCGTTGCCGCCAGCCGCGGCAATTGCCGCTCCGGCGCGACGCCCACAATCCGCTTCACCAGCCCGCCCGTCACCGGCCCGGTCAACAGCGCGTTCGTCAGCGCCGGAGCCGTCGAGCCTGCCCGCGCCAGCCGGTCCGCGAATCCGAAAAGATAGTGCCGCAGCGGATGCATCCGCCCTTTGTACCGCTGCGCCAGGAACTCCGCCTTGTACGCAGCCATATCCACCTGCACTGGGCATTCCGTCTTGCAAGCCTTGCAGCTCAGGCACAAATCCAGCGCTTCGTGCACCGCATCGCTCTGGAACCCCTCCTCCTTCAGCGCCCCGGCCAGCATCTCCCACAGCAAATGCGCCCGTCCCCGCGTCGAGTGCCGCTCCTCGCCGGTTGCGCGATAGCTCGGGCACATCACTCCGCCCACTGTCTTCCGGCAGGCGCCCACCCCCACGCAGCGCTCCGTCGCCCGCTCCATCGACCCCTCGTCTTTGCTGAAAACAAAATGCGTCTCCAGCCCTCCGTCCGACCGGGTAAAGGGGCTCCCGTCCGCGTGCGGCGCCTGCCGCAAGTTTTCCGTTGGCTCGTACACCCGCACCGCGTCGGAAAGTTTGCCCGGGTTCATCCGGTTCGCCGGATCCCACAGCCTCTTGAATTCCCGGAATCCCTCCACCAGCTCCGGCCCGAACATCTTCGGCCACAGCGCCGCACGCGACTGTCCGTCTCCGTGCTCGCCTGAAAGCGACCCGCCAAACCCCAGCACAAGGTCCGCCGCCCGCTCCAGAAATTCGCGAAAGTTACGCAGTCCCTCCACGGTCCGGAAATCGAAGTTGATCCGGGTGTGCGCGCAGCCCTGCCCAAAGTGCCCATAGATCGGCGTCTTGTAGCCATACTCGCTCAGCAGCCGGTCCAGCCCACGCAGATACCCACCCAAATGCTCCGGCGGAACCGCCGCATCCTCCCAACCCTCATACGCATTGGGTTCGCCGGGCACAAACACCGTCGCCCCCAAAGCCGAATCCCGCACCGCCCAAATCCGCGCCGCCTCGACCGGCGAGTAAATCCGCGCCGAAAGCACGTCCCGCCAGCTCCGCGCCTCCCGTTCCAACACTGTGGCTTTCTCCTGCGCCTCCGCCGCGTCCCATGCGCCCATCTCCACCAGCAGGAACCCGCCTCCCTCCGGCAGCAGCGCCACGTTCTCCAGCGACAGCCGCTTCTTCTTCATGTAGCTCACCAGCAGCCCGTCGAATCCTTCCAGCCCAATCGGCTTATGCTTCAAAATCGCCATCACCGCGTCGGCTGCCAAAAAAGCGTCCGGGAAAGCCAGCACCACCAGCACCCGGTGCGGCGGACTCGCCGTCAAATTCAGCGTCGCGCCCACCACGCTCACGCATGTCCCCTCCGATCCCACCAGCACCCGCGCCACGTTGAACTTCGTCCCCTCCAGCAGCTCATCGAAATTGAACCCCGACACGCGCCGCGGAATCACCGGATACCGCTCCCGCACCAGCGCCCCATATCGGTCGCGCAGCCGCTTCAATCCCGCATAAATCTCGCCCTTGCGCCCTCCCGCGCGAATCGTCGCCTCCAACTCCTCCGCCGTCGTCGGCCCCACCGTCATGCGCGTGCCGTCGTACAGCACCACGTCCAGCGACTCCACATTGTCCACCACCTTGCCGCCCAAAAGCCCATGCACGCCGCAACTGTTATTGCCGATCATCCCGCCCAGCGTGCACCGCGAGTGGGTCGCCGGGTCGGGCGCGTAAGTCAGGTGATGGACTTCCGCCGCATCGCGCAGCCGGTCCAGCACAATCCCCGGCTCGACCACCGCCAGCTTGGCTTCGGGATCGATCGACACCAGCCGGTTCATAGTCCGCGAGTAGTCGAACACCAGCGCCACGTTCACCGTCTGCCCGGCCACGCTCGTGCCCCCGCCTCGCGGCAACACCGCCGCTCCCGTTGCTCGACAGGCGGCAACCGCCGCTTCCACGTCCTCGGCATCCCGCGGATACACCACCCCCACCGGAAGCTGCCGGTAACTCGAAGCATCGGCCGCATACAGCGCCCGCGAGCCAATGTTGAAATGCACCCCGCCCCGGACGCTCTTCCGCAGCAGCGCCTCCAGTTCCCGGTGCGCAGAAAAGCTCTCATGATCCAGCCGCGGCTGGTTCGAAATAATCGGGAACGCCGTAGAAATGCTCACTTCAGCATGGTACCGCGTCCCGGCTCCGCCGCAGCCTCCGCCCACGCAGACGGTCAGTCGATCGCGGCATCGGGAGGGCGGATTCAGCATCATCTCCGCTGAATGTAGAAGGGATGCGTGCTGACCGTTAAGTGGAGAGCAGGCGGTCATCCAACCCACAGCCCCCAAACTGGCTCGTCATCCCGACCGCAAGGAGGGATCCGCGGTTGCTTTGAACGCATTCCGCGATTCCATTCCACTCAATGTCCACTTAGGCGGTCACACACTCACGTCGAAAGCTTCGTAAAGGGGCATGACTTCAGTCGTGCCGCTAAGCCCAACCCATCAATCCCGGGCTTCAGCCCCCAAAGGGGCGCCCTGGCGGATTCGAGCGAACCCTCGCCAATTTCCTGCACCCTCCTGGCGAGCCCAAACCGCCCCGGCCGAAGCCGCGGCGCGAGCCCTGGTTGCAAGCCTCGCCCAACGCACGCGCCCCGCGGCGCCGCGTCCAGCTCCTTCAACCTCGGCGCCAGAAAGAAACCCGGCGAACCGGAAACCTGAAAGCTAGCCGACCTCGCGGTAGTAATTCACTCCTCGATGACAGCTTTGGCGATAATCCACGCTTCGAGTGACCAGAACCATCGCATGACTATGAACGCCACGGCGTCACTTCGCTGTTTGCGGCCATGGGCGTGGCCCGCTGCGTCCCCATCGGCGGCTGTTACCGTCGCCACCGGCATCAGGAGTTCCTTCGCTTTCTGAACGAGATTGACGCCAGCCTGCCGGGCGGCTTCGAAGTTCACCTGGTGATGGACAACTACGGCACGCACAAGGTTGGCAAGGTGCAAGCCTGGCTGCCACGCCATCCGGGTTACTAGGTGCATTTCACACCCACCAGCGGAGCTGGTTGAACTTGGTAGAACGCTTGTTCGCCGAGTTGACCGAGCGATGCGTCCGGCGTGGTAGTCGCACCGCTGTCCGGACATTGGAGAAGTCGATGTTGGACTATCTCGATCGCCGCGACCGCGATCCGAAACCTTTCGTGTGGCGCGCTGACGCTGACCTGCTTCTCAGAAAGTCGAACGACTTTGTAAACCAATCACTGACTCAGGCCACTAGGATCTCGCTAGAGACTCGAGCTGTGGAAGACCGCGATCCATCAACTTCGGCATCATCAATCGCTCCTGAACCAGTTTCGCTACGCCGTTCGAGTGTTGTCGACAGATACCCTCGGCCTGAACGCGCAATAGAATTTTGCCGTGCTCCCTGTTGAGTTGTCTCATCTCTATCCGTTCTGGCGCGGCGTCAAGGACAACGATGAACTCTCCCTCCGGCAACTCATTCCCAGGCATGCGTCCCTGTCTCAAGAGACCGAGGAGTTCGAAAGGCTCATGCTGGAAACGCACAACGCGTATCAGCGGGTTGAGTTGAAATGGGCCAGATTCCCACCCTGGTTGAGTATCCCGGATCTGCTGAAGCAACCTCCTGCGAGGAACAAACTGAAGTTCATTCATCGCCAGTTCAAAATCAAGAACCTCTTCAAGAAAGTGGTTTTTGACGGCGCCCTCGTGAAGTCGACGTTTCAAATACAGACTAAAGCGCTCGATCTCTTCCTTGAATTGCAAATCTGGGAGCTCAGACCTCGTCCAATATCTTTCCAGCTCGTCTTTGAGCTTGTCGCCTAGTAAGAAGCACGCAAAGTTAAGCAGTGTATAAATCGGGGTAACGCGATTGGAACGGTACATTGAGCAGCTTACTGACATGCCCTGCTGCCAAACTACTTCCCGGAGTCTAAGTTTCTCGCTCTGCGAGAGGTCAAACCGGCCGAAAAACTCCTCTCCTCCCGCTCGAACTTCCAGGCACGAAGCGGGAGACGCCACCAACTCAGACAGCGCGTGTTGGAATGCTCGTAGCGTCAAGGGAGGACTCACGGTGCTCGGAGAAGATGCTTCGCGCGCGCGCCAATTGCTCCCGAATCCCCTGAGGCCCAAGGAAGTGATAATAGGAATCGTGAAACTCGAAAGTTACGGCACGGAGGTTTGGAGCCTCGGGCACGAGATGCTCTAATAAACGCCAGACAGGTTCCGGGCACGGGCCGGAGTGTGCGTCTGTGTACATTCCGGCAAACTCTGAGCCACCGGCGATATGAGCTTCGACCACTTTCTCCAGGTCAAGCTCGTGCATATATTCAATCGCGTCGAACCGGTGATTCCTGGCGTTGGCATATAAGTTGTGAATGTCGAGAAGGATTCCGCAGCCGGTCCGCGCGGTTAGCTCGTTAAAAAATTGCGGTTCAGTCATTTCCTGCTCGGGATAAACCACAAAGTAAACGCCGTTCTCGAGAAGAAATGGCGCCGGCACGATTTCTTGAACGATATCGACTCGTTCAACGATCATGTTAAGAACTTCGCGATCGAGTGGCACCGGCAGGGCAACGCCCGCATTGTGAGTCTGGCCCTCAGAACTCGTGACTTCCGCGAACGACAAGTGATCGCTGTGCCACGGAAAGTGATAGCGCTGGCGCCAGCTCTCAATATGTTTGACGTAATCCCCATCGAATCGGCCGGCGTTACCAATCGAAAGTCCGATGTTATGCGCAAGAACCGGACGACGCTCAACTACCCATTCAAGGATTTCTATCCAGGATTCCAGTTCTTCATATTGGTTCGCACTTCCTGGTCCGTGGTTGGTCCAGAACATGTCAGGCGTAATCTCAAGGAAGTCCAAAGCGTCAAGTTCCGTGCGCAAGAACTCGGGCAGACTGGGGTTGTACATCACCCCGACACCTAGCGTCGGGAGAGCACTTAGCCGATCCATGAGTTACCTCAAAACATGAGTTCACGGGAGGGCTCAGAACACCCTCCCGAAAAGGCCACGCTGTTGGTTGAGGACGAGCCGTTTACTCTACGGCCTTGAAGGTGTTGAGATCGACATTCACGACCTCATCAAGTTCTTCATGGATGTACCAGTGATCTCCGGAAGTGCATGTGTTGCACCCGCGCGGGAGCCTTTCGATGATTCCGCCATTAATCAAACCGCCGACGATAGCCGTTAAGTCGGCCGTCTTTGTTCCGCTTGGAACAGCGACGTCGATTTGCTTTTTTGCTTTGGAGTACCCTACTGCTGCGACATTCGTGTTCGCCATATGTTTCTCCTCGAGGCGCCCGAGGTTGGGTAGTTCGGATGCGCTTGGAACCCCTTCTTCGCAAACTTCCCAGCCGTTCCGGAGCGAATTGCGGGTGACCTGATACTGACGAGCGTATTTTGGGGACCTGATACTGACGAGCGTATTTTGGGGACCTGACGCTGACGAGCGTAGTTGGAGTGACCTTAGGCTGATTGGCGCGCTGGGGAAAAACCCAGGGCCGCTTACGAGTTGACCAAGGATAGACCCCCTCTTTTGGCGATGTCAAGGAATAATATGGCCTAAGAAAGAAATAGGATTCGGACATAGGTGGACTGCACTCGCCTCCAAGCTTGTACCGGGCTTCGCCGATGCTTCATCTCGCGCGGCGATAATGCGAGCGCTGAATTCGGATGAATGATGCATGAATTTCCGGACGAGGAGGCGGGTGTTGCGGAGACCGGAGGTCGTTCCGGAGACCCGGTTAGGTATCTACAAGGGGCCAGATATTGCCGGTAACGGTGAACGGCACGGCATTCGGGCGGGTGGGCCGCCCCAAGATTCGTCGCCCTTATTCCTCCACGATTGGGGCGCTCCATCCTAAACGCGCTCCTTGCGTTTAGGATGGAAACCCACGACACTCACCCTCCGAGAAGTTGCATGGTTTGGATCAGCCCCAATAAACGGGCGTGTCGCCCGCAACCCGCCCAATCCCCAACCGCCGCGCCGCCACCGGCCCGCTGACCGCGCCCCGAAAAATTCTTTCCCCAAATTTGCAGGCTATTTCGTGCCGGTCCACCGCCGGAGCTTCGAGCCATTCAACAGCCGACCATCACCGGGTGCCTTTGATGAACGCCAGCACCTCGCTCTTCGATACCGCAATCACTACGGCGTTCGCCTTGTAGAACTTGGGGTCGGCGCTGTTCGCGCGTGCGGCCGTATCCAATTCCGGCACGGTGTTCGGCCTGGTCCCGGGCGGGAGCTTGAGGGCCACAAAGGCAATTATTCTGGCGCCAACCGGAGAATTTCCCGCAAAAGTCAAGCGAAAAAATCCGCATCCTCCACAAAACAAATCCTTTTCCCTTTTCCGGTGATTTCTTCGTTGCGATGCATAATCGTTCCATGCACAAATTCCGGCAAGAATTCTCCGGCCCCAGGCGCGGGGTCCATGCGCCAGCCGGCGAGCTCAACAACCCTCCAACTTACCCGCGCGCTCACAAACGCCGCGCGAAAACGCTTGTAAATCCTTTGTTTGCCTATATCTGCAGATAAGTGCTCTATTTTCCTATATCACCTCGATTTCCCTCCCGTAACCCGCTGAAAACAGCATATTTGCTTTCAGAAAGGGGGGAGGGGGTAGGGGCATAGGCGCTAAGATAACGATTGACACTGACTCGGAGTAGGCGTAGGGTCGGTGCATGCCTGAGATGGAAGATTGGCAGGTGCTGCTGGGCCTTTTTCCGGCCGGCTGGGAACAGGAAGGACGCAGCAGCGGGGCCATAAGGCGTTTGCGGGGTTTTGCTTCCGTTGAAGCCTTGCTGCGCACGCTGTTGTTGCA
>JASHOC010000159.1 GCA_030041305.1 Acidobacteriaceae bacterium
ACCACCGCCGTCGGCTGCGCCGCGCGCCCGGAAAACTCGCGCAACAGCATGCGCAGATCCTCGACCATCATGTGAAAACAACCCGCATCCATTCAGCGCCGCAGCTGCTGATAGACCACGTTCCACGGCGGCAGGTCGTTGGGCATCATACGCCACGGAATGCCGCAGCGCACCACGTAACGCACCGCATTGAAAACGCTCCGCAACGGATAGTCCCGCTGCTCGGCGTCTTCTTTGCACAAGGTTAGTCAAGCTCCTCGTCATGCGCCAGGAATCCTGTCCAAAAACTCCCATGTATTTTGTGCGGTTGGAGAGGAATTGTTCGCTAGATTCTCCAAATATTGCCGGCGCCCCGATGAGGAAATCGGCAAAATCGAGCCCCGTTTCCGCACCCGTGAAGTTGAAGTCTGTGGCTGTGATGTAATTGCGCTCGGCGATGCGATCGAAGTGAAATTGGGCGCCAAACTTCAGCGAATGCGTGCCGAGAATTTTTGTCAGAGCGTCCTGAACTTCATAGGTGTTGTCAGTTTGGCCGGTCGCACTTGTTATGCCGATACTGACGCTATTTAAAAAGATATCTTGCACGCCCACATACGGTGTGGGGAGCATGATCCCTTCCCCGCCCTGAACGAAGCCTTGCGACGCCAAGGACACACCCACCCCGCCGACTGGTTGGGTGATGATGGTGGCCATTCGCATGTAACTGATGGTTGCATCGTTCACTAAGCTCGCGCTGAAGACCTTTGTGTCGTCGACCACCGCGAGCTGTGCGCGCAACGGTGTAACGGAACTGAAGCCCGGCATCATACCGGACGGGGAGTCCTGGGGGTTCAGCACGCTGGGATTGTCAAGCAAATAATAGAGGCTCAACCGGCCATAACGGGTCTGTGTATCGCCCCGCACACTACCCTTTTCGTCCTGCAGCGTTTCATTGAAGGCGGTGGTGGAGTAGTAGTTCGTACCCGGCACATTTGGGGGCAGAATGTATTGCTTAAGTTGCTTCGCTGGCGCCGCCCACGCGCTCTGGGGAATCATTGCACCCGGGAACACGCACGTTGAGGTCGTACACCCGGTCGTATAGTACGGTTCGCCCGCACTCACGGTGTAGCCGAGTTCGTTCGATAAGGTCTGCGCCCAGAAGGGACCTACTACAGTACCAGTGAGACTGCTGGACAGGGCGGGGGCGGAGAAGTCTCCCGTCTGCTCCGCGGCGGAAGGCACAGGAATATCGCCCGTAGCCACGCCTTGAGTCAGACGCGTTCCCTGGTAATCGCCGAAAATGAAGATCCTGTCGTGACGGAGCGGCCCCCCAATGGTCCCGCCAAATTGGTTTTGATTGTAGGGACCTCGGGTGGCTTGAAAGTATTGGCGCGCATTGAAGTCCGTGTTGCGTAAGAATTCAAAGGCCGAGCCGTGCCACTGGTTGGTGCCGCTCTTGGTGGCAACATTCACCTGGCCGCCGCTGAAGTTGCCGTACTCGGCATCGAAGTTATTCGTGAGGATGCGAAACTCGGCAATCGAATCCAGATCGGGGATGATTGCTGTGGCGTTCTCTACGCCTTCGTTCACGTCGGCCCCGTTCACCATAAAACCGTTAGCCGTCTCGCGCGATCCATTGACCGAGCTGTTGCCGGCATCGAGATCGCCGGAGACGGTGGAAGGGGACCCTTCGGCCACAGCCTGATAGGGCGAGACGCCCGGCTGGAGCGCCAGCAGATCGGTGAAGGCGCGCCCATTCAGCGGCACCGCGGTGATTTTTGCGCCTTCAATCACCTCGCCCATTTCCGAGCTCTCCGTCTCCACCTGCGCAACATCGGCTGAAACGACCACCTCCTGCGAGCTGGCGCCAACTTCCAGCGCCACGTCTGCAGTCAGCGCAGAGTTGGCGTTTATCACAAGCCCCGTTTGCTGAAACGCCTTGAATCCGGGTTGCGTCACACGCAAGTTGTAAGTCCCGATAGGCAGATCGGGGAAGCTGTAAAAACCGCTGCTATTGGTCACTGCGTCACGCGCCACGCCCGTCTGGGTATTGCGCGCCGTTACCGTGGCGCCCGCCACGACAGCCCCGCTTGGGTCCTTTACTAAGCCGGAGATGCTGCCAGTTATAGCTGCGTATGCGGTGGTCTCTACGAGCAGCATGGACATTGCAACCATCAAGAAACAGGGCGCCCACTGACGGAACTTCATGGCACTCTCTCCTCTCTTGTCTCTGAAACTTTTCTTTTGCAGATCTGACCCCGTTTGCTTTCGATACCACAGCACAGATGGGGTCGCTCAATTTCGGCGTCGTCCTAACGAAGCTCGGTGTTGAAAAGGGGAAGGCTTCGGACTTACCGCAAGCGCTGCAAAGTGAGGTCGAGGCTTTTAGTCCCCGAGGGAATCTCTAGTAAATTACGTGAACAGACATTGAATCGGATTTAATCATTTGTCCACGGACAATTGCACAACATCAACTTAAGACAAATGACCTATTAAGTCCCGCGCAATACTCGGTCATTTCGGCGAAAGAGAAGCCTACTCCCAAAAGGGCGATCAAGCGCGCGTTTTCTAAGTACCGGCTTCCACGAAGCAGAATCTCGGGGGCGAAGGAACTCGCTCGATCCCGCTTTGTCACAGGCAGCAGTTGCGCTTGATGAGCGAGCATCCCGCCGCCGAACCGGGGCATTTCGATGTGAGCCGCTCGAAGCGGCAATACTCGTGCAAATCGCGACGTCGGTTGATAGCGTCGCCTGAAACTAGCCATCACAGCCGCAGGTTAATCTCGTCTGGTGATACTTCGTGGATCGAGTCGACCATTTTCTCGACGCCTTCCGGCATGAGCTGTTGGTCTACATTAGCTGTCGTTGAGCTGCGGGAATGACGTAATAAGCCTTGCGTCGCCTTCACATGACCCCTTTTTCGTAATATCCGGCGGCTGAATTCCTCGCTTTGCAACCGCCAAATGGCACTTCAGTTGGAGCCCTTGGAGCGACCGTGTATTTCACCGCATGTGCGCTGTGGTTTCAGTGCACGGATCAACCTAGACAATCTCCCTGCGCTGAGGTTTGGTGCTTGGCGCCGGGTGTCTCTCGATTGTCGTTGGAAGCTCCACAGGCTTGCCGTGGGGCGTATGCCTATAAGCGTCGGCCCAGGCCTCTTTGCGGGCTAGCATCGCCGCAGGATCTGACAATCCTTGGTCTGCCACTAAGCGCTCGAGCACTGCAAGCCAATGTTCGTAATAATGCGAACCATCATCGGGTTCGCCACGATTGGCCGCCTTTTCCAATTCATCGGCGAGCGCCATCGTCCACTCTTTCCAAGTGAAGTGTCCCTGCTCCGAGAGCTTCACCGCGAGCGCGAAAGCCTGAGCTTGCCAGGGCTCGGCGAATACGGGCCCACCGTCGTCTTGAGGGAAGCTCGGCGCCGGGGTGATGTTCTCAGTTCCATCTATAGAATCAGGTTGACTCAAGGTAATCATCCCACATGTCTAGATACACAGAATCTTTCTCCCCGGATTGCGCGCCCCATAGCTCACGCGCTTCAAAGCGCACAGAATAAACATGCTGGGGCTTCTCACCGAGGAAGTGAGCGTTGGTATCGGGGAAGACAAAAACGCCATGATCCCGGTGAATCGTTCCGAATTTTCCGCGCGCGTACCGTGGTAACCGTGTATGCCCCACTGGATGCATGTTCCGGGCGCGGACCTGCTGGCCCACCTGGAAACGTGCAGTCACTTTCACGTTCCGGCTCGTCGAAATGCCCTTTGCGACCAAGAACGCGGCCTTCTCGGGTGTCAAAATCGGAACCGTTTTGATTGATTCCGGCACGGGCGCTCCACTTGCGATCTCGGCACGGGTCGTCAGTCCACTTTGCACCATGAGCTCGATGAGCCCCGCCAGCCATCTCTCGTAGTAGCTCATACGTAGATATTCGGCTGGGGGAATCAGTTCCCGAGAATGGCGTGAGGCGTCCAAATTCCACTTCCGCCACGCGCCCATTGCTCGATTCATCGCGAAAATACGACCTTCCCATTCGTAGTGAAACACCGGCTCGCTCTTTTCTTCTACGATGGGGCCCATGCCGTGCATGCCACCCATGTCATGTACACCATTCATGCTGCACTTCCCACCCTCGGCAGGGAAATCTTCGCGACACCTATCATGGCGTCACGCGTCACTAACGCCGATAGCGCTTCGTCGCTCCACCCCTCCGTCCCTGAAGGCCTCTCTGGTAGCACCAGGTATCGGACTTCCGCTGTGCTATCCCACACGCGCACCTCCACTTCTTCCGATAGTTGGAGCCCAAACTCGCGCAGCACGCCACGCGGATCAATCACCGCGCGCGAGCGGTACGGCGCCGATTTATACCACACCGGCGGGAGCCCCAGAACCGGCCACGGGTAGCAGGAGCATAGCGTGCAAACCACCAGGTTATGGACCCCTGCGGTATTCTCCACGACGACCATGTGTTCGCCTTGCATCCCGCCAAAGCCCATTTCCGAAATCGCGGCATCGGCATCATTCAGAAGCCGTCGCAGATACGCAGGATCTGACCACGCCCGCGCTACCACCCGCGCGCCGTTTCGTGGACCAATCTTGTGTTCGTAAGCGTCAACCAAAGCATCCAACGCGGCCCGATCCACCAGTCCCTTTTCCACAAGCAAAGATTCCAACGCTTTTACGCGTAACGCGAGGTCTGAGGGAACCGCTTGGTGCTCGTGCTGGTGCGCTTGGCTAAGGTCCTGGGTCATCGGGGCTCCCGAAGCGACTACCGCTGGCGTCAACAAACTGCGACCAACTGCAACCAGCGAGCGAATCTTCTTTGCATGATCACCTAAGGATATGATGTGAATGATACGGCCGGCTGTCGCGAATTATCGTTGCAGCCACAGCGCCGTGTCAACTGGATAATATAGCGAAGATTGCGGCGATCACATCAGGAAGAGGGTAACGATCGTAGTTCGCGCCTATATTGTCAGTCACTTTTCTCCAACCGATGGTTACCGTTTCCCACCATCAGCCATCGCCGGCACTTGGAGCGGGCTTCCTATTCGCACCTTGATCGCGAGCGTCACCAGCAGCGTCCGGGCGCTCCGCGCGTAGCCCACGCGAGTAGTTACCGAAGATTTTCCACGATCGCAAGCTTGGCAGATGCTGAGGTCGCCCCAAAAAGCAAGCCAACATATACGCGCCTCTCAACTGAAAGACTTAGCTGATGAATCAAAGTATCCACGACTGCATCGCACGCCATTCGGAGAGCCCTTCCAACGTCGAGGTCATCGCCAGTTGTCACCGATTCACTGCCAGCGGTTTCAATCCATGAACATTTCCTATGCTGATGCTCGATCAAATCAATACGCAATGTGACTTCTGCGGGGACATCGACTCCCACCATGCTAACTTGGTCGTTCCCCATAGACGGATGCACGTCGCCCAATGCCAATAGGCCGCCAGGGAAAAAATACTTGAAAGTTCACTATGTCGATCACTTAGATCATTTAGTGGATGAAAACTACTCAAGCGAACCAACCCCCACTTGGAGGGTGTCCCGGCTGTAGATGAAGGTTGAGCGGCGGTTCGACCCGTTTCTGAAAGAATTGGGTTGCCAAATCCTTTGAATGAAGAACCGCCGTAAAGAAAGCCTATTGCATCATCGGCAAGCAAGGGAAAATCAACGAGCAGGAACTGGCCAGCTTCCTGGTCAAGAACGGGCAGGGACTTCTGCCCATGGTGGATCTGATCGAGCAGTGCCAGGTGGCCTGCAACGAGCTGATCGACGTCACCGGACGAGCGGCCATTCAGGCCGTGTTGCAACTGTCGGCGGTGGAGGCCGCCGGAGGTCCGCCGCAGCAGGGAAAGCGGCACTCGGGAAAGGTGGTTTTCTATGGCCGCCAACCGAGCCATGTGTTCCTGAGCGATCGCAAGTTGGAAGTGGAGCGGCCACGCTTGCGCAGCAAGAAGCCGAACAGCCAGGAAGTGGAAGTTCCGGCCTACCCCACCATGCAGTATCAGGAACAAATGGGGGCGCGGATGTTGGACATCCTGATGCATGGCGTTTCCACAAGCAACTACAAGGCCGTGATTCCGGAGATGGCCCAAACGGCGCGCGTGCCGCGCTCGTCGGTGAGCCGGGCGGCGATCGAAGCTTCGGAAGCGGAAGTGAATGCGCTGCTCAGCCGGCGTTTTGACGATTTGAAGCTGCTGGTGATCTACATCGACGGACTGACCTTCGGCAAATACACCATGATCGGCGCCGTGGGAGTGGATAGCAAAGGCCACAAGCATGTGCTGGGCATTCGCGGAGGCGCCACGGAAAACGCCGCCGTGGTCACGGCACTGCTGGAGGACGTCGTGGCCCGCGGTGTTGACCCGAGACGCAAGATGCTGTTCGTTATCGGTGGATCGAAAGGCTTGCGCGCCGCCATCAATGCCGTCTTCGGCGCCGATCAGCCAGTGCAGCGCTGCCGCGCCCGCAAGCTGCGCAACGTGCTCGGCTATCTGCCCAAGGACCATCAGGCGCAAGTGAAAAGCATACTGCGTGCGGCCTGGAAGCTCCCGGCCAAGGAAGGCATGGCGCGGATCAAAAAGCTGGCGCAATGGCTGGACGAAAAGTATCCTTCTGCCGCTGCCAGTCTGGTGGAAGGACTGGAAGAGTGCTTCACCATCAACCGGCTGGATATTCCGCTGGCGCTGCACCGCTGCCTGGCGACCACCAACATCATCGAAGGCCCGCACGCCGGGGTCCGCATCCAGACGCGCCGCGTAACCCATTGGCAGAACGGCAAGATGGTGTTGCGCTGGATGGTGTCGGCCTTCCTCAGAACGGAGAAGCGATTCCATCGTATCATGGGTCATCGCGATCTCTGGGCCCTGGAGGCGATCCTCAACCCCGTTGCCACCGTCAGCCAGAAAGTGGCGTAGTAACATCATCCCGACCGCCGCTCGCCACCTTCAACTGGCAGTGAGACATGCTCTCCAGCGGTGCAAGTTCTTGATTCTGCCATTCTGTGCTATGGCATGGAAGAGTAGGTCGGTTCGATCCTGACCAGGTCCGCCAAACCCGTTCAACATTTGGGAGGGGACCTAAGCCCCGATTTTGCCTAACCAAGATCCAACCTCCAAAGTTCGCTCATTCACTGCCAGCCAAAGGGTCCTTACCAAGTATCTCTGATTTAATTGTGCGCAAGTCCCCGCACAACGTTAGACCGTTATGGGCAGGGTAACGGGGATTCTGTTCTCAAGGCGTTGGAGGTCTTGCCGAAATCGATGTTCTCTTCCCGCAGACGGTTGGCGAGCCAGTGATGCTGATTCAGGCACACCCGGGCAGAGAAGGGCAGGTACGGGCACATGCGCACAAACATCCGGCCCCAACGGGAGTCGTTCACGTAGAAGTTGTACTGA
>JASHOC010000160.1 GCA_030041305.1 Acidobacteriaceae bacterium
ACCACCGCCGTCGGCTGCGCCGCGCGCCCGGAAAACTCGCGCAACAGCATGCGCAGATCCTCGACCATCATGTGAAAACAACCCGCATCCATTCAGCGCCGCAGCTGCTGATAGACCACGTTCCACGGCGGCAGGTCGTTGGGCATCATACGCCACGGAATGCCGCAGCGCACCACGTAACGCACCGCATTGAAAACCGCCAGCAACGGATAATCCCGCTGCTCGGCGTCTTCTTTGCACAAGGTTAGGTAGGGCGCCACAAACGCCCACTCCTCATCACTCACATCGCTGGGATAGCCGGTTCGTCGTCGCTTCTCCATGTTGCCAGCATGGATTCGCTCGCCCGATATCCCTCATCCAAAAGAAAACAAACGAACAAAGTTAATAACAGGCTCTAGCGAAAGGGAAATTTCAGCAAGTTTCCTCCCAGCAATTTGGTTGAAGAGGTTCGGTTCTTCGGATTCACTGCGAATTTCCTTTCGGTTTGAATGAGTATTTTGAACTTGTAATGGGCGCTCCGATGCGATGTTTAGCTTACATCAATGAGGCGCCACCATCGGAGTGAACTCTATATGAAGATGAGGTTGCTGCCCGTTTCGATTCTCTTGATGTCTGGCGTGACCTATGGAGGTTGGCGACTTTATCAGAGACATCTCTCCAGCGATCTAAGAGGGACATTAGTCGCAGCGGCGGATCCAACAGCATCAGACGCTGAGCTTCATGCCTACCTCCGCCGCGCGCGTTTTCAGGTCCGGACTGAGCGCGATGCGGAGATCTTCGGGAAAATAGCGACTGCAGTACAACTCAGCGATGGGGGTCGCGAACTGGTGCTGCTCGATGCACGGAGAATGGCTAACTTTGCATCATGGGATTTGAAAGAGAGTTCTGCCTGCAGGCAATTGGCCGGGACCGGTGTGAAGGAATTGACGTCCCCTAAAGCCCTGGTCAAAAAAAAGCAGTGCGAAAAACAGCTGGCCGCAGAGAATGCAGAACGGCAATGGGAGCAGGCCCAGAAAGCCATTTATCAAAAGAACATGGTTCGGGAGCAAGCCCTGTTCAAGGATTTTCGCAATGAGCTTGGGCTCCCACCAGTTGAGAACCAATAGAACCTATGTAGCAATTGATATGGGTTGGTCCCCGGAACTCGGTCCGCAGCTGTCGAGCTGTTGCGAGCTCTGGAAGCGGCTCCAAAAGCGCCAAACTCCACGCCCTTGCTCTCGAGGTCGGTCGCCCCGAAACCGCGCTTTCACTCAAGCCCAGCGAACGCCGTCCGTGCCCTGTCTTACAACTTGCCCGGATAATGCAATTGCCGGGCCAGCACGAAGGTGATTTCCGTGGGCACTTGGTCGGTAAATTTCACCTTGAGCAGTACCTGATAGTAGCGCGGCAACTTGCCGCCGCTCGACCGCTTCAGTTCGGAAACTAGCGTGCGTACAAACGAAGGATCCGTAAACGCCTTGACCGCCGCCACGTACCCTGCCGCTCTGCTGCTGGTAAAGCTCTCCACATCATTACTGCCAAGCGGTCCAGGAAGATGTGTGACGAGCGCGTACGCGACCCCCTCTTCCGAGGGCGCCGTCGAATACTTATCGAGAAAGACCACCGGCTCATTCGGACCCGGGTGCATGTCCCGGATGCCCTCATGCACCGGCTGCAGCGGCGTCTCCACCGGAGCGGCCTGAATCTGCTCGTTGAAAAATATGTTCTCTATGCCCACAAACACCACGTTGTTGTCAGTCAGTTCCCGCATCGACAGGTCGGTCGTTTTCACCAGCGACAAGTTCTCCGCCCTCGACCCCAGCAAGCGGGCGAGTAGAAACGAGGCGTCCACCTCGCCAAAAGCGGTGTAATACCGGCTCGGCGCCAATTCGCGATTCTTCAACGCTCCGTGCAGCGCCTCCACGGTCGGCGATGCTTTGATCTCGCTCCAGGTATTCAGCGTCTTGTCCCGGTAATAAATCCCCTTCTTTCCGTCCAATTCCACGAATAGCGGGTCTTCGATTGCCACAATCATCGGACGGTTGGTGGCGGTAAACGGCCGCCACAACTCTTCCATATCCGCATTCCACTTCGGCGTGTAGGAAATGCTCGTCGCTTTCGCCCCGGCCGGTTTCATCCAGTAATACGCAATCCCTAGGGAAATCGCAATCGTGATCCCCGCCGCCACGGGCGCCCATCGCATCCCGCTTGTAGCTACCCATAATTTCTTTTTGCTCCCGACTCCGTTCGGCGCAGCCTCCAGAGATAATCCGGCAGTTCGTAACCCCGATGCCTCGCGGATATCACATTTCAGCTTGAAATGACCTTTCGGAATATCGATCACCAACGGGTCCCCCTGACCCTCCCGGCGATAATAGTCGGCCAGCTTTTGTCGCAGCCTTGCTACCTGAATGCGCACCGCGGAGTTATGCCGGGGATCATAGGAAGCTGGCTTTCCGAGTCCGTCAATTGCAATCACGTACTCTTTCAACTCATCGGCCTCTCCTGAGGCGGATTTCTCCGCCAGAAACTTCAACAGCCGACGCAATACTCCTGCCCCGCGCAGTTCCTCGCTATGCAAAATCCTTTGCACCTGCTCCAGCAAAGTCGCAGCGCCCGCGAAATGGGTTTCCCGGGCCCCGTCCGGAGGGGCGGACAATTCCGCGTGCGTCCCATTCAATGCGCTTGATGCGGTGTCGAGCATATTCTCCTCGGTTCTGTCGACACTCCAGGGGCGCGCACACCGACTCATCATCGGGAGGCCGATTGAAAACTCCGCATGGTCGGCTCCCTTTGCCTTTAGCCTTCTTCCCATTTATCCAGAGGTGTCTGGTCCGCTCTTCCCAACTCGCTCAGAACCCGTCCTAATCTCCCTGAGCGCGGGTCATCCCCGCAATCGCCCGCCCAGCGAAGCTGGAGAAATTTCTATCCGCCTGTTTTCGTCCGCTTCGGGGAATTCGACTTTCCTAGGCTTTTAATTAGAGCCTAGCTTAATATGCGGAATTGATACATCTTTAGTTACACTTTTGTCAACCGGTTTTCTAAGAGCGCGTCGGGCATAGCGGTTTTTCCGGCATGAGCGGCGATCTCCAGAGCAGAGCGGGCGCCTGGGTGATCGCTGCAGTCCGGCGATCTGGGCTCCTACCCGCTGTGGAAATGCTGTTTTCGGTGGGTGCGGCCGCTTTTCCGCCGCTTTATGCCATTTCCAGCGCCCCGGCGGCGCGGAACAACTTCAGCAAGTTGCCCGCCGCGCACACCAGTCTCCACTCGCGGCGGACATTCTCCAGGCCGCGCAGGCTGAAGCGGCGAAAGCCGCGAGCTTCTTTGATCTGTCCGAAGACCGGCTCGGCGATCGCCTTGCGCATCTTGTACACGGCGCGCCCAGCCTCGGTGCGCAATTTGCGCCGCATCGCCTCTTTACACCCCAGCGACGAAGACCTGTCGCTGGGGGCCCCGTCTTGCGGCGTGGCCGCGGCCGCGGGGGGATCGCTGTCCGTTGCCCGCTCGGTGCCTTCGCGCCGTCATGCTGGTCGCGGCCCGTCGCCACGTACAGATCCACGTCCTTCACCGATTCATCGGTTACATTCGGCTGGCTGAAGTAGCCCGTGTCGGCGCTGACCTTCTCCGGCTTCCGATCCAGACTCGTAACCATCAGCGCGATCATCGGGAGCAACTGTTTCTTGTCGTTCGTATCTTGCGTCATTTCCGCGGCTACGATCACCTGCGACGCGGAATCGACCGCGATCTGCGCGTTATAGCCCTGCACGAAGCTGCCTTTGTTGGCCCCATCCGCCATGATGCGGCTCTCCGCATCGGTGAAGTTGCGCTGCGCCTTGGCCTCCGGCTGGGCCTGGTCCGGGTCTGGCGCCTTGGGGTCGCGGCCACGCACCTTCTTGCCCGTCCGCTCCTCCTGTTCGCGCCGCGCCGCCAGCTTGGCCTCCGCCGCGGCCCGCTCCTGCTCGGCCTGCGCTCGGGCCTCTTGCTCCAACTCCGCCTTGGCCTGTTGAATCTTCTTCAGCCGGCTCTCCCGCCGCCGCAACTGTTCCGGCAACTCGTCGCCCCGCCGCCCCTTGCCGTACTGCGCGTCCTCGACCGCGTCCGCCGCCGCGGTCCGCTCGAGAAACGCTTCGATCTCCCGCTTCAGCCGCGCCTCGGTCTCCCCCATCCGCGCATAACTCTGCGCCTTGTGCTTGCTGGCGTTGGCCTTAATCTTGGTCCCGTCGATGGACACATGGCCCAGCTTCACCAGACCCGCCTTCTCGCACAGCAACAGCGCCTGCGTGAACAGACCCGCCAGCGCCTCCAGATGCCGCTTGCGGAACTCCGCAATCGTGGCGTGGTCCGGGTGCTGGTCGCCAGTCAAGTACCGGAAGGCGACGTCCTCGTACGTCCGCGCCTCGATCTTGCGCGAGCTGTATACCTCCGTGGCGTAGCCGTACAGCAACAGCCGCACCATCACCTCCGGCGCATACGCTGACTGACCACGGCCATCCTTCTCTTCATAGGAGGCGTAGATCGCGCCCAGGTCCAGCGCATTCACCACATCCACGAGAAATCGCGCCAGGTGGCCTTCCGGAAGCCAGTCGTGCAACGACGGCGGCAACAGCAGCGACTGATTCACATCGTCGCGGAGAAAGCTTTTGCCCATGCCCGCATCGTAAACGACCCCCACCATGGACACTCAAATTAAACGACCAAGGGAATCTATTTCCGACACGCTCCTAGTACTACTGTGTTATAAACTAAGAGCACCGCAAAACGGACAGCGGCAGAGATGACGGAGCAGAGAGCGGGCGAGGAGTATGCGCAGGGTGGCGATGGAGTGCGGGTTATGGCGTTCCGGACGGAAGCGAGCCGCGAGGCCGGAAGTCGGGTGGGAGTTCGGGGGCAGATAGTCCAAGATGAGCGGAGTGCGCG
>JASHOC010000161.1 GCA_030041305.1 Acidobacteriaceae bacterium
CGGCGAAGACCAGGCCGGTAGGCGCCTCCGGAAACTTTTCCGAGTTGGCCCCGGGAATCAATTCGGCCGACTGCAAATTCTCCTCCGACCAGGGACGGACATACTCCCGGCGAATGCCATAGTTGAGCACGAAGCGCGACTCGGCTTTCCAACTGTCCTGAGCAAATAGGCCGATATAGCGCGAGTCGTCGTGGAAGGGCGGAGTGAATCCCTGCACAAACTGGCTGGGAACTCCGAGCAGGAAGTCCGCAAAATCCGATCCAGTCTGATCGCCGTAGAAATTGAACTGACCGTCGGACTGGAGGTTGATGACCTGCTTCACATGGTCGATGTGCGCGTCCACGCCGGCCTTCAAGGTGTGCGCGCCGGCGGTGTGCAAGAACGAACCCGATGCCTGATAGGTGTTGTTGATCTGATTCAAAGTGAAGGGCGATGAGCCGATCGTATAGTTGTTAAAATTGACCGAAATGACGCCCTCCTGGGCGGGAGATTGGGGCAGAAATCCGCCTTGTGCAGCTGAGACAAATCCTTCTTCGGACGGAGTGACGCCCAATCCTCCCTGCGGCTGTCCCAGATCGTTGGCGTTGCGCAGATAACTTATGCGGCCTTCGACCACGGTCTTGTTTCCGAAGGGCTTTACATCGCTCAACACTAGTAGTTGCGCAACGCCGTTTGAAAGGGCCGCGAAACCGGGAACATTCGCTCCCCCCTGAGCGGTCGCGTAGGGATTATTCACGTTGTACGAATCGATGAAGTAGTAACTGGAGAGATTGCCATAGCGTGTATTGGCGTCCAGGCGCAGCGAACCCTTATCGTCGTTGAGGTCTTCCTTGTACGCATCGGTCTGGAAACAAGGCTGTCCGTTGCAGTCTGTCGTCGGTGAAGGAATGTACTGCAAAAGATACTTTGCCGGCGCGGACCACACATTTTCGGGAATAACCCCATTCGGAAAGACGCACTGAGGATTCGATGCTGACGTGCAGCCGGGGTAGTAATATTGCTCCGTCCCGACGGCAATCGGCTTTCCCAACTCCGTGCTGAGCAGGCTAGCGAAATACGCATCGCTGACAGTCCCATTGAAGGTGGAGATGTCGGAGAGGTTGCCGCCGCGGTCCTCCAAGCTCGGCACGGGAATCTGCGCTGTCTCGATGCCTTGGACATTGCGGGTTCCTTGGTAATCGCCAAACAGAAAAAGGTGATCTTTGTGTAACGGGCCGCCAAGTGTCCCGCCAAACTGATTCTGAATGTACGTAGGGCGGGCGCTGTCGAAGTAACCGATCGCGTCGAGCTGTGTGTTGCGCAGGAAATCAAATGCGGAGCCGTGCAGCGTGTTGGTTCCAGGCTTGGTTACGACATTCACCAAGCCGCCACTGTAGTTGCCGAACTCGGCGTCGGAGTTGGTGGTCAGAATGCGATACTCGGCAATCGAGTCCAGATTTGGGATAACAGCTGCGGCCGACGCGATCGCCTCCACCACGTCGGCCCCATTCAACACGAAGCCGTTCGCGCTCTCCCGCTGCCCGCTGATTGAGAACTGTCCGGGATCTAGACCGCCTGAAGGCGCGATAGCCGAAGCGAAGCTCCCTCCCGACGATCCACTCTGCGCTGCGCTTGTCGAAATCGGCGTCACGCCCGATTGGGTCGAAAGCAAATCGGTATAACTGCGCCCATTCAATGGAACGGCGGTAATGTTCCTGCTCTCCAGCGTCTGACCGAGCTCGGTGTCAGCGGTCTCCACCTGCATCCCCGTGGCGCTCACCTCCACGGTCTCCGCTGCGTCGCCTATCTCAAGGGTCAGATCTTCGATTAATGAACTGCGGATTGTCACCGTCACGCCCGTCTTCTGCAGCGGTTTGAATCCATTGGCGGAGGCCTTGATGGTATAGTTCCCAATCGAAACCACGGGAAAAGTGTAAGACCCGACTGCGTCAGACACAGTGCTTTGCGTCTGATGTGTTGATTCGCTGGTCAAATAAATCTTGGCGTTGGGGATCACGGCTCCACTCTGATCCTTCACGGTCCCGGTGATCTTTCCTCCGTCATCAGCATGAGCCTCAAGGGCCGCAGCACTCAAAAGCAAAACCACCAACACGGTGCCCGCCCAAAGAACATCCTTCACCTTGTCGCAAAGGCAGCGGCGGGACAAGATACCGATCATTGAGAATCCTCCGGGGAAACGGCTTTGGTAAGCATTACCGGGATATGATTCGAAATCACGTCTCAGTTACAAGCGAGACAAACGACTTCACAACTTTAACGTAATGTGATTGGCTGTGTCGCTCAACTTATCTTCATGGCATTTCTTGCACCATCTATTCGCCAGAGGTTGTTATCGTCTAGCTAAGAGATCTGCGCACGCCGAAACTACGCGGCATGAGCCGATATGACGACGATGGAAGACGAATGGGTAACACATGATCCCCAGCCGTGGATCTGCCGCCGCGCATTAAAGCTGATCGTTCGGTTGGGATAAGTCGATCAATCGGGCGGGAATTCGAAGACTGTCGGTCAGATTGCATTGGCCGCGCGGAAGATTGAGATATCGAGACGACTATCTCGTGGATTCTTCATTTCAAAGCGAGGCGCGGGACATACCTTCGTCCTCTGCTATTTCCATTCAGATTCGCTGGAAGATTCGTCTTAAATGATGCGAGAGGTAAACTGGACGATTAGCAAGTTGGATGCCGGTCAGTTCGTTAATGACTCGACGACCGGCGTGCCTCAATAGGGCTCGCAGAAAAGCCCCTCTCGAAGGCCATCCGCACAATCTGTGCTCGCTTTCTGACTCCAAGCTTATTGAAGAGCTGTTGAAGAATTGCTTTGACGGAGCCTTCAGAACATTTCAAATCCCGGGCGATTTCGAGGTTTGTCCAGCCGCGGGAGACTCGGGTCAGGACGGCGCGTTCCTTTTCAGTGAACGATATCAACCCGAAAAAGTCATTGAGTTTGTCGTTCGCTAACACGGCCGGATCCAGAGTCCGCCTTTCGCCGTGTTGTGGTTCTCTTACCGCCAGCTTCGGTTGCAAATAGGATCCCGGAATCTGACTCGCACCGGCCACGACGTGAAGAACGGTCCCGAGGAATCCGCGCCTACGCGCATCGAGAACGAAAAGCTCCAATTCCTCTTGAGTAAATTCCGATTCCATCAGAACGACGTCGATTTCTTGAGTGTCCAATTTCTCGAGTGCACCCAGGAGACTTCTTGATTTATCGACGACTTGAAGCAAATGCCCATCCAACTTTTCTGCAGCCGACCTGTCCACCGGCACCTGCCCACAGCCCACAAGCAACGCCCGGCACCGGCGCCATTTACTGGTGCGCCGCGAGATGGCGGGTTGGCTGTGTTCTGGCTGCATAACCTATCCCTTCGTTCGCATCCCTTAACTGAACTAATTTCGCTACATTGCTCTTATGAGCGAGGCTTCTATTCGGCTTCGACAACACCGCGCTGATTCAAATTTGCAATGCGTTGTTTCGGTCGATGTCGCAAAAGGATACCCAATGTTGATCGATTAACCCACATCGCGCTGTGCCCGCGCTTCCTTCACCATCATGAGGAATCTGCGGGCAAGTTCGTGGATGCGTTCGGCCTGTTTGTTCGCCAAGGCTTCTTTCGGCAGCAATTCACTGCCGACACCGATGGCGCTGGCGCCGGCAAGGATGTAGTCGAAGGCGGTGAGCTGGTTGACGCCGCCCGTCACGATGAGCGGGATTTGGGGCAGCGGTACTTTGAGAGCGCGCACGTAATGAGTGCCGCCGGCAGTGGCACTGGGAAAGATCTTGACGAAGTCGGAGCCGGCCTTCCAGGCGGCGATCACCTCAGAGGGGGTGAGTGCTCCGGGAAGCACAACGACATTTGCCTTCTTCGCACAGGCTACAACCTCGGGAATAAAACCGGGACTGGTGATGAATCGGGCGCCTGCGGAGACCGAACGCTGCGCAGCTTGCTCGTCGAGCACGGTTCCGGCGCCGACGATCATTTCGGGATAACGCTTGGCCAGATCGGCGATCACTTCCGTTGCCTGCGGCAAGGTCAGCGTGACCTCAACGACAGGGATTTCGGCCTCATACAGGGTTTCCGCAGCGAAGAGCGCGTGCTCGGGCAGCCTCACTCGCGCGCAGGCTATGATTCCGATCTCTTCGATCTGCTTCCGAACTTGCTCCCTTTGCATGACTGCTCCTTGCGCCGCGGTTATGACAGCACACGGCCTAGTTTGGATGAAACTGACTGTAGACCTCAAGCATAATGAAGCCAAAAACAGCGAGGATGCTCGCGAAGACGAGCATAACGCCGAATATGTTGACTACGCGAAGGGCCCACGGCGTGCCTCGCCGCTTTCGATTCGATCCGCGTCTCCCGGCTCCCGCCCGGGAGAAGTCTGCATGTGCGCTCATAGGCCGTTCACTCCATGGCGAATTCTGTTTCCGGCTCCGGCAGCACGTCATCGGCGCGTGCGATCCAGACGTAGAGTGTCGGAAGCAGAAAGATACTCATCAGCAGATCGGTGATGAGGCCACCGACAATGACGATGGCGAAAGGCCGTTGCGAGTCAGAACCGATGGCGTGTGAAATGGCAGCGGGCATCAGTCCCAGAGTGGCCACCAGCATGGTGATCATGATGGGACGAAGACGAAGCACGGCACCGTGGACCGCGGCGTCTTTGATGGTGTAGCCGCGCGCTCGTAGCTGGTTGATGTATTCGAGCATGATGACGCCGGTTTGCACGGAAACGCCGAAGAGCGCAAGCATACCGATTCCGGCCGAAACGCTGAAATTGGTGCCTGTAACGAGCAGTGCGAGCAAACCGCCCACACGGGCCAGCAGCACGTTCACCATGATGAGAGTGGCCCATTTAAGAGAACGGAACATAGAGTAGAGGATCATAAAGATCACAAGGATGGTGATGGGCGTAATAACGGCCAAGCGAGCGTCGGCGCGCAGCTTGCTTTGGTATTCTCCGGCCCAGTTCAGGTGATATCCCTGGGGCAATTGCACCTCGTCATGAACCTTTTTAATGGCTTCTTCGACGGTGCTGCCAAGGTCCCGGCCGCGCACGCTGTACTTGACCGCGATGTAGCGCTGCTCGCCTTCGCGATAGATCTCCTCGGCACCGTCGTCGGTATTGACCTTGGTGAGTTGGGCCAGCGAGACGCGCTCGCCTGAAGGCGCCAGTAGGCGGATCTTCTCGATGGCTTCGCGTGTGTCGCGGTATTTCTGCTGATAACGCAACACCACGTCGAACTGCGCCTCGCCCTGCAGAAATTCGCTAACCACGCCGCCTCCAATCGCCGTCTGGATGGCATCCTGCACGTCGGCCACGTTGATCCCGTAGCGCGCGCAGGCGGCGCGATCAACAACAAAAGTCAAATTCGGCTGCCCTATGACACGGAAGAGCCCGAGGTCAGCGACGCCCGGAATCTGACTCATCACATTGACAATTTGATTTCCCTTGGTCTCAAGCGTTCGCAGATCGTCGCCGAAGATCTTGACCGATAGCTCGCCCTTGATGCCTGAAATTGCCTCCTCCATATTGTCTTCAATGGGCTGCGAAAAGCCCCAAATGACGCCTGGGATTGTTTCCAGCTGCTTGTCCATAGCGTCGATCAGCGCATCCTTGTTCTGGTGGAAAGCGGGACGCCACCCCTCTTTTGGTTTCAGGTTAATGTTGTATTCGGTGTTGAAGAAACCAGTCCAGTCCGTGCCGTCGTCGGGGCGGCCGATCTGGTCTTCAACGTCGGTGACCTCGGGGAATTGCATCATGATCATGCGCGCTTGCGTGGAAATGCGCAGGCTCTCGTCGGGGCCAGTGGAAGGAGCGAGCGATCCGCGCGCCCAGATAGCGCCTTCGTCAAGGTGGGGCAGGAACTCCGAACCAATGACGCCGCTAAAGGCCAGGTACAACGTGAGCGCAAAGCTGGCCAGCGCAACTCCCACGGTCAGCGCGCGCTTGTCGATCGCCCAGCTCAATGCGGTCCGATAGCGCGCAGTAAGCCAAACCATGGCCGGGTTACGCCATTCCTTGCAGCCTTTGCGGAACAAGACGCTGGCAAGAACGGGAGCGATAAGGATGGAGAAGATGATCGCGCCGCATAGCGCAAAAGCGACCGTCCAGGCCATAGGACGGAACAGTTTTCCCTCGACAGACTGCAGAGTGTAGATAGGCAGATAGGCCGCGATAATGATGGCGATCGCGTAAAAGACCGGTCGCTGCACCTCATGTGCTGCATCGCGGATTTTGTCAAACGGCGTGCGATTGCCGTCAGGCAGCCCGAGATGGCGAATGATATTTTCCACCATCACCACGGCGCCGTCAACCACCATGCCGAAATCGAGTGCGCCGATCGAAAGGAGGTTAGCGGGAATGTGTCGCAGATCGAGACAAGTGGCCGCGAACAGCAGCGAAAAGGGGATAGTGCATGCCACAATAAATGCGCCACGCACGTTGCCGAGGAAGATGAAGAGGACAATCACCACTAGGGCGATGCCTTCGGTGAGGTTGTGCAGCACGGTGTGGGTGGTGAAGTGGACGAGATCTGAGCGATCGAGAAATGGAACGACCTTGACGCCTTTCGGCAGAAGCCCAGGATTCTTGTCGTCGCCGTTGAGCTCCCTGGTCTTCGCTTCCACGCCCTTCAGCGCCGGATCGGCGTCGTCGCCTTTTTGCAGCAGTAGCGTGCCCTCGACGACGTCCGGTTCTTCGATCACCTTGGTGTCGTCGTAGTGCTTGTTGCCGTCCTTATCCACCGTGAACGGTTTGTACGCTTTGCTGATCTGGCCGAGGCGAATCTTGGGTCCCTGTTCGACAATGGCGATGTCTTTGATACGGATGGGCGCACCGTTTACTTCAGTGACGACGGTGTTTTCAATGTCCTGAACGCTGGTGAACAGGCCTTGCGCCTGGACGTTGATCTGCTGCGGTCCAGCCTGGATGAAGCTGCCGCCGGCATTGCTGTTGTTGTTAGCCAACTGCTGCTCGATCTGGCTGAGGCTCAGACCATAGTCGATGAGTTTTTCGGGATCAAGACGGATCTGGTATTCCTTGGTGAGCCCGCCAAAGGTGGCCTGGTCGACGATGTGTGGTACATTTTTGTACTGCTTTGTCAGAACCCAGTCGGCAATCGACTTCTGCTCCATGATGTCGATTGCCGGATTCGTGCTTTCGATCGTGTACCAGTAAATCTGACCTGCTGGACTCCAGTCGGTCTGCAACTGTGGCACCAGTCCTGCAGGCAGCGTAATCATGCCGATTCGCTCCACCACGCGCTCGCGGTTCCAGTTGTTGTCCGACTCGTCGTCAAAGTTCATCATGATGCTGGAAATGCCGGCCAGCGTGAAGGAGCGCAGGTTGGCCATGTGCGGAATCCCCGCCATCTGAATTTCGCACGGCACCGTGACTTGCTTCTCGATGTCCTCGGCGGAGTGCCCCGGCCACTGCACAATGATGTTCACGTAGTTGTTGGCGACGTCAGGGTAGGCGTCAATGGGAAGATTTTTGAACGAGATGATCCCCCAGATGAACAGAAGTACGGCCCCACCGAGCACGATGTACGGATTTTTCAGCGCAAAATTTACGATGTAACGGATCATTGCGCCTCCAGCGTCGCGTCAAGCTGCAGCACGTTGGAGACGACCTGCTGGCCGCTCTGAATGCCGGCCAGAATTTCCTGCTTGTCGCCCACCATGTCGCCGGCCTTCACTTCCACGCGGCGGAACTGGTTGCCAGCGGCAGGCACAAAGACCCAATCGCGGTCGTGGAGATGGAGAATCGCCGGTGCGGGCACCAGCGCGAAATGCTCCTCCTTCAGGCTCCGAAAGGTCGTGGTCACAAACATGCCGAGCTTCATCATTCCTGGATTGGGAACTTCGATGCGCACCTTGGCGGTGCGGATCTGGGGATCGAGCACCGGACCGATGTCGGAAATGTGGCCGATGATCGGCCGGTCAGGGTAGGCGTTGAGCTTGATCGTCGCTTTCTGCCCCAGCGCCAGCTTCGGAATATCGTTCTCATACACGTCGCAGATGACCCACACGCTGGTGAGGTCGGCCACGGTGAAAGCCGTTGCGGTGCCGGAGAAGGTGACGCCGGCGGCTGCAGCCTGGGTCACGTTCTGTTCTACGATCACGCCGGAGATGGGCGAATAGACGGGGATGATGGGCGAGGGATGATCCTTGTCAATGCCCAGCGTATCCAGTTGCTCTTCGGCCGATTTGAGGTCCGCAAGCGAATCGTTTTCCGCGTCTTCGGCCTGCTCCAGCATGCCCTGTGAGATGGCACCGTGCTCATAAAGTACCTTGGCACGCTCGTAAGCCTTGTTGTTCATGATCTCGTCGTTGCGCGCCTTCAGATACACGTCGAATGCGTTGGAACTATCCGGGCTTTGAATCTTCAGGAGCAGTTGGCCCTTCTTCACGTAGTCATCGAGCCGTGCCTTGATATCGACAACGCGCCCACTGCCGAGAGAGATGACGGGGATTTCCCGCGCAATATCAGGGAACACCGTGCCCGTCACGTTCAGTTCGGCGGGTGCTTCGTATTCCTCGGCGGCCACCAGCGGATACCGGTCCGGGTGGGCAACGGAGAAAAGAGCCATATTGCCCTTTTGCGAGACCTGCACTTGTATCGGCCCCGTACCGCCTTCCTCTTTCTTGCACGCGGCAAGGGTGAAGCATCCGGCCAACATCAACACTGCCGCCGGCCGAATCCTGGACAAGCGGTTCCGAATCGCATTTCCGTTCATGGGATTACCTCGCGTCCGACTGCAAGATTGAGTTGGCCGGCGGCTGTCAAATAGGCGCCGAGCAACTGCGCGTAAGCCAGTTGCACCTGGCGGTAGTCACTTTGCGCGTTGAGAAAGTCCATGAGCGAAGCGCCACCGTGCTCGTAGGCGAATGTGACCGTATCGCGCACGCGCAGGGCCTGGTCGTTGTATTTTTCCTTGTACGGCTTGAGCAGGGCGATATTGCTTCGCACCAGTTCATACGCCGTGTCTACATCACTGAAGACCTGCGCCCGTATGGCTTCGCTGGCCTGCTGGCTGCGGTCGATGTCGATCAGCGTGCGTTTCTTTTCTCCCTGGTTGCGGTCGAAGATGCGCAACGGAATACTCACGCTCAAACCGAGCGTCTGAAGGTGATCGGTATTGGGATTGTTCGTCGACGAGTTCCATGTGTACCAGGCGCTGTAGGTTGGATCAGTCGAGCCGTTGGAGATGGCGAGCTTATGATTGGTGTCGGACTGTTGGATGGTTTGCAGTGCAGCTTGCAGGTCAGGGCGGGCCGCGAGCGCCGCGTCGCGATAGGTGTCGAGCGGCTTCAGGTTGTCGCTGAAGTCGAAGGGGCCGGTGACGTCGAACTGATCGACCGGCGTGCGGTCGTCGAGCATTTGAAGGAGCTGAATCTTGGCCGTGCGCAGGTTGACAATTGCCGTTTCAATTTCCGATTCGTACTGCACGCGCAGCAACTCGATGCGGTCGAGATCGATCTGCGCGATATCGCCCGCTTTGAAGCGGTCGCGGCTGATCTCGATGATGTGGTCGTAATAGCCGAGGTCCGCCTTCGCAAGGTCGAGTACAAACTTTGCCTGAAGAGTTGCAACGAACTGGGCGCGCAACGCGAAGACCATGTTGCGTTCGAGATCCTCATGCTGCGACTGCGTAATGCGCGTGCCTTCCTTCGCGCTTTCCAGGCGCAGCTCGCGCTTGTGATCGCGCTCGTGCAAGTAGCTGAAGCTGGGCACAACAAATGTGCCGCTAAGCGGCGACCAGACGCCGTGGCTGGGCGCGATCGCTGTGCCGTCCTCCGTGAGCGAGAACTGTGGATTTGGTCGCAGGTAAGCCGTGATCTCCTCGGCACGCATCTCGTCCACGTTGTCGGCGTCGGCCCTTAGCGCAGGGTTGGAGGATTCAAACTTCGCCTTGATCTGGTCCCAGTTGTAACTTGTCTGGGCAAATGCGCCCGGAATATCGCATCCTAGTAGAAGAGTGACCAGAAACAATCCGGCTTGATAATTTGTCGCAGTGCGAAATTGAGAAATCATTCTGCCGTAAACTCTCCATCAGCCCCGAGCAAGACAGTAGCCAGCAGTAGGATCTCTCGTACCGGCTGTAGCAGGTCCCAGAAGGGAGCAGATTTCTTTGTCGTCAATGGATCGCTAACCGTCGGCGAAAAATATAAAGTTCCTGTACGGCAGTGTATTTTCTGCTGGAGCATCGCGCAGTTATCTTACGGCCATTTATTCTCTATCTTTTGAGAAACTAGTTCCTATCGCGCGATAGGAGCATGTATCTTTCGTGCAAATCTGGCCGGCAAGAGGAAGATAAGCGAAATGGCAGCCTAATAGTGGTTGCTATGCAACCGCATCGTTCGCCAAAGAAACAACAATCCCGGCGCCGCGCACGCGACTCCGGGGTTCGCGCTTTGATTGAATGGCTCACCATCGTATTCGCAGTTGCTTGTGCACTCTGGACATTTATTGATGCTCATTCTCTACGAATGGCACTCCATTCATATACATGCCAAATGATGCGCGCGACCTGATATACACGCCGGACCAAGATAAGCCCTGTCGATTGCGTTGCACCGACGCTGAAGCGGCCAGAATGAGAACAAATCTGCAGTTGATCCGAATGCAGGGAGCAACGATACCCCTAGAGCCTGTTATTAACTTTGAAGAGTGCCGTAAGCGAGCAAAATGCCGAAAATCCCAGCAAAACGCGGATTCTGGGAATGCTCGGTTCCGGCTGCGCCTACGATTTCCATTTGTCTTGTTGTACCTTAAAAAATTTCATGCTGATTCCATTGGATTTACGGGCGCAAAGTTGATAACAGGCTCTAGCTTTAGCGACTATGTAGCTTTCCATGCAGCAGGGTTGCTCCTCTTCCACAACCGTCCTGGCGTGCGCAAATCAAGAAGGAAGTCTCACCGAATCTCTTCCTCGTTAAGCGCCCCCGCTTCAGGCAGCGGTCTGGCCGAGGCGAGAAGAACCCGTCAATGCTCCCCGCTTCGCTTCGATGAACGCGCACAGAGCCCGCGGCATTGACTGAACCTCCCCGCCTCCGCCCGTTGCGAAGAGCCATGAAGCGGGAGCACTCAACGAAAAAAATTGGTTTGGGTTGCTCTTCCATTTCGGACGCCAATTCGCCCCACAGCGGGCAACTGAGGAGCATCAATATGCCATTCCCCATCGCAGCAACAACAGCAGCCAACGCCAGCAACGGCGCAACCCGCAGCCGCAACGCCGCGCCGCACAGAAAAAATGCGGCGCTTCGGAGCCGCAGCGACTCACCTTACCAGCAGCGCACCACGCAGCGCGACAACCCGACGCAACTGCTCATCAAGCAGGCCGTGGACTACCTCATCCAGCAGATTGAAGCAGGCAAGAGCGAAACCTTAACCGCGTACCTGAACGCAATGGCCCGCTTCCATGCGTACAGTTTCGGGAACAATTTGCAGATCGCCTCTGGACTGAGGTCGAAACTCGTTCAGCTTCCGAGCGCTGCCAGCATTTCAGCTAACTTGCGGACTCCGATAGCCTGTGTCTCAGCGTCGATCGGGTACTGCTCATTTCCGGCATTGACCACAAAGCGGCGGTCTGGTTTGAGATCCTGGCAAGCAATATAGAAGCCTCTTTCGGGCCGTCCCGTCGTGCTCCGCTTGATCTCGATTGCCCACAGGCCATGACCGGGAACTTCCAGGACCAGGTCGATCTCGGCGCCGGCGGCGGTCCGATAGAAACTGGCCACCGTGCGATCCGGGGCAACCTCAAGCAGATTTTCGATCGCCATGCCTTCCCACGACGCTCCAACCACGGGGTGACCGGCAAGTTCATTGAATGTTCGTATCCCCAGCAGGGCATGCACCAGACCGCTGTCCCGGACATAAACCTTGCGAGATTTCACGAGACGCTTGCCTAGGTTTCGATGAAAGGGCATGAGCTGCCGAACCAGCAACAGATCGGTTAGCAGGTCAATGTACCGTTGCACGGTCGGTGAGGAAATCTGCAAGCCGGATGCAAGGCGCGATGCGTTCAAAAGTGCGCCCTGATTGTGCGCGAGCATGGTCCAGAGTCGTTCCAGACTTCCCGCCGGAACTCGTGAGCCGAACATGGACACATCGCGCTCGAGGTAGGTCCGGATAAAGTCACTGCGCCAACGCAGGCTCATCCCATCGTCGTCGGCAAGATAGCTTCCGGGGAATCCCCCGCGCAACCAAAGACGAAGCAGCGTCGCCTCGTCGGACGGCAATTCGACGGCGCAAAACGGCCCCAGTTCAATGTAGGAGATGCGGCCGGCCAGGCTCTCGCTCGACTGCCGCAGCAAATCCATCGAGGCCGAACCGAGAACAAGAAATCGCCCCTTGCCATGGCCTGTGCGCCGGCCTTGATCAATAAGGCCGCGCAGCGTGCTGAAAATCTCGGGTGCCCGGTGAATCTCATCCAGAACCACGAGGTTGCGCTCATATTGACGAAGGAAGAGCGCTGGATCGGCAAGCTTGTCCCGGTCCTCTCTGGACTCGAGATCGAGGTAGAGAGCGCCGGGCCTGGAATCGGCGATGCTCCGCGCCAACGTTGTCTTCCCCGCCTGGCGCGGTCCGACGATGGCCACGGCAGCTTGTGTCCTCAGTCCCTGCTCAATTTTCGGGGTCGTCCATCGCCCTATCATTCTTGCATACTAAATACAACGTATTAAATTTGCAAGACTGGTGCATTACATCGTGTGGCTGGCCTAGCATGCCGGAGAACGCCTGGATCAACCCATACGAGCGAGTCGGCCGTGTTTCGGCCACTTGCCGAGAACCTTGATCGACTTGAGCTCAATGAGTGGTTTGCCCTGTCGGCGGCAGCTGGCATTTCCTCTGAGCGGGGAACCGCCACACACTGGCTCCCTTCGCTGGCGCGGGTGCGGGGATGAGGAACGACCGCCCGCAGGAGCTGAGAGCCATGCAAGAAAAAGCTCCCCCTTTCGCGAGAAATCGCAAAGGGGAGCGTGACTGAAGCAAGCCGAGACTAAGGTGACGGAGACGCTCCGGTCACTGCCAGTTGCCTGAACCGTGGCAGGTGCCGACGCCCTTGTCGCTGTAAGTGGCCGGACCGGTCGATGCCTGTGCCGGATCCTTCAACGCCGACTCATAATCCCAGGCGTAGCCGTTCGGATTGAGCGTCAGGGCCATCACGCCCCAGAATTCCCCGCTTCCCGCCTCGAGATTCTCCTCGTTGAAGCTCGTGTTGCCGGTAGGATCCTCCATGTTTGTTTCGTTTGAGCCGGACGTCACAGGGGTTGTGACGATGGGATCGAGTGTCTCGCCGCCGGTGCCCACGACGAATTCGCGAATGCCATTCTTTGGATCGTAATTCGAGTCGGGGTCAAGCGGACGGTAGCGGCCATAGAGGTGGTCGTGTCCGTTCAGCACCAGGTCGGCGTGGTACTGATAGAGCAGTTGCCAAAAAGCATCGGCGGTAATGCCCTCTTCGCTAATGCCGTTGGTAGGGCTGTACGTGGGCTGGTGCCAGTAGGCGAGCGTGCACGCCGAATGATTCGCCGCGAGATCGTTCTTCAGCCATTCAAGTTCGGAGGCAAACCAGGAACCGGTGGTCGAACAGCTGCCCGGCTGTGTCTCGCACTCGATATTGAGCGAGATAAGATGCCAGGAGCCCAGGTTATAGGAGTACCAGCCGTCTCCGACCCCGACCGGCCCGCCGCTACTGTTGGTTCCGAGTCCGCCAGACTGCGCGAAGTGTCCCGCCTGTCCATCCGAATACGGCACGGGTTGGGTGAAGGTTCCGTCAGTGTCGGGGTTGCCGGAGATCGTAGCCGTCATGATGCTCCCATCGGCATTGTGCTGGACGCCGTTGAAGTAGGAGAAATAACCGTAACCGGCAACGCCGATCGCGCCGTGCTCGGTATAAAACTCGTGGTTGCCGGGCGCGGGCCGCGTGATCATTTTGAAAGCGCCATAGGTCAATTCGTACGAGTTCTCAAAGTCCGAGTATTGGCCTACCTGGTATTGCTCATCGCCGAGGAGGGTGACGATGTCAGGTTTCATATTCTCAATCTGTTGCGCAGTGACGGCCTGGCTCAAGACCAGATTCTGAACGGTGTCCCCGCTGCAGTTTTCACCCGCCTTCTCACCCTCCTCTTCCTCGCCTGGCTGGCAGGCAACGTCGCCAACCACCCCAAGCACGGGCGGGTTCTGCAACTTGTTGTACGGCCATGGATTGTCGTTTGGCGCCCAATTGCCGCTCGACCAGCCTTTAAGGTTTAACCACCATTTGTTATTGGAGTTTTGATTCTGCGCCTTTGCTCCAGCCGAAAATGCCAGCACCGAAGCGGCCGCTCCCACGAGCACTGCCACACGGAACCCGCCTTGAATCGTCGTCATGCAGTACCTCCAGCTTAGATTTGTGGTTGGGGATCGTCAATTTGGGGTTGGGGATAGTTACCGAGCCACTCTCTTCTATTCCTTCTATACTTCGCGTGTGTATCGCATGTGTGAAAAGTCCGTGAAAAAGATTGTTCCCAAGGTCGTTTAAACCATCGGCAGACGCAACACTCGGCTGCCGACGAGCCATCCAAGAGGTTCCATGGGTCCGATTGTTGCCTTCGCGGCTGAATTTTCTGAGGGAATTGTAGCGAACCTGTCGCTAAAGTAATCGAAGACGAGTTTAGCCGATACGGCGCAGCGGTTCGTTTAACCTGTCCTCCGTAGGACGGCCGTTTGGCCCGTGCGCATCATCTTCAGGAGACAGCCATGCAGATACCTGACAACAAGACAATTACCAGGACCGTGATTCGCCCTTTTTTCATTTGCGTCTGTGTTTTCTTCTCGGTGTTCGAGGGCTCGCTCCCGACCGAGATAACCGCGCAAGGCCGGCGACATGGAAGCAGCGCGGTCTCCCAGGAAACCGTCTCGAGAAATTGCTATGATCCGGCAGACCCCAACCTGATCCGGCTTTGGCCAAGTCGTGCGCCCGGAGCGATTGGTGACGATCCATGCAGGGACATCCCCTACATGCGCGTATTCACCTCGCCTTCCGGAATGAGGCGACCGGAACCCGTGATCCTCATCATTCCAGGCGGGGGTTATGACCGCCTCACCGAAACGAAAGAGCAGACACCGGTCGCGGAGCACTTCGTCGAAGATTTGCATGTTACGGCGATCGTTCTCTATTATCGCCTTGTTCAAAGAGACGGGATCTATCGTTATCCCGTGCCAATGTGGGATGGACAGCGAGCGATCAAGCTGATTCGGTCTCGCGCAGCGGAACTCGGCATCGATCCGAAGCGCGTGGCGGTATTCGGGTTCTCGGCGGGCGGCCATCTGGCGAGCACCTTGGCCCTGCATTCGGCCACAGACTTTGATCTTCCGCTTCACGATTCGATCGACACTGTATCTGGGCGGCCGGATCTTTTGGGTCTGGGTTACCCCGTGATCTCGATGGACCCTGCCGACGTACCGCCATCAGGCTCCTACCACAATCTGCTTAACGGATTTAGGGGAGCAGAACTACAACATCTTCAAATCTATCTCTCCGGCGAGAGGAACATAACCAGGCGGACGCCGCCAGTATTCCTCTTCGAGAGCATGGACGATGCGCGCATCAGCCCGCAAAACAGTGTCCTTTTTATCGATGCGCTCCATCGGGCAGATATGCCCGTTGAGGCTCATTTATTTCCACACGGAGAGCACGGAGACGGTCTCGCCGAAGGTGTTGCCGGTGAAGATGAGTGGCCGGAGATGTTCCACCGATGGCTTATCGGCCAGAATTACGTTGAGCAATAGGAACTGGCTGCATAGGCGATATCTCCATCGCAGATACTTAGTTCAGGAGGCGTCCTATTCGTGGTCACCGGCAACGCTGACCCAGCGTGTTCCAAGTCACGCGGGGTCAGGCCCGATCGAGGCTCGCAGGGAGTAAATGAAGCACTGCTCGGGCATCGCCCTAGCTGTAGCGAAACAGCGCCATGAAACCATAGTCCATGTGCTGCTGCATATGGCAGTGAAACAGCGTCAGGCCGGGATGGTCGGCCACCAGATCCACTGTGGCGCGTCCATATGCGGGAACGATGACCGTGTCTTTCAGGATGCCGGCAGTCGGCTTGCCGTTGAGCTCGACGAGCTCGAACCGGTGCCGGTGGATGTGCAGTGGGTGAGTATCGTCGCTGCGATTGTGAAACACCAGCCGGTAGCGGCATCCCTGCCGGAATACGAATTCCCGTTCATGCGGATATTCTTTGCCGTTGACCAGCCAGTGATTGATTCCATTGGGTCCGCCCGGCACTTTTTCAAAGATCATGTCGATGATCTGGTCTGGGGTCTGGTCTGGCTCGGGATGCGGCGTGGTCGTGCCAAAGATGGTGTAGTCCCAGCGCCATTTCGGCGGCGGAGTCCATCGCGCACGCTGCTTTTGATTGGCGTACTCCACCACTAGCCCCAAGCCGGATTGCCGCGCAACATCGCGGATCTCCCCTAAAATCCAGACGCCCGGGTTATTCATCTCCACGATGGCATCCACGCGCCCGCCCGGGGCAATCTCAATCACATCCACCGGCTGAGGCGCCGGCACAGGATTGCCGTCGAGAGCGATCACCTGAAACTTGTGCCCCGGTAAAGCCACGCGATGAATTTGCGCAGCGCTGGCGTTGAGCAGGTGCATCAGGACGCGCTGACCCGGCTGCACGCGCAGGGGATCCCCCGCTCCGAGTATTTTGCCGTTGATCGAATAAAGAGGCGCGCTGACCTCGAGTCCGTTGGGACGCAGGTCTGGCTTGGCGGGTTTTTCAGGCATCGGGTCGTTGGGATCCGGAGGATTCTCATCCGGATCCATCGTAGACAGAAAATATTCCCATTCACGCAGCGCCAGAAAGACTTCCTGGTCGTAGCGCCCGGGGTCGTTCGCGGAATCGATCATGAGAAACCCGAACTGGCCGGTGTAGGCGCCCCGGTGCAGATCCATCATGGCTGCGGTGTGCGAGTGGTACCATCGCGAACCCGCCGGCCTGGCTACGAATTGATAGCGCCGTCGGCCATGCGGCGGGACCGGGGGAGTGCCTTCTTCCTCCACCCCATCGACTTCCGACGGAACGAACAGGCCATGCCAGTGCACGTACTCCGGAACGTCGGTGTCGTTCGCAACGTCGACGGTGACCGATTGGCCCTCGCGCATCCGCAGCAGCGGACCGGGGACTTGATTGCTGTAGCCGATGGTGCTGATGACAACCTGCGGGGCCAGCTCCACCACCATCGGTGCGATTCGCAGGCTGAAATCCGCCGCGTGATCAAGGGCCCTCGGTTCCAGCGGTGCCGCCGTCGGATGCTGCGGCGGCCCCGGTAGCTTCCGGATGCCTTGCGACTCCCCCAGCGCGGGCAGCAGATTGCCTGCCCCGGTTGCAATCAAGGTGGCCCAACCAAGCCTTACAAAATCCCTTCGCCTCATGCGACTCTTATCCCCTGGCTGCGAATTCCATACCTCATGCGGTTCCTTCTCCCTTTGTGGTCATACGGCTGGGCATCATGAGTTGTTTTAATCCTTCAATGTTTCGTCGGATTTGGACAGAGTCAGCCGGGTTGGAGAATACAGCCCTCAACAATAGAAGGCAGAAACTGGCCCACACCCGGTTACACGCACGGGGGCGTGAGACCGAGCGCGCGGGTTAGAACGCCGACTGGTCTACCGTTGTCGACTTCGTTTCTGCAGCTTCTCAGAATGGTACCAAACCGACGAGAGAAGCTCGTCCAGTCATCAGCGAGCCGGGATCTGGTTCTCAACGACGCATTATCGCCAAGTCACCATTGAGATCGGATTTGTATCGGGAAGTCTTAGTGCTGTATCTGGAGCGCCCCGCGACGCAACAGAACGTAGGTGGACGCTCTCGTGGCGGGGCGCTTCGGATACAGCGACTTGAAGCAAGCCGCCCTCGCGGAAGCCTATGTACTTTGCATCGGTCTGAACGGGTGCAGGGGAATCAGGTAGCGACTGAGTTGGGCATGGGCCGGTGGCCTGGAGGCCGGATGGAGCGAGACTGTGGCTCGCCGAGGGGCTGATGTGGAGACGGGCAAGGCTGGCATCGGAGGGGTATTGCCTAGATGAGACAAGGAGTCCGCGAGCGCGCCGAAGCACGAGTAGAAGTTGAGGGTGGGAACAGAGGTTCAAGCGGCACACCAGTTTGGTTGAGGTGGCGAGCGAAGCAGGAGTTGCGCGACGGGGAGCCGTTCAACGACGCACATGGTCCCCCGCAGACTGAAGCAGGGAGCGGCGAAGGAACTCATCTACGGCCAGGGTCATGAGCCTCTTCTTGTTGCCGTGAGATAGCGACGCGCGCGGCACATGCTCCGGTCGACCGAATGGTGGCTTGGAGTAGATAACCCAGTCGTGGCGGAACAGCACGCGCAGCCAGGCGGCGAAGGCGCGTGGTTGCGCAAGGTACGCCAGGCTGCCGTGGAACTGAAGTTCACCACGATGGAAGGCGTTGCGGAGTCCGGCGACGAACTTGCCGCGGAAGACACGGCTGAGCACGCCGATGGGAAGGAAGAGGGAACGCCATGCGGAGATCCAGCGGGAGTGATCCGGTGCGAGGCCATGGTGTGCTTGATGCGCGTGCCTTCGATGCGCAGGTTGAAACGATTGTCCATCTCGCCTTCGAACTGCGGAGATAGTTTCTTGCCCAGGAAGGTGGCGATGTTGTCCGCCATGACCGCGTGGGTGGCGGTGCGGCTGAGGTTTTCATAGAGCGGCCCGAGATCGCCCGGTTTGCGGAACACGATGTCGGTCGCGTACTCGCACCGGTCCACGCTCCAGTGATAGCTCGAAGCCAAATCGCGATAGATGGGACAGAAACGAGAGGCGAACTCGTCCAGCTTGCGATGCAGCTTCTGGATGCGCAGGCTCTCGGCCAAGGACTGCGCCTTTACCCAGTCCGCGATGCCGGTGAAGGCGTTATCCACGAGCCCGAAGTCGATGCCGCGCTGGCGCAGCTGATGGGCCAGCCAGTTGTGTCCGTTGAAGTAGATTTGTAGTCGGCAGGGCAGCTAGGTCGGCACCCGCACCTAGCAAAGCCCCAGCTCCGCGTCGATGAAATAGAAGTAGTAATGCAGGCACTTGCCGTCGTCTGACTTCAGAAACGTTCGCTCCGTCGACTTGTCGTGCCACGGCTTGTAGGTCGAGCATGGCTCCATGGCCGAGAAGATGCACACCAAGCCGGGCTGATCGCCGCACCAGCGCCTCTTGCACCCGGTCTTCCTTGCGGAAATTGCGCTTACGGATGAACTCGATTTCCATGGCGGCTTCGGCCGCCAGCCGCTCCGCGTTCTCCCGCAACCGGTCGCGCAACGGTTCGGCAAACCGCGCATATTCGAAATTCGCTCCTTGCGCTCGTACAGGTACGACGTCATCCCCCGGCGAAGCAGATCCCCGGCAAGGTTCCGAAGATCAGCACCCGTTCCCAGCAACTCAACACACCGGCAATCTGAGTCGCACAACGCTCGGCCAGCAGTTCCAGGCCCATGTGCCATCATAGCCATGAACCCTGTTTGGTTCCGGCTGCGCCGGGTTAGGGCGAAGTGATATCTTGGTTTAAACCAATCAACAGCACAATGCTCACGCGCACATGAGCATCTGTAGCAGCAGAGCCTAAGCCCTGAGGCGTCGACGGACCATTTCGAGGGGATTATTGCCACCTTGCTAGTGTCCTGAGTCAGAGATTCGTTTACAAACACGCTCAACCTTTCTGAGAATAAGATCGGCATCTGCACGCCACACGAAGGGCTTGGGATCGCGGTTCCGTTGGTCGAGATAATCGATCATCGCCTTCTCCAAGGCCCGGACAGCAGTGTGGCTGCCGCGGCGAACGCAGCGCTCTGTCACTTCGGCAAACAAGC
>JASHOC010000162.1 GCA_030041305.1 Acidobacteriaceae bacterium
GCTTGTTTGCCGAAGTGACAGAGCGCTGCGTTCGCCGCGGCAGCCACACTGCTGTCCGGGCCTTGGAGAAGGCGATGATCGATTATCTCGACCAACGGAACCGCGATCCCAAGCCCTTCGTGTGGCGTGCAGATGCCGATCTTATTCTCAGAAAGGTTGAGCGTGTTTGTAAACGAATCTCTGACTCAGGACACTAGACATGCTTTGCGATGTCCCTATCCAGCGACCTGTTTGAGAATGCTGAACTAGAGATTTGCGCTCTCATAGAAAAATAAAGACATGGGCTAGGAAGCTGCAAGTCCATTTTCACGTTAGTCGGTACTCTGGTGACGGCTTCGGCGGGAGGGGCAGCGTCTATGATGAAGTCGTCATGCGAATCAATAAGGGCGAAGTTGTCGCCGGTTATCCGGCGCTCACCGTGCGGAAGTTTCTCCGCCTCTGCCGGTCCTGCACTATTGTTCCCGCCACCGCTGCCTACAATTTGAAGTTCGATAAAAGGGAAGGTTCCGTTTTTCTGAGAGGGCTGGCGGCGCTGGGCCTTGTTGAGCCAGCCGAGCACATGCCGACGGGCGAAGCAGAAGCGTACGAGATTAGCAGCCGCGGCCTTGCCTTTGCCAACGCTTCCGCTGCCAGACCGATAACCCGGAGGACCGCCGAATCAGCGTTGGCGCAATTCATGGAGCGCCTCCACGCTGTAAATGGCAATGCTGAGTATCTGTATCGCGTAGAGAGTGCGGTGCTGTTCGGCAGTATGCTCACTGAAATTGAGCGTCTTGGCGACGTGGATCTCGCGGTCGAATTGTCTCCGAAGGTCACTGAGGACAAGGCGTTCCGCCGGTGGTGTGACCGGCGTCGTCATGCCGCTCAAGAGGCAGGGCGGCGCTTCGGATCCACTTTTGACTGGGTGGTCTGGCCGAGGAAGGAGGTTTTTCAGGCGCTCCGCGGGCGCGTCCGCACCTTGAGCATCCACGAATGGGATCAGATCACGAAGATGACAGACGTCCGTTACCGTGTCTTGTGGGGCGACCGTAAACGGATCGCCCGCCTCATTCCGGGCGGAAAGCGCTGCTGAGGGTTCGCGCCGCGAACTCACAAAGGGCGCGTCGAGCAGGTCCAATTCCCCTTACTTCGGAGACGAACCTGCAAGGAGTTCCGGCTTCAGGGGTTGTCGCTCTTTAGAAATGGCGTTTGTCCCCGGTGCAACTCACGAATGCAGTCGGGGAACTGGAGCGGCGCCTCGCCCTTCAGAATGGCGCGAAGATCGGCTGCCATCAGGCGAATGCCTGCAGATGGGATGTCGTAATACGGCACCTCCATCCCCAATTCCGCGATGAAACCAACCTTCCGGCAGCGCCGCAGGAACAATTCGAGTTCGCTGGCGGGGAACTTCACCTCGCCCTCGATGGCGTCCACGACCTTGCGCACGGGGGCTTCGGCGGCGTAGCTGACGTCAAGCCAGAGGTCGGTGGCCACCTTGCAAATGCGCCGGCCGAGCGGCGGTTTCTTGCCAGTCAGGATTTCGACGGCTTCATCCAGCGTAAGCATGGTGTGCAGGTCTTCCAGCCGATCAAGAGCCGTCGAGATTTGGGTTGCGGTGAGTGGGGGCATTCCTCTCGTCTCCTTCAATTGGATGCTTGCACGCGAACTTCTAGGCCCGGTCCACCGGCGACGCTGGACGAAAGGCGCCGAGGGTTCGCCACTTGGAACTGCGAAACGATTGCGTTGTCTCCGGTTCCTCCACGATCAGGGGCAAAGAGCCGGATGGGTTCGGAATCCACGCCCGGAAGCAGGGATTCGGTTGAAATTCAGGCCGCGGCCTGGAGGGACTTGGACCAAGTTTGGACCAAAAACTGGACCAAGAAACGGAAAGGTATTCGGCTGAATTGAGTATTCGGTTAGCCGAATACTCAAACTTGGTCCAAACCTTGGTCCAATTGCGCGCCGCAGAGGCTCCGATCCGTCCAAATAAGTCCTCTGTACTCCGTAGAAAACACGTACGCTCCAGGACTTAATCCTCGGCTGTTAACCGAAGGGTTGTAGGTTCGAGTCCTACCTGAGGAGCCAATTAGTTTCTTAGACTTACGAATCCTGTACACTCCCCGATGACCCCCAAAATTACAAGACTGTAGGGACTTTTGTAGGGACTCCCCCTCAAAAGCCCGCGTATTTACGGGCGATAGCGAGCAATCGTTGTTCTCACTTTCGCCTTTTGCGGACGCCGCGGTCATCTGTCGCACTTCCTTCTTTGCGTCTGTTCCTTGCCCGTCTTGCTCCCACTGTAGGGACTTTTGCAGGGACCCCCCGACGTATCCGTTTCCTTCACCGGAAGTTGCTCCTGGTTCCGACTTCTTGACAATGGATTCGAGCGCCGTCCGCTTGGCCTCCATGCGAATGTGGCTATAGTGCTTGAGCATCTGCTTCGAGACGTGGCCGGCGATGTCCATGATGGTCTGGTCGCCGGCGCCACTCTCCGCCAGCTCGGTGACAAGTGTGTGACGATTATCGTGCCAGCGTCCAGTCACGCCGGCATTCTCGCGAACCTTTGGTGAGTTTTCGGGAGAGATGCGTACTTCAGAAGCAGTAGCCTCGAGCGACCCAGTAATGCCAGTCTCCGATGGCCTGGGTGGTTGACTCATCTCCTCCGATAGCCTTCAGCTGAGAGAGTGGCACTGCGAGATTTCGACTATTCCAGCGGGTCATCACGAGCATGTCGCTCGCGCAGCTATCCTCAGGCGCCATCTTTCGGATCTCGACC
>JASHOC010000163.1 GCA_030041305.1 Acidobacteriaceae bacterium
CGCCGGCTGCTGCTGGGTCATGCAGTGAAGCGCGCCCAAGCCCCAAATGAGATCGACGCTGTGGACGCCGATGACTTCGCGGTCGGAAAACACGTCAGCCAGAATGTTGAGCGCCACGCGGTCATTGCGATCGTGAAAGGTCGGCGCCAGGACGGCGCCGTTGGCGATATAGAAATTGGCGTAACTGGCCGGAAGCCGCTGGCCGCGAAAAATCACCGGACGCGGCATGGGCAGCTCGATGAGCGTGAACTGCTTGCCGGCGGGCGTGCGCGCGGATTGAAGCCGGGCGAAGTTCTCGGCCAGCGGCGCGTGATTTGCATCCCGCACATCGGGCTCGACGGCGGCGACGATCACGTCGGGCGCAACGAACCGGGCGATATCGTCAATGTGGCCGTGGGTGTCGTCCCCCACGATGCCGCGATTGAGCCAGAGCACCTGATCGACGCCGAGAAAATCGGAAAAGACCTGCTCCAGATGTTCGCGGCCGAGCCCGGGGTTGCGCTGCTGCACTTCGCTCAGCAGGCATTCTTCCGTGCTCAGCAGCAAGCCCGCGCCGTTGACATCAATCGAACCGCCTTCGAGCACCACGCGGCAGCGCTTCGCGCCGTTCTCGTCTTGGATGGCGGGTTGCCACTGCGAACAGCCGAGCCGCTCCGCCACGCGGTCCGGGATCTGGTCGTCGAGGCGCCAGTCGTCGTATTTCGCCCAGGCGTTGAAGCGCCAGTTGGTGAGGCCCACGCGGCCCTCCGCGTTGCGCACAAAGATGGGGCCGGAGTCGCGTGTCCAGCCGCGATCCGTGGGCCAGTGGTGGAAGCTCACGCGGTCGAGGTTCGCGCCGGCGCGGCGCAACATGCCGGCGGCGCGGCGTTCGGCGGCCGCATTCTCGACCATGAGATGCACGTGTTCGCGCGCGGCAAGAAGGCGGACAATCTCCGCATAAAGCCACGGGATGGGTTGAAACTTGCCCGGCCAGTCTTCAGGATTGTGCGGCCAGGCCAGCCATGTGGCCTCGTGCGGCTCCCATTCGGCGGGCATGCGGTAGCCCAGCGCGCGCGGGGTTTCGGCGGGCATGGCTACTCTCCGCCGCGGGAGCGCACAGGATCGAGGAACCGGCGGGAGATAGGCGCGTAGGCGTCGATGCGCCGGTCGCGTAGGAAGGGCCAGTTGCGCCGGGTCTCTTCAATGAGCGCCGTGTCGACCTGCACGAAAACAATCTCCTCCGCATCGCGCGAGCCTTGGGCGACGAGACGGCCAAAGGGATCGGCGACAAAGCTGCCGCCCCAGAACTCGAGGCCCGGGCCGGACGCCCGGTTGCCGAGAACGTCGCCCTGTTCGTGGCCGACGCGGTTGACAGCCGCTACATAGAGGCCATTGGCGATGGCGTGAGAGCGCTGAATGGTTCGCCAGGCGTCGAATTGCGCGGCGCCAAACTCGTCTTTTTCTGCCGGGTGCCAACCGATGGCGGTGGGATAAAAAAGCACCTCGGCCCCCTGAAGAGCGGTGAGACGCGCGCCTTCGGGGTACCACTGATCCCAGCAGACCAGCGTGCCGATGCGGCCGAAACCGGATTCCACGGCCTTGAAGCCGAGGTCGCCGGGTGTGAAGTAGTATTTTTCGAAGTACAGCGGATCGTCGGGGATGTGCATCTTGCGGTAGAACCCGGCGAGCGCTCCCTCCGCGTTGAGCGTGACCGCGGTGTTGTGATAAAGACCTGGCGCGCGGCGCTCGAACAGGGAAGCGATAATGGCGACGCGCGCTTCGCGGGCGATCTCGGCAAGCTTTTCCGTGGAGGGCCCGGGGATCGGCTCGGCGAGATCGAAAAGGCGCAAATCCTCGCGTTGGCAGAAGTACTGGGCGCGGAAGAGTTCGGGCAGGCAGACGATGTTGGCGCCCATGCCGGCCGCTTCGCGGATACGTTCGAGGGCGGAGGCGAAGTTGGCTTCGGGATCGGGACCCATGCGCATCTGGATCAGCGCGATCGCGTATTTGCGGGCGTCTGCCATGGCTTTGGATTCATTTCTATAATCAGCGAAAAAAGACGGGCAGGCGGGTTAAACCTTTCCTCTCATCTTTTCCGGGCCCGGCTTTCCCTCGCACCCACTCGCCGGCTTCCCGCGGCGAGTAGCGCCCGCGATGCGCAAGCAATGCGATCTACGATTCCAGGATCAGCACAGCGGCGGCGATGGTGGTGGTCCATTTGCCGTTCTTGTCGCCCACGGCCGATTGCGTGACATTGCTGGTGCGTACAATTTTGTTGGAGATACGGTAAATTTCCTTTTTCTCGTCCCAACTCTTGTCGGGATCGAACTCGACGTCGAGGGTCGTGGCGAGCATTTCCGCCGCCAGCTCCTCGGCGTACTCGCCGGCCTGCTCTTCGGTCTCGCCGAAGCTATGGTGTTCGCTGAGGTAGCCGTAGGTGTTGCGGTCGGCGGGGATGGCCACCCCGATACTCGAAGCGATGAGGCGATGCGGCTCGCGCGTGGAGTTTTCCGCGATCACCGCGAACACCACCTCTCCGTGGTCTAAATAAGTGAGGCCCTGCTTGCGCGGAATCATTTTGCATTGCGGGGGAAAAATGGAGGAAACCCGCACCAGATTCTGCGAGGCAATGCCCGCATCCCGAAGGGCGAGCTCGAAGGAGGTGAGCCGATCCTTATGTTTGCCCACGCCCTTAGTAAAGAAAAGTTTTTTCGGGACCATGTTCTTGCCCAATTTCTATGTGCCCTCCATCAATCGGGAAATGGCGTTTTTTAAAAACGTTCCCGATGAGTCTATCGCATTCAGCCCGGCGCGCACGGGATTTCAGAGAATTTCATCGCGGATTTATCAACAGATCTGTTCCGCGTGGCGCCGGGAGGACTTCGGCGCCGCGTTCGAGCGGTTTGGGGGGACATTGAAAAACTCGCAGCGAGGGGTGCAACTTTTGTCCGGCGTTCTCGTTTAATGAAACATGAGAATACTGACTTGGGCGAGCTGTGCGGCGCTGAGCGCGGGGCTTGCCTGCACGTGCGCCGTGGCGCAAACGCCTACCGATCCGGCGGGGCAGGGAAGCGCTTCCGGAGGGGCGGCGGATGCAGGGCCGGTGGTGCTGGATTGGACTCCACCGGCGCTCGCCGCGCTGAGCGCGCAGGCGGCCATGAAATCGAACTTCACGCTGGACCGCAACATGTTGAATGCGGCTGCGGCTTTGATGGGCGAAAATGACGCGCAGACGAAGCAGGTGATTGCGAAGCTCGACGGCGTCAGCGTGCATTTGCTGCAGTTTGGCAATCCCGCGATGATCGATCCGGCCGCAGTGGATTCGATCCGCCAGACATACCACCTGCGCGGTTGGAAGCACCTGGTGAGCACGACCGAAGCGGGCGGGCCCGTGCACGACGGCAAGGCCGATGTGTGGATGGTGATGGATGGCGTCAACGTGCGCGGCGCGGTGGTGCTGGTGGAAAGCGCGAAAACTGTGGCGCTGGTGACCGTGGAGGGCAATTTGAGCCCCGTCGATCTGCTTCATCTGCGCGGGCATTTCGGCATTCCGCGCTTCGATGGCGACACCCTGCGAGACGCGCAGTAAGTCTGGCGGCGGAGGGTTGCGCGCCGAGAGTCGGATTCATGATTTCTGCAGCGGATTCACCCAGCGCAGGCCAGGAAAGCGCGCGAAGTCGCGGTCATTTGTGTACAAAATGCCGCCGTGCTCAATGGCCAGCGCCGCCAAAGCAGCATCGCCTGTGAGTCTTCCGCGCACGCCCCCCTCAACCAGCATTCCCCGGAAAACTGCCCAATGGCCTTCCCCTGGACTCAACATGCGTACGTGAGATAACGTCAGCCATTGGTCGACGATGGCCACCGCTCGCTGCATGCTGAAGCGGTCTCTCGAGATTTCCGGATAAGTCAGAATGCGGAGAAAGGCGGAGACGGACTGCCACGGCAGGCCGACGATTTCATCGCCCGACAACACGCTCTCAAGCCAAGCCCGCGCCTGGTTGTGCGCTGGGCAAGTTGTGTCATAGGCATAGATCAGCAGGTTGACATCGACAATGATCATCGATGCATTGGACCTTCCAGCGCTTCGATCAAGTCCTCTACATTCTGGTAGCGCGTCCCCAGACCCGTATTGAGCGCAAGCGGCGTGACCACAAAGCGCTTCTTCCGTTGCGGTTTGCGACGCTCTCGAAGACCCACGCGGAGTAAGTCATTCACCGTGCCCTTGAAGGAATTGCCGGAGCGCCGAACCTCCTCCCGTACGAGGACGGCCACATCATCGTCGAGGGTGAGCGTGGTGCGCACATCATGATGTTAGATACGAAAGCATCATGATGTCAACACGCCGCCTCCTGATCGCACCTGGTTCCCAACCGCGAGCGCCGGCCGGTTGCAGCGCGCCGGCGCGCTCGAGCTCCCCGCTTCACCGCGCGGAGCTTCAATCCGGCCGCCGTTGCCACTCCCGAATTTGAGATGGTAGCCTCATTTTTTGGATCTCAATCCGGAAAGGGCCTTCCCCAGACATCATGCAGAACACCTATAACGGCCTGGAGTTGCCGAAGAACGGCGAGCCGATCGCCTACCGGGACGGGCAATTTGCGGTTCCCGATCACCCCCTCATCCCTTATATCGAAGGCGACGGCATCGGGCGCGACATTTGGAAGGCGTCGCAGCGAGTGTTTGACGCAGCGGTGGAAAAAGCTTACGGCGGCAAGCGCGCCATTCGCTGGTTCGAGATCTTCGCCGGCGAAAAAGCGTTTCTGCGGTTCAACACCTGGTTGCCCGACGAGACGGTCGCGGCGGCGCGCGATCTGCGCGTTTCCATCAAGGGGCCGCTCACCACGCCCATCGGCGGCGGCATTCGCTCGCTCAACGTGGCGCTCCGGCAGATTCTCGATCTGTACGCCTGCGTGCGTCCGGTCAAGTATTACCAGGGCGTGCCCAGCCCCGTGAAGCATCCTGAGAAGCTCAACGTGGTGATCTTCCGCGAGAACACTGAGGACGTGTATGCCGGGATTGAGTTCAAAGAAGGCACGGACGACGCGGCGCGGCTGATCTCGTTCCTGAACGACGACCTTCTGTCCAAGGCCAAGAAGAAAATCCGCACCGACTCGGGCGTGGGCATCAAGCCGATTTCGATCTCCGGCACCAAGCGTCTGGTGCGTTACGCCATTCGCTACGCGCTCGAGACGGGCCGCAAGACGGTGACGCTGGTGCATAAGGGCAACATCCAAAAGTTCACTGAGGGCGCTTTTCGCGAGTGGGGCTACGAAGTGGCCACCCAGGAATTTCGCCAGGAAACGGTGACCGAACGCGAAAGCTGGATCCTGGGCAACGTGGAGGCGAATCCGGCGCTGACCATTGAGCAGAACGCGGCCCTGGTCGAGCCCGGCATGGAACTCGCGCCGCAGAGTTTCCGCGGCGCGGTCTGCGCAGAGGTCAAGGGAGTGCTCGACTCGATCGGCAAATCGCATGGCCACGGCGCGTGGAAGCAGAAAATCCTGGTCAACGACCGCATCGCCGATTCGATCTTCCAGCAGATCATTATCCGCCCGGCGGAATATAGCGTGCTGGCCGCGCCCAACCTCAACGGCGACTATATTTCCGACGCGGCGGCGGCGCAGGTGGGCGGCCTGGGCATCGCGCCGGGCGCGAATATCGGCGACGGCTACGCGGTGTTTGAAGCCACGCACGGCACCGCGCCCAAGTACGCGGACCGGGATGTGATCAATCCCGGCTCGGTGATTTTGTCGGGCGTGATGATGCTGGAATTCATTGGCTGGAAGGAAGCAGCGCGCATGATCGAGAACGCGATGGAGAAGACCATCCAGCAGAAATTTGTGACCTACGATTTCGAGCGTCAGCTTACCGGCGCCACCAAAGTGGGAACCAGCGAGTTCGCCACGCGGATGATTGGGAACATGTAGCGGAGTAAGCGTTGTTAGCAGAGCTAGCGGAGTTAGCCGCGCGTTTCCCGGGTCAGCACAGTTGGTGCATGGTTAAATTCATCTGGCGCCCTAGCCCCGCTAACTCCGCTCTCAAAAACTGAATGATCGGGAGAATCGCATGCGGAAAAAAGTAAGCATTGTCGGCGCGGGCAACGTGGGCGCTACGGCCGCGCATTGGATTGCGGACAAGGAATTGGCCGACGTGGTGCTGGTGGACGTGATCGAAGGCGTGCCCCAGGGCAAGGGGCTCGATCTGCTCGAGGCCATGCCCATCGCCAAGCGCGACGTGCATGTAAGCGGCTCGAATGACTACGCTTTGACCGCCAATTCCGACGTGGTCATCATCACCGCCGGCATTCCCCGCAAGCCGGGAATGAGCCGCGACGACCTCTTGCACACCAACTTCAAGATCATGTCTGACGTGGTGCAAAAGGTGGTGGCGCAGTCGCCGGAATCGATCCTGATTGTCGTGTCCAATCCGCTCGACGCCATGGCGCAGACCGCTTACCGCCAGGCGGGCTTCAATCGCGAGCGCGTCATCGGCATGGCCGGAGTGCTGGATTCGGCGCGCTTCCGCGCCTTCATCGCCGAGGAGCTGCAGGTGAGCGTCGAAAACGTCACCGCCTTTGTGCTGGGCGGCCACGGCGACACCATGGTGCCGCTGGCCCGGTACTCGACCGTTGCCGGCATACCCATCACCGAGTTGATTGCTCCAGAGCGGTTGGAGCAACTGGTGCAGCGCACGCGCGACGGCGGCGCGGAGATCGTGAAACACCTTAAAACCGGCAGCGCGTTTTATGCTCCCTCCGCGGCCACCGTCGAAATGGCCGAAGCGATCTTGAAGGACAAGAAAAAGATTCTGCCCTGCGCCGCGTACCTCGACGGCGAGTACGGCATCTCCGGCTACTACATTGGCGTCCCCTGCAAACTGGGCGCGGCGGGGCTGGAGCAAATCGTCGAAATCAAGTTGACCGCCGAGGAAGACGCCGCGCTCAAAAAGAGCGCAGCAGCCGTCAAAGAGCTGTGCGCGGTGATCGGAGTGTAGCTCAACGCATCCTCCCCAGCGAGCAGGCTTCGCCCGCTGGCGAGGGTCCAGCGACATAGGACAACGCATCGTCCGCGCTCGGCGCAGGGGAAAACCAAGCCGGACGCGTCAATCCTCGTAGCATCTCCACACGCGCGCGAGATCCAGAACCAAGCCCTCCACCGGACCCTCCCCGGCAACCTGATCGCCCGTTATCATCTCCGCCTCGCGGCCCGGCCGAAAAACCAGCGCCTGCCGTTGATAAGGATCGATCAGCCACGCCAGAAGCGCGCCGTTTGCCAGCCAATCGTTCATCTTCTCTTTGACCGCCTTGACCGGATCGGACTCGGAGACCAGCTCGATGACGAAATCCGGGCAGGCGTGCGGAAAGCCGCGCAAACCGCCTTTGGGTAGAGTTTTCAGGCGCTCCGGCGACACATACGAGGCGTCGGGGCTCAGGATCGAGCCATCGGAAAGATGGAAAGCGGTGTTCGAATCGAAGACACGGCCTCTGTCATGCGTCCGCCACCATTGGCCAACCTGGTATGTGATTTCCGCATTGCCGCTGCCTGTAAATCCTCCCGTCGGTGGGTTCATTCGTACAATGCCCTCTTTCGTCCGTTCGAGACGAATATTGCTTACATTCTCCCGGCACAGCGCCTCGAACTCCGCGTCGGTGACGGGAGGATCGAGCGCCAGGGTGCGCGGCAAGGATTCGGGATCAATCCGAAGGAGCGTCGCCATGCATCGATGTTACCTCTGTTTCGTCATTTCGACTGCGGCTGCGGTGGCGTGGCCGGCGCCGAGGGCTGCGCCGGAGCGGCGGGTTGCGCCGAAGTGGCTGGCGCCGCTGGCTGCGCCGCAGCGCTCGGTTGCGCTGGCGACGCAGGCTGTCCGGGCGCTGCACTGGGCGCGGGCGCCGGCGCGGGATGCGTTGCGTCTCCGCCAGGAACCGGATGGGGGCTCACCGTCGCGCCCGTCCCCGGCTGCGGCGGAGCCGCTCCCATCGGTCGAGCCGGCGGGGCGGGCAGGTCCATCACGTCCACCAATTCCACGTCAAAAATCAAATCGGACTTGGCCGGAATTCCTGGATGGTCAGCGCCGCGCGCGGGAATGTCGCGCGTGCCGTAGGCCAACTGCCACGGGATGAAGATTCGGCGCTTGCCGCCGACTTTCATGCCCGCAAATCCCTGGTCGAAGCCCGGAATCAGCCGGCCAAAGCCCTGCGGAAACGCGAACGGTTGAGGGTCACCCAGCTCCGGCTTGCCGTCCACGCCCATCACCGGTTTGCCATCCTTCATCATCGGCGCCCGATGGTCATACGACGAATCGAACTTCACGCCGGTGGCCGCCAGGTATCCGGTGTATTGCACCTTATACAGCTTGTTGGGCTCGGCAACGGCGCCCGTCCCAATCTTGATGTCCTCGTAACGGAGCGAAAAGGCCGTTTTCATGATGCCGTGCACCGGCGGAATGCCTGGCGGCAGATGGGTTCCGGCCGTCGTGGAATGTCCGGAAGCGGCCGGGGCATTCGAGGTTGGGCTCACGGCCTTGGGCTGGGTTTGCGCGCCCGCAAAGGCGATGGCGCCGAAGAACAGGAACATTGCTGCGTCTCTCATCAACTCAAGAATCTCCTGGAGGGTGGCTCTACACTGGAGTCTATCAAGGTTGGCGAGAATCCAGGGGGTGCGTCTCCGTTCTCTTCCCGCACCGACTCCCCCCTCGAACCGGTTTGACGCTATAATTTGACGCTATATTGGAGGCGGGAAGCATTGGAAGCGGAAAGCTTCGCGTTCATCCTCGTGTCCATGTCCATTTACACTTGCTATGAACGGAACGAATTGCGGAAACAGATTTCCGCTGCGCTTCACACCCTGTTCGAGAACTCGAGCAGCGGGTGCCGCCTTGTTCGTGAAGGCCGGGGGGGGGGGCGGAAGCAAACGCCAAATTTGCCGCCCTTCGCCAGGAACACGCTGTGCTGCAAGCGCGCATCAGCACTCTGCGGGAATGTTTACAGTTGCACAGGCGTTGGCATGGCTGCTGACTGCTCTCAGTGAATTGAGTCCCCAGATGCGGCTGCTCCGCCCGCCGGAGTAGAATGGCCTTTCCGCATTCCCCGGCTCGATCCGTCAACCCATAAATCTTTAGAGGAGCCTTAGACATGCCATTCCCACGTCGCAATTTCCTGAAATCGGTTGCCGGAGCGGGCGCGCTGGCCCTGACCCCGCGCTTCGCCGCCGCGCAAGAACAAGCCGAGCAGGCCACGCGCGGCATGCCCCAGCCCAAGATCAAGGACATCAGCGTCATCGAATGCCAGCCCCAGGGCGTCCGCCTCACCGTGGTCAAAATCACCACCGATCAGGACGGTCTCTACGGCTACGGCTGCGCCACCTTCACCCAGCGCGCCGACCTCGTCAAGCCCGCCGTCGAGCGTTACCTCAAGCCCCTGCTTCTCGGCAAAACCACCGACCGGATCGAAGACACCTGGCATGCCTGTTACGACAGTTCCTATTGGCGCAACGGTCCGGTCCTCAACAACGCCATCTCCGGCGTCGACCAGGCCCTCTGGGACATTAAAGGCCGCCAGGCCAATATGCCCGTGTATCAGCTCGCCGGCGGCAAATGCCGCGAAGCTGCCGACACCTATTGCCACGCCAGCGGAGACGACTATCCCGACGTCATCGAAGACGCCAAAAAATATATGGCCCAGGGCTTCCGCAATGTCCGCGTGCAGGTCGGCCTGCCCGGCCTC
>JASHOC010000164.1 GCA_030041305.1 Acidobacteriaceae bacterium
GTACGCCTCATACATCACTCGAACGCCTGGTCGGCCCGGAAGCGGATGATGGTCAATCCGAGAGGATTGACGGCCAGCTCGTTGTTCTTCACATCGTCCCGGAAGACGTAGGTGACGCTGGCGGCCCATTGCTCCCGCTTGAGTTCCGTGTGATCGGCAGGATTTGTAAATACTTTCTCGAACTCGATCCGCGCTGAATATGGCGACTGGCGCAGGTCGTCGAGGATGACGTTCTTCACCTCCACATCGACAAACGGAAGCGAGGCGTCTTTGGTGTAGTTGAGAATGACGTTTTCCTTGCGCTCCTGGTCGATTACTGCACGCTGAACGTCGCCGTTCAGGAAGTACAAGGCATTTGTCTGGTCGCGCTCGATCGTGAAACGATTACGGCTGAAATAAACCTCCGCCCAGCGGGTCAGATAGTATTTGTTTTCGGCTTCCTGGGGCCGGTACTGAAAGTTGCGATAGTCGATGGCGTCGGCGCGGCCCACGTCGTTGATGCGGATGATGAGTGGGCGCGCGCTTGCAAGGGCGCGGTGGCTCTGCCAGACGAGCGCGATCAGTCCAATACAGACCGCGGCTAGTACCAGAATCGTGACTTTCAAATAGGTGTTCATCACGAGCGGGTCGCCGTATTGTTCGAGATACCGTTCCGCCGCGCGGGTGATCTCTGGAGATGGTTTTGTTGTGGTTGCTGTCGTCATGCGATTGCCCTCAATACAGTGGCCGCTATCATGCCGCTCATGCCGCCGCCATGCCCGCCGGCAGAGCCGGAGAAGATGCTCATGGTCATAGCCGGGATTTTGAAAAGGATGTAGATATTCACTAGGACTAGCAGAATGAGCAGCGGCAACTCCTGCACCATCGTTCCCGGATCGGAGAAATTCACGAACTCCGTGTAGTACTGCGCCAACAGGTGTGCCAGGATGCTAAGCACGGCCGCGGCGACTACTTTATAGAAGCAGAATCCGATAAAGGCTTTGAGCCATCCCCAGAAAAGGAACTCCAATTTCTCGAATACGAGAAACGGAATGAAGATCGGCCCTAATAGGCCGATGACGGCGCTGGCAACGGCGCCATAGGCGACAATGGCGCTGACCACGGCGGAGAACGTGGCGACCAACGCCTGAATCACAAAATAGACGATGGCGTAGTAGGGGTTCATCAGCGCCTTCATGGTGCCGGGACCCTCGTTCGACTGCGCCTGGCTGAGCGTGTTTTGGATGCTGGTCACGCTGTCGCTGCCAATCACAGAGACAAGATTTTGCGCGCCGCCATTGATAAAGCCACGGAAGGACTGCCCCACGCCGGGGATGCTACTGTCGTAGAACCGTACCAGCGTATAGGCAAAGGTGATGAGCATAAAGAAGCTCAGGAACTTGCCTACATGGAACCCGGTGCCGCCATGGGACGAGGCCAAAGCCTCCTGTACCCCAAACCAGACGACCATGATGGTGGCGAGTGCGACGCAGATGTGCACGCCCATCGCATCAATCGTGGGGGATGCCGTGCTGGTCAGACTGTCGCATCCTTGGGTAATCCAGTTAAGTACACCCATACGTCACCTCAATACGTCAAAGCCTGCGCGCCGCCGTTATAGGCCGGCGCAACGTGCGTCTGATAGGTGCCGGTGAAGTTCGACGTGTCCTGAAAACCGGCTTTCAAGGTATCCTGCTGCTGCTTCTGCGCGACGATCTGCTGCAGCGTGTATGCCTGACCGATCTGGTTGGCCTCCTGCTGTTGTTGAATCAAGAGAATCAAAGCCTGGTTGATGCGCTGGAGTGTTGCCAGTTCGGTGTGCTGGGCCGGGTCGATGGACTGAGAGGCGCTGATGAGATTGTTGATGTCTGCCTGACGCTGCTGGGAATTGGCACGGATCGTGCCGAGCGTCTGCATGTTGCTGGTGGTCACGGAATCGTTTAAGTCGGCGGTGGCGCCCTGCGCCGCAATCTGCTGTTGCGCTGAAGTGCTCAAGTTGCCATAGCCACTGATCTGCCCGGTGCGTGGTATCGACGCTTGCTGGTAGCTGTAGCTCGCGCCCGTGCCGGTATTCACCGAGTTCGTCCATTGGCGGGAGTTGCCGTAAGTGTTGGCGGTCTGGTTCAGCATCATCCAGTAGGTCGAAGGCGACAGGAAGGGTTGGTAAAGCGACTGCGGGGCCATCGCCATTTGATGTGCGAGGTTATATGTGGCAATGGCGTTGTCCGCGAGCTTGACCGAGTTGGTGAAGATGTTTTGGCCCTGCTCGATCTGCTGAATGGCGTGGGCCGACTGTGTTGGGTCGTACACGATGCCGGAACCGAACTGCGCGCGCGCTCCGGCTGAGGCCATCAGGGGAGCGAATGCAAGGATGAGCGTAATGCGTTTCATGGGGAACCTCCGTGGTTGGGATCAATGTTTGCCTTTTTCGATCGAGTTCGCGTCTTTTTCTCCCATCCGGCAGACCTCAGCAGACGTATCGGAGCGTAGGCACTGCTGGAAGGCTTCGCAGACCTTTTGGGAATCGGCGGGATCGCAAGCGGCCTGCTTCTTGCAAGCGGAGAGCGTGAGCAGAGCTAAGAGACATAGAACAGCGAGTCGGCGCATATCGGCTCCTTAATAGGTCTGTGGAATGGTGTGGTTTTCGTAGGCGGGCAGCAACATATCCTGCGTGAAATAGACCTTCACGCGGTGGCCTTCCCGGATGGTGATGGTCGGCGGAATCTGCATAAAGCGGTCAAGGATGGTGGTGGCCGACTGCGAGACGCTGGAGGACGCCCCGGTGGCGAAGGCCTGGCTGCCGCTGGTCGTGATGGTGCCGCCGCCTTCCTCGATCTCTCCAGCGCCGGCGATCACGCCAAGTGCAACGGATGTGCCAAAGATCTGTAAGTAATGATTGTTGACTTTATCCTTCAAGCCTTCTTCGCCAATCTGGTCGAGGCCGTGGAACTGGTCGAGGTCCACGGAGTAGCCATCGGGCATGATGAGCCGGTGAAAAACCACCGCCATGCGGCGTTGTTGTCCAAAACCAGATGCCCCGATCTTCTTGGCTTCACCAAGCACGATCGTTCCATCGGGAATCAACACATGCTGACGGTCGTGGGAGTAGACAGGATTTGACACCAGCACCTTCACCGGCCCGGCGGCGTCGCCGTCGAGACGGTTCATCAGAACCGTGTCGAGGGTCGTTCCCTCATAGAGCACGTAGGGCTGGCCGCTGGCGGAGTCGATGTTGACCTCCGGCTTGCGCTCGGCTGTGGTCTGAGCAGCCGTAGGAGCTGGCGGGTCGCCCGCCGCACGCGGCGGCACAAGATTGCTGGCTTGACTTGGTGCGGCGCCGGGCGCTTGCGGTGCAGTCGCAGGGTCCGACGTCCGGGAATACACGAGATTCGAGGCGAAGCGAGAGTTATAGGCAAGCTCACGGTCTTTCGCAGCGAGCTGCTGTTCCTCTTGAGCTGCCGGTGAGAGCTGTTGCTGCATGTACGCGCCCTGCTGCGGACAAGGCTGGCCGGGGACGCACGCCACGGCCTGGCCGGTGGGGCCGTAAGTGGCCGCCGCGGCCTGCTGTGCAGGCGTCTCGTTGGCAAGCGTGGGATCTGCGCCCTGTTGGGCGGCTTTCTGTTGCGCAGCGGCGACCTGATTCTTGAGGTCCTGCACGTTGTTGTCCGTCGCATCCTGAATCATCGGCTGTGGCGGCTGATTCGGCGTGGCGCCCTTTTGAGCAGCGGGCTTCTTGCCACTGCCGCTGAAAATCGCGGCCACAATCACCAGCACCGCCGCGCCCAGGTAGAGCATCGGCTTCAGGTTCTTTTGGAGGACGCCCTTGGGATCCGCTGTTCGATTTGTCAGCTCCGGCTCTGCCATGGCTTTACCCCTTCCGCGTGAACTCCAGCCGTTTCTTGCCCAGCTCGACGTAGCCCGAATCCATCACCTTCGGGATGATGTAGGTCCCGTTGTTCAGCTCATACGTCACAAGATTGGGCTTGCCGTCGCGCATTTCGTACACGCTGAACTTTTCAGAAGCCGTGGTCTTGATGTAGGTGAACTTGTCGTCGTGATAGATCGCCGTGATTTCGAAGGGCGCTTCGCCGGCATGGAAGCTGTAGTCGAATTTGAGGGAAAGCGGATAGGCGCTCTTGTATTCGTCCACAGCCTGCGTGACGTGCGCCTGCACCGCCGCGAGAGCCTGCTGCGACTGTTCAAGCTGGGCGGCAGGCACAAATTCGGGCGGTCCCTGCGATGCAACGATCGAAGAACGGTCGGCGGGCTGGATGATTACCTTGAGGTCGGGGGCATCCGTAGTGCCGGAGACATCCTGCAAGGTGAAGCTATAGATGTTGCCCTTGTCGGTGATGAGGTTCAGGTTCGAGCTGATGCCGGCTTTCGCCGGATGCACAAAGCAGAAGTTGCCCACGACATCCACGACCCAGAAGTCTTTGTCACCCGTGGCGGCTTCCATAATCTTCTCGGTGGCCGGCAGCTCAATCAGCGTCGTGTACTTGAGCTTGGCATGGATCGGAACAATATCTTGCGAATGGTACTGCACGGTGCGCGCCGAGGTGTCCTGTGCCGAAGCGGTGAGTGGGGCGACTGCCAGCGCAAGCCCGGCGATGAAGATGAGGATACGATTCATGCTGCTGCTCCTTTGGGGGAAATACCGGCCGCGGAACGCGCCCGGAAGGGAAAGTCCTGGGCGAGACGGTGCAGGCCCTCGGCGACGCCGAAACGCTCGAAGTAATCGCGTTTCTTGAGGTTGTCGCGGGCGTTGTTGGTCGCCATCCAGTGCGTGACCGAATCGACGTTCAGATGAACCTTCTTGCTGGACTGCGCCCTGCGAATGAGCATCTGTCCGGGGGGCACAAGGCCCGCAATCAGATCCAGCTCGGTATCGTTCAGATGGAATGCCTCGCGGTACACGTCGCGGTCCATCTCGGGGTTTGCAAGGAATATTTTGGTGGGGCAGCTCTCGGAAACGATTTGCAACATGCCTGACTCCTGCAGCTCCTTGATGGACTGCGTAGCCAGCACCATCGCGGCGTTCAGCTTGCGCCACGTCTTTTGTGCCTGGACAACGTAGCTGCGGATGGTCTCGTTGCGGATAAACAGCCACGCTTCATCGAGCAGGAAAATCTTGAATGTTCCCAGCTTCTTCGGGTCGGCGATTTCGATCGAGGCACGGTGTAGCACATAGAACAGCAAGGGCTCCAGCACGTCCGGGGCATCACCCCATCCCGCGAAGTTGAAGCACTGGAAGCGACTGAAGGTGAGCGTGTCCTGGGGATTGTCGAAGAGAAACCCGTATTGGCCGCCGCGGGTCCAGCGATGCAGACGTTCTTTTAGCTCGCCGATGATATTGCAGAAGTTTGAGATGGTCCGCTGACCTGGTTCGAGCTGATAGACACGTTCGACCGCATCCCACAGCTTGCGCTCCTCTTTGAAGTCGAGCCGGTAACGCTGTTCATTACCCTCGATAAGCACGCGGAAGAAGCTGAACAGGAATTGCAGGTTCTCTTTCGATGGCGGAAGCGAGAATGGATTGATAGTGAAGTCGCGCGCCTCCTGGCCGACGTTGAGGTAAGAACCGCCAAAGATCGTTGTCAAAGACTCGAAGCTGCCGCCGATGTCGAATACAAAAGTCAGTGGACTGTATTTCTGCGCGCTCTGAAGGACGGTGTTGGCGAGGTAGGACTTGCCCGATCCGGTCATTCCGAGGATGAGCGTATGCGCCACCTCGCCGTTGTGCAGGTTCAGAAAGTACGGCGTGCTGTTGTCGGTTTCAAGGACGGCCAGGTATTCAGCGCCCAGATGCGCATTGAATCGCTCTCCCGGCAGGATCGTGAAGAGAAACGACAGGTCCGCGTAGTTCGTATTGAGCAGATACAGCCTGCGGAGATTGAAGGCATAGCCACCGGGAACGGTGGCGAAGTAGGCATTGAGCTGGTTATAGGTCTCGACAAACACGCTGCCGTCGGCGTTCGTGAAGACGCCGGCGAACTTGCCTACGAGCTGGTCGAGTGCGGCACGCTCTCTGCCGTAAAGCACGATGGTCAGCGAGAACTCGCCCAGTTGCTGCCCGTCGCCCAGGGCGCGCAGGCAGTCACCGAGATTTTCAATGTCGGCCTGCTTCGATTCATCGACCAGTACATCGCGCGGATTTGTCTTGGCGGGGTCGTTGCTTATCTGCGAGACAAAACCGGTCTTGGAAATGTTGAAGTGCCTGCGGCGCTTGTTAACCTCTTTGCGTGCCTTATCGGCGGACAACGGAACCCACTCAGTCACGGTGTAGAAGTTGGCCGGGATTTTCAGCAGCGAGTCGAGTACCAGCGGCCGCGTTTCGCCGATGGCATCCTTCATCGTCAATACCCGGACGAAATGATCGCCGACACGCAGATGATCGCGTTCGGCTTCGATGTCGGAGTTGACGACTTGATAGTCGAGAAACTGGTTATGCTTCGGCGCACCGGCGATGCGCCAGTCGTCGTAGTTGAGCAAACGGCGGAAAAAACGAAACTGGCCCTGCTGGCCCAAGATCTCGATCTGCACGAAGTCGCTGAGCTGCCGCGCGAAGGCCTGCGCACTTTGTTCAAGGCGGGCCAGGTCGCGCTCGATCTGCGTGCGCAGCAGCGTTTTCATACGATTGCTGGTGAACTGAGTCCGCAGCTCGTTGACGGCTCCGGCTGGATCACGGAAGAGCTGCGCGAAGGCTGCGCTCAGGCCGGTCTTCGACCGCGCGCCTTCGAGTACGATGCAGTAGAAAATCTCAATTTGAAAAAGCCGGTCGGCCTTCTCTTCAAAGAAGCGCCGCCGTTGGTCCACGGCCGTTTGCACAATTGGATCGTCATAGCTGGCGAACGGGATCTCCGGTCGGTTGGTCTTAAAGAGATATTGGTAGACATGGAATCCGGGGCCGAACGTCTTGAGAGCGGATTCGAGCCGCTTGACGGCGTACTCCTGTTCGGGGTGGTCGAGGCTTTCGTAATCGACACCGGTAACGCTCAGCACCATGCCCAGGTCGCCGGACTTTGTAAGAAAAGCTGACTCATTCCAGAAGCCGTAGAGGTTGATGTGATCGCTGAGAGCGGTAGATTCCTTCCACGGTTTAATCACTCGATCTATGCGAAGCATCAGACCACCTCCACGCGGGGAATGGTCTGTTTGGCTGCGTCGTACCGGCCCTTGTACCGTTCGGACTTGGCGAGGATGCGAAGAAATGCCGGGTCGCTCGACGTGACCCAATGGCCGAAGGCGAAGCCTCCGATGAAGACGGCGATGCCGGCCACAAGGCTGTTGAAAAGGTTGAATGCGCCAACGGCTCCAACGCAGACGAAGTAGAAAAGCGTGCGTTCGACGCCAAGGTACGTGAGGGGCTTGTGCAGGCTTTTGAAGACCTGGTTCCTTCTGCGGTTTATGGTCTGTGTCTGCATCGGTAGCCCCTCACACTCGGCGGGTCGAAAGGTTGGCATTAAAGTTGACAGTGCGGCGCTGGTTCAAATGCCCCACAGCCAGTTGAGGACGTTCACGGCAAGGACAGCGATACCAGTGCCCGCAGCAACTCCTGCGAGCGCTTTTTTAGCGCCTGGCTCGCCGTGGGCAAACTGGTAGCCACCGATCACAATGGCGATGAGGCTTGCGACCTTCGCAATCGTTCCGGTGAAGAGGGTTTGGAGGGCGGTAAAGCCGGTATCGAACGGCGTGCCACCGGACTGAGCAAGGGCGAGGCTTGGGAAGAGAACGAGCAGGGTGATGAATGTGAGGGTTGGGCAGAGATGGCGCGGATGCTGCCAGTTCAAGAATCCGTGCCGTATTCGGGACGTGAATCGGAAATTCATCGGCACCTCCAACGGCTGCCTAACAGCCGGTTGATGCCGAGAGCGTATGCGAGTATTTCAGCTCGCGTCCAATACCTATTTGAGATTGGCCGTTATGCCTTTAAGAGATGATTCGAATGCGATTGCCGAAGAGCGGAGTATAATTTCGATACGAAGCGGGAGTAGCTCAATGGTAGAGTAGCGGCTTCCCAAGCCGTTGGTTGCGGGTTCGATCCCCGTCTCCCGCTCCAGCTCTTCAAACCTTACAACTCTGGTTCAGACTCTCAATCATGGGCGGTAGCGCGCATCGCGGCGGACTATAAGGTTGGACAGTAAGATGGACAGTAAAGAGAGCGCAATTGTTCAGCTTGGGAATCTCAATTACCAGAGAAACCTTACTGTCCATACTGTCCAAAAATTCGAGAAATTGAGGAAAAAGGGTGCGGCTCATTCCGCGCAATGCGAGGGATGCAAGCTCTTTTAACCAACAGAAAATAAGCAATATATGCGCAAAACCACTGACCCGGAAGCCGTTACCCAAAATCACCTAAAGGCAACGTCACCTTCCCAAAGTCATTTTCTCCATTAGAATCAATAACTTATAGGAATCGATCAGAGCCGCTGAGAATCTCCCGGAGTCTTTCGGCAGTCTTCCCATGGTCCTGGATGTGGTCTTTCCCCAATATCCATGCGGGTTTCAGCGCGACACCATTTTTCACACCATAGAACCATAAGCGATTCAGCCTGAGAATGTGTCTCAGGAATTCCTGACGCGGTAGGGCTCCCATATTAGTGTGAGAGCGTAGCCACCAAGCCCGAAAATGAGCAATTCAGCCACACCCCCTCGAACGCCTTCCTCGGCTTCCAAAGTCCGACATGCCGACTTGAACGAAGCCGCTGGCGCGGCGGACACTGCCTTGGCGTGCAGCTATGAGCGGTAGTGGCTGCGGTAGGTTGATTCACAAGGAAGGAGATCCTTGTGACCAACTTACGCAAGCGGATGCTGGAAGAGCTCCAGCGGCGCAACTATTCGCCAGCCACGATCCGTGGCTATTTGTTTGCCGTCGAGCAGTTTGCTAAACACTTCGGAAAGTCCCCGGACAAGCTGGGGCCAGACGAACTCAGGAGCTATCAGGCCTATCTGCTCACGGAGCGCAAGCTGGCGGTGGGAAGCGTGGTGGGCCGCGTTGCCGCGCTGCGCTTCTTCTTTGTTCGTACCCTCAAGCGGCGCGACTTCTGGGAGGAGTTGCCTTATCCGAAAGACCCGAAGGACCGGCGCCGACTGCCAACGGTGCTCAGTCTGGACGAGGTCGCCCGGCTCATTGATGCCGCAGGCAACCTCATGCAACGCGCCCTACTGATGACGCTTTACGGCACTGGCATGCGGCGAGCCGAACTATCGCTGCTCAAGGTAAGCGACATCGACAGCCGGCGCATGATGATTCGCGTGGAACGCGGCAAGGGTGGCGGCGGTCGCGACATCCCACTCAGCCCGGCTCTGCTGGGACTACGCGCATGGCAACAAGCAGCGCATCATGATGCTCACCGCAAGCGAGTTCCTGCGCCGCTTCTGCCAACATGTGCTGCCCAGG
>JASHOC010000165.1 GCA_030041305.1 Acidobacteriaceae bacterium
AAGGCAACGACCTGTGGCTGGAGATGACCGAGAGCGGTGTGATCAAGCCGGGTAAATGGGAAGAATCGAAGTGCGCGCTGGTCTACGGACAGATGACGGAGCCGCCCGGCGCGCGCCTGCGCGTGGCCCTCACCGGTCTGACCGTAGCCGAGTACTTTCGCGACGAGGAAGGCGCCGACACGTTGCTCTTTATCGACAATATTTTCCGCTTCACGCAGGCGGGTTCGGAGGTCTCGACGCTGCTCGGGCGCATGCCGTCCGCTGTGGGCTATCAACCGAATCTCGCCACGGAAATGGGCGAGCTGCAGGAGCGCATCACCTCGACCAGCAAAGGCTCCGTGACCAGCGTGCAGGCCGTCTACGTGCCCGCCGACGACTTGACCGATCCCGCGCCGGCGACGACCTTCGCGCACCTGGACGCGACGACCGTGCTGAGCCGCCCACTTTCCGAGCTTGGCATCTATCCGGCTGTCGATCCGCTGGCTTCGACCTCGCGCATCCTGAGCGCGCGCGTCGTGGGCCAGGAACACTACGATGTGGCGCAGGGCGTGAAGAAGATTCTGCAGCGCTACAAGGACCTGCAGGACATCATCGCCATCCTGGGCATCGACGAGCTCTCGGAAGACGATAAATTGACGGTGGCGCGCGCCCGCAAAGTGCAGAAATTCCTCTCGCAGCCTTTCCACGTGGCCGAGCAGTTCACGGGAATTCAGGGGCGCTACGTCAAAATTGCCGATACGGTGCGCAGCTTTAAGGAGATCATCGAAGGCAAGCACGACGATGTGCCCGAGCAGGCGTTCTACATGAAGGGCGGCATCGAGGAAGTGCTGGAGACGGCGGAAAAGCTGAAGGCGAGCGTGTAAAGGCGGCTTTCAGCTCTCAGCTATCAGCCCAAGGGCTAAGGCGCTGAAGGCTGAGAGCTAAGGGCTTGGAAGCAGAGAGATCATGGCACAAGACACAAACCAACTTCGCGTGCGGCTTGTGACTCCCGAGCGCACGCTCTTCGATCAGCGGGCGGAGGCTGTGGAGCTGCCCTCGAAGTCCGGCTACATGGAGGTGCTTTACGGCCACGCGCCGCTGCTGGCTGAGCTGGGCGCCGGCGACGTGACCATCCACAGCGGCGGCGAGCCTGGCGGCGCGGAGGGCGCACTGCGCTACAACGTGAGCTGGGGCTTTGTGGAAGTGTTGCCGGACCGCGTGACCATTCTGGCCAGCGACGCCCTCAAGCCCGAGGAGATCGACGTGCAGCGCGCCGAGGAGCAGCGCCAGCGCGGCGAGAAGATGTGGACCCAGGCCGGCGAAAGCGAGGAAGCCTACGCCGAAGCGCTTCGCGTGATTGCGGAAGCCGACGCCAAGATCGCTTCGGCGGCGGAAAAACACTGAGGCTGGGTTTGGCCGGTTCGCGGTGGTTGTTTGGCGGCGCGGTTTTTCTGGCTGCCTTTCTGCTTTTCCTGGTGGAACCCGTCGCCGCCAAGCAGTTGCTGCCCTATCTGGGCGGATCGGCGGCGGTTTGGATTACCTGCCTGGTGTTTTTTCAAACTGCGCTACTCTGCGCCTATCTGTACGCCCACTGGCTCACCCGCCATCCGCAATGGAAGCTGCATTTTCTTCTTCTGCTGGCCGCCTTGGCGCTGGCGATTGACTGGGTTGCCGGCGGCATCGACTTGAGCAGCGGCTCCGAGCACCCGGTCTCGACCATTTTTCTGGCCCTTGGTGTCTGGATCGGGCTGCCCTTTCTGATGCTCGGCGCCACCAGCCCGCTCTTGCAGATCTGGTGGTCGCAGATTGAACGCGGCCCGATCCCATGGCGGCTTTTCGCCCTCTCGAATTTGGCGTCTCTGATGGCCTTGGGAATCTATCCCACGCTCATCGAGCCATTTTTGAGCCTGCACACCCAACGCGCCGTGTGGTGCTGCGGATTCGCGGCCTTTGCGCTGCTGGCCGCGGTTTTGACGGCCCGGGCGCGATCGGCTGCGGCCCTGCCTTCGCCGGCCAAGACCGCAGACGAGTCGGGCTTGCCCGCATCGCCGCTCAGCCACAAGCTACTCTGGCTGTCGCTGGCCATGGCGGCGTCGATGCAGTTGTGCGCCGTCACCAGCTATCTGACCGCCAACATCGCCCCCTTTCCGCTGCTCTGGATTTTGCCCCTCGGCGTGTATCTCATCACGCTGATCCTGGCCTTCGAGTTTCCCCGCCTTTTGCCGGCGAGCATTGTCACGCGCTTTCTCGCCGTGATGCTGGCCGGCCTCGCCTACATGTTGGCGCACGTGGATGTAACGCTGCCGGTGGGCGTTGGCGTGGTTTTTTTTCTCTTCGAGCTTCTCGTCTCGTGCCTGTTCTGCCACAACCAGGCGTATGCTCTGCGGCCTCAACGCAGGTCGGAATCCACGGTTTTCTATTTGCTCTTTGCCGCCGGCGGCGCGCTGGGCGCTTTCCTCGTCGGCATCGCCTCGCCGCTGCTCTTCGCGTTCAATTACGATCTCGCCCTCACCTTTTGGATCACTGCCGTGCTGGCGCTTGCGGTCACATTGGTTCCCCATACATCGATGCGGGGGTGGGGACAGCGCCTGCTGTGGTCCGCAGCCAGCGTCATGCTGCTGGTGCTGGTTTTCTGGCTGCACATCGCCTATCAGCGCGAAACCCTGGTGGCGGTGCGCAATTTCTATGGCGCTTTGCGGGTGAAACAAGACTTCGGCTATCCGGGCACCATTCTGCGCACGCTCACCAACGGTTCCATTCAACATGGAACGCAGATCTTCGGGTCCGATGCGTTGCGCAAAACGCCCACCACGTACTATGCGCTGGACTCCGGGGTGGGCCTGGCCCTGCGCTTCTGCTGCCAGGGCCAGCCCCGCACCATCGGCGTAATCGGCCTGGGCGCGGGGACCCTGGCTGCCTATGGCCGCCCCGGCGATCGCATCCGCTTTTACGAAATCAATCCGGCGGTCGAGCCCATCGCCCGGAACGTGTTCAGCTACATCCGCGATTCCGGCGCTCGCATCGATATTGTCGAAGGGGACGGGCGCACCTTGCTGGCCCACGAACCCCTGCAACATTTCGACGTGCTGGTGGTCGACGCCTTTTCAGGCGACGCGATTCCCCTGCATCTGCTCACCACCGAGGCGGTCGCGCTCTACCGGCGCCATCTGGCTCCGGGCGGCATTCTGGCCTTTCACATTTCGAACCAGCGCGTCGATCTCGAGCCCGCCATCGCTCTGCTGGCGCGGAAAGCGGGCATGAAGGCGGTGCGCGTCACCAGCCCGCCCAATGACGAGCGCGGCGAATTCAGCGCCACCTGGATGCTCTTAAGTGACAATGCCGCCTTCTTTGCCCAGCCTGAGGTCGCAGCGCACGCCAGGCCGCCCGAGTATAAACCGGGCCTGCGGGTCTGGACCGATGACTACTCCAGCCTTTTGCCGCTGCTGCGGTGGTGAGCTGGAGGCGCACTGCGGCTGCTTGCAACGGGTATGCCGAGCCGCTCTTCACTTGCCGTCCATGCATCCGGCCCGGTAAAGTGACTCCGAGCGGCGGTTTTGCGACGCAGAATTGCTCTCTGCGCGCTGCGGAGCGCCTGGAACCTACTTTTCTAAAGGAATGTATATGTCTTCCCTGCCTGTCGCCGCACTCTCCAATCAGGACATTGACTCGATTTTGCATGAGGATCGGGTTTTTCCGCCGTCGCCCGAATTCGCCGCCCAGGCGCACATCGGCAGCCTCGCGCAGTACGAGGCGACGTATAAGGAATCGATCGAAAATCCGGAAAAATTCTGGGCGGCGGCGGCCCGCCAGCTCGACTGGTTCAAGCCCTGGGACAAAGTGCTGGAGTGGGACTTGCCTTGGGCGAAATGGTTTGTGGGCGGCAAGCTGAACCTGTGCCACAACTGCGTGGACCGGCACGCCAAGGGCGAGCGGGCGGCGAAAACGGCGCTGATCTGGGAGGGCGAGCCGGGCGAAATTCGCCGATTGACGTATGAGGATCTGCATGTGGAAGTGCAGCGCTTCGCCAACGCCCTCAAGGACCTCGGCATTCGCAAAGGCGATCGCGTGGGCATATACATGGGCATGACGCCCGAACTGGCCATCGCTTTGCTGGCGTGCGCGCGCATCGGCGCCATCCACTCGGTGATCTTCGGCGGCTTTGCGGCCAACGCCATTGCCGACCGCGTGAATGACGCCGGCTGCGTGGCCATTCTTACCCAGGACACCAGCTACCGGCGGGGCGGCGAAGTCCAGCTCAAGCGCACCGTGGATGAAGCCCTGGGCGGCTGCCCCACGGTGGAGCACGTGGTGGTCTATCGCCGCACGGGGTCGCCGGTTTCGATGGTCGAGGGCCGCGACCACTGGTGGCACGAGCTCACCGCCAAAGCGGCGCCCGAGTGCCCGGCCGAGGAGCAGGATGCCGAAGATCCGCTGTACATCCTTTACACCTCCGGCACCACGGGCAAGCCCAAGGGGCTGGTGCACACCACCGGCGGCTACGCTGTGCAGACCTACCTGACCACGAAATATGTTTTCGACCTGCGCGAGGACGATATTTATTGGTGCACGGCCGATATTGGCTGGGTCACTGGCCACTCGTATGTTGTGTATGGCCCGCTGCAATGCGGGGCTACCGTGCTGATGTACGAAGGCGCCCCCAACTATCCCGATTTCTCGCGCTTCTGGAAAATTGTGGACGACCATCGCGTGACCGTGTTCTACACCGCGCCTACGGCCATCCGCGCGTTTATCAAGTGGGGCGACGAACACGTGGAGAAGTACGATCTGGGCTCGCTGAGGCTTCTGGGAACCGTGGGTGAGCCCATTAATCCGGAAGCGTGGATGTGGTATCGCGAAAAGATCGGCCACAACCGCTGCCCTATCGTGGACACGTGGTGGCAGACCGAGACCGGGGCCGTTTTGATCACGCCGCTGCCCGGGGCCATCGCCACCAAGCCCGGCTCGGCGACGCGGCCGTTTTTCGGCATCCAGGCGGAGGTGGTGACCCGGACGGGCGAGCCGGTTCCGGCGGGGCACGGCGGTCTGCTGGTTATACGCAAGCCGTGGCCCTCGATGGCGCGCACGGTGTATGGCGACCCCGAACGCTATGTCAAGACCTATTGGTCGGATGTTCCCGGCTGCTACTTCACGGGCGACGGCGCACGCCAGGATGCCGACGGCTACTACTGGCTCATGGGCCGCGTGGATGACGTGATCAATGTCAGCGGCCATCGGCTGGGCACGATGGAGGTGGAATCGGCGCTGGTGGCGCACCCCAAAGTGGCCGAGGCTGCGGTGGTGGGCCGTCCCGACGAGCTCAAGGGCCAGGCAATTGCGGCGTTTGTTTCGCTCGAAAGCGGCAACCAGCCCTCGAAGGAGCTCAAGGACGAGCTGCGCAAGTGGGTGACGAAAGAGATCGGCGCGCTGGCCCGGCCGGACGATATCCGGTTCACCGAGACTCTGCCCAAGACGCGCTCCGGCAAAATCATGCGGCGACTGCTGCGCGAGCTGGCCACGCATGGAGAAGTGAAAGGCGACGTGACCACGCTCGAAGATTTCACGGTGATCGCCAAGCTGCGCGAGGCGGAGGAGGGCTGAGAGGCTCGGGATCTGCCGAGCGTAAAATGAGCTTCACGGGGGTTCGGTATGGTTGTGCAGCCTTCCCTCATCACGGTGGAGGAGTATCTGAGGACGACCTCAGAACCCGACTGTGAGTACGTGGCCGGGGTCATTGAGGAGCGTGCCGTGGGCGAGTACGACCATGCAACGTGGCAGACCATTCTGGCAGCGTTTTTCACTATCCGACAGAAGGAACTCGGGATTGAAGCACGCACTGAATTGAGAGTGCAAGTCGCCCCCGACCGCTACCGCGTGCCCGACGTGACCATCCTCAGCCGCTCGGCTCCGCGCGAACAGATCGTCACGCATGCGCCGTTAGCCGTATTCGAGATTCTGTCGCCGGAAGACTCAATGGCCCGGACGCTTGAAAAACTTGCCGATTACGAGCGCATGGGCATTGGCGCTATCTGGATGATCGAGCCGAAGAGGCAGATCTTCTTCCGCTATCACTCCGGACAACTCACGCCCGGAACAGTTTTCGAGTTGCCGGGCAGCGACTTCAGTGTTCCCTTCGCAGAAATTGCCGCACTGGCGGATTAAGAGTGCTCGAAGATTTCGCCGTGCTTGAAGACTTCGCCGGAATCGCCAGGTGACGCGAGGCGGAGGAGCGATAGACCGGGCCCGGGAAAGTCGCCGCGGGCGAAGGCTGCCGAGGGCGTTCAGATCGGGCTCGGTTTACGGCGGTTCTCCAATTCCCGTGGAGTTTTGAGGGGCGTGCCAGGTGGCGTTTTCTTGGGAAAAACGCCACTCAACGTTCGAGGTTCTGCTCTACACCAATTGGAGAACCGCTATAGCCCGCCAGCGCCTTCTTCACTATCTCGCTGACCGTCTTGCCTTCGGCGCGGGCGCCGGCGGCTTGCAGCTTGGCCTGGACCGCCTTCATGGCTGCTCCCATGTCTTTGGGGCCGGGTTTGTGGCCGGTGGCCGCGGTCAGTTCGGCGATGGCTTCGTTGACCAGCGCCGCGAGGCCGGCTTCATCGAGCTGCTTGGGCAGAAACTCCTCGATCACCACGATTTCGGCAGCTTCTTTGGCGGCCAGCTCCGGCCGGTTGCCCCGGGTAAACTGCTCAATCGAGTCGCGACGCTGCTTGATCATGGAAGCCAGGGTCTGCTCGCTGTCGGCCTGCGACAGCGGGCCGCGCTTCTCAATGGCTTTGTTTTTGAGCGCGGTCTTGATGAGGCGCAGCGTGCCGGTGCGCTCCGGGTCGCGGGCTTTCATGGAGGTGACAATCTGCTGGCTGATGAGAGTTTCGAGCGCGCCTGCTTCGGTCATGCGATTCCCTTCCCTGAACTCTTCATTTTAAGGCAGTTCCAGGAGTTCATGCGCCCGTTCCAGGATTGCGTAGGGCCGCATCTTCTTGAGAAAGAAGTTGCTTACGGCCAGGGCTGGATACTGCTTTCCCACGGCGTTCTTTGATCGGATACAAACGACTCTTCGGCGGGCGGAAACTTTCCCGTTCTCTTCGCATTGAATAGGAGTGAGGTATAAAAACATGAGGTTAACAGGGTCAAGAGTGAAATCGACGGTGCGAGCCTGGAGGTTCGCGGTTGCACTGCTTGGCGCCGCTGCTCTTAGCGTTTGCGTGCCGGCCTTCGGCGCGGATGTGCCGACTCTGGGGACGAACAACGCTCAGCCGGCGGCCCCAGGTACGTTGAACTACATCCAGGGGACGGTTCTGCTGGATGGAAACCAGATGAACAACTTCAATATAGGAAGCACGGAGGTCGCCCCGGGGCAGGTGCTGAAGACGAGGACAGGTAAGGCTGAAGTGCTGCTCGACCCGGGCATCTACCTGCGGCTCGACGACTACAGTCAAGTAAAAATGCTGTCGACGGGGATTACGCCTACCCAGGTGGAAGTGGAGCATGGGCGGGTTGGCGTGGAAGTCGACCAACTTTTTAAGCAAAACGTCTTACTGGTGGTCGATAACGGCGTGACGACGCAGCTGGTCAAAACCGGCTATTACGAGTTCAACGCCAACAGCCCTATGGTGAAGGTGTTCTCGGGTCAGGCCGAGGTCCAGATGAGCAACGGCGCGTGGAAGCAGGTGAACGGACGGCATGAAATGGCTCTGGCCGGGGTTGCGCAGGCCAAGGCCACCAAGTTCCAGCCGAATCCGACTGAAGATACGTTGATGGACTGGAGCAAGCTGCGGTCGCAGTATCTGGCTGAAGCCAATCGCCAGAACAACCCGTACTACTATGGCTACGGCCCGGGCTGGGGTCCGTGGTACGGCGGCCCGTTCGGCTGGGGCTGGGGCCCTGGTTGGGGTTGGCGCTGGGGCTGGTAACCCGGCTCTGAGCCGCTGCGATTTCGAACGCAAGCCCGCGCGACCTTAGCCGGGGGCAGAAAAAGGTGAGGTTATAGCCCGATAGCCCTGGAGGAGCGAAACGGTTCCTTCAGGGCTTTTGTTTGCCGGCCGGCGGCGGGTGAGTCTTCCCGAGCCTTGTAGGAGCTTCGCCGCGGCTTTGCGAAGATGGGAACGGGATTTCGCGATTGGGAGCCGTGGGCGCAGGACCGGCGGTCTTTTATTCTGGGGCTGGTTTGAAGCTCCGGCATTTTCAGAGATACTGTGGCCTTTCCAGCAGCGCACAAGGCCGTCACTCCTTGGGATCGGGCCGACTCAGCATCCCGGCTTCGGACTACACCTTCTCTGAAAATGTTTTAGCCAATGCTCTATGCGGTCCACGACGCAATTCCTTCTTTCGGCTCTCTCGCCGGCGCAATTTCCCGAGGCGCGGTTGCCGGAAATTGCGTTTCTGGGCCGCTCGAATGTGGGCAAGTCGAGCTTGTTGAACGCGCTGGTGGGGGCGAAAGCGGCGAAGGTTTCTTCGACGCCGGGACGCACGCGGGCGATCAATTTTTTTCTGGTCTCGGACGAGCGCGGGGGAAAGAAAATCGTTTTTGCCGACTTGCCCGGCTATGGCTACGCAAAGATTTCGAAGTCAATCTCCGCCCAGTGGCCCCACTTCGTCGAGCCGTATTTGGCTGAGCGCGACACGCTGGCGCTGTGTGTCTGCTTGGTGGACGCGAACGTTCCTCCGCGGCCGTCGGATGCGCAGTTGCTGGAGTGGCTGCGTGCGGCGGGGCGGCGCTTTGTGGCGGCGGCCACCAAAGTCGACCGCCTGAGCGGAAATGAGCGCGCAAGGAATCTGGCGGCGCTCAAGAAGGGGCTGGCGCTCGACGAAATACTGCCTGTTTCCGCAAAGACCGGCTACGGCATGAAAGAACTGTGGGCCCGGATTGAAGCGGCTGCGGGCGAACCCGGCCCAACTTCGTAAAAGGCGCGGCCGGCGGGTAAAAGCGGTTTCACCCCCCTTGCGGAAAAACCAATACGCCGCAAGAATGGGCCGCCATCGCTTGTTGACTCAGTTTTACGGCGGTTCTCCAATTCCCGTGAAGTTTTGAGGGGCGTGCCGGGTGGCGTTTTCTTGGGAAAAACGCCACTCAACGTTCGAGGTTCTGTTCTACACCAATTGGAGAACCGCTATAAGCTCATCGAGACAGGGCGGCAGCGGCCATTTTTGACCGCGATGAAACGCTCGGTTGATTGTCTTCACTATTCCCCTGTACGCCAGAACAAGACTGGTTTGATCCAGACCAGAAAGCTTGGCGATGGATGGTTCGAAGACGCGGTTGGCGTTACCTTGGGCCGCACGCGGAGGAATGCGTCTTGTTGCGCGGGCCGTCACGGAATGTGAGGAAATTGTATGAGCTCTTCCCCGGGAACACCCGTTCCCCCTTCTCCACAACCGGCGCTGGAGCTGATCTCTCTGGCCAAGATGTCACCCGAACAGGCGCGGCAGAATTTGCGCGCGCTTTTGCTCGCCAACCCCAACTATTTTGGCAACATTACCGGAAGCTCGTTTAAGGCCGTCCTGAACATCGAGGGAAACACCGATTACGAGAGTATTGGATGCGTGGGTTATAACCCGCAGCTGCAACAGCTCCGGGCCACGATCGACATCAAGCAGACCAGCGGCTATTCCGGAGGTGTATGCACCAGCGGCTCGGAAGAGTACGTGCGGTTTTATTTGTCGTATGACGGCGGCTCGACCTGGCAGGATCAGGGATTGCGCGCGGTGAACGTGTTCGACGTCCCCGGGCCCAAGCCGCTGGATTTCGCGGTGAATTTGCCTATCAGCCCGACCGAAGAGTTTTGTTTCACGCAGAACCTGCCTACAGTGCGCGCGATTCTGTCATGGAATACGCCGCCTCCGCCGACTACGCCGGCCTGGACGCCGGTGTGGGGCAATGTGGTCGATGCGCGCATTCAGATTGAGGGCTTCGAAATCATCATTTTGGAAACGCTGCTGGCCGACGCCAAAGTGCAGTTACCCGAGGAAATTGCACAGGCGATCAATTTGAATCAGCCGATACACGCGGCGGCTCCGCAGCCGATGAACGCGACAGATTTGCATCAGTTGTACAGCAGCACGAAGGTAGCGCCGCAGCGGTATCTGTCGGGCTTGCTGGCCGCTTCTACCGGGGCCTCGGTCTTTGCGAACCAGCTGGCGGCCCGGCCGGCCGCGACTTCCGCGCTTGCCGCGACGGCCAAGGCTGCGCCCGCGGCCTCCTTCGGCGGGATTACGGACATCGACCTGAATGCCGTGGTGGAAGCCTGGCTGAACACCAACGGCGACACCTCCTATGAGCAGATGGAGTGCGTGGGCCTGGACCCAAACGCCAGCCAGTTAGCCGGCGTGCTCGAAATCAAACAGGGCAGCGGCTATGGCGGAGGGCCGTGCACGGCTGGAAGCACAGAGTTTGTGGCGTTCTGGGTAGATTGGGGATCGGGCTGGGAATATGCGGGCACAACGTCAGTAGGCGTACATGACTTCAGCTCGATCCCGGCCGGCGGATTGCAGTACAACGTTTTTCTGCCGGTGAATCTTCTCGCGCATCAACAGCCGTGCGCAAAAGGCCCGCAAACGGCCAAAGTGCGCGCGGTGCTCTCATGGAACACGCCGCCGTCGACCACCAATCCCAACGCCCCGGTGGTTTGGGGCAACAGCGTGGATGGACTGATCCTGATCCCGCCCGGCCAGGCCATTGGCGAGGGCCAGCAGGTTCCGTTCCTGAGCGCAGTGGGTGACGTGGACACGACGCTGATTGGCGGGGACGGCCTGATCACGAGCGCGACGACGATCACCACCGGAGCATATTACGCGGATGCTCCCTTCGGTGGAAGGATTACGCTGGCGGGGCAGATCTCGAACCCGGCGCCGGGCATGCTGTATCGCATCATGAAGGCGCCGCACGGGTCATCGGCTTTTGCGCCCGTGGTGAATGAGCCTGCCGGACTCACGCTGACCCTGAACGTGTTCAGCGGCGGGGTGTGGACGGAGAGCGAGCAGACGTTCCACGCCAATGCGGAGGGCTATTACCCGTACCAGGACTACTCGCCGGACCACACCGTGGTGGGACATTTGCTGGGGGTGTGGTACTCCACGGTGGCCGACACCGGCTACGCCTACGACGTGCGCGTGGATTTGTACAATGCGCCGAATCCCGATATCGAGAGCAACGTGGTGACGGTGCTGGTGAACAACGCGACGCCGGTGGCCACGCTGACGCCGACCTTTGGCGAATGCGGAAAGGTGGCGCCGGGCGACACGATCACGGGGACGTTTACGGCGACGGCCACGGATTTTGGCTCCTTCGGGTTTACCATCCTGCCTCCAGGACCCGCGAACGGCGTACTGCCGTCGCCGGCTTCCGGAGTCTCGAACGAACTCGGAGGGACGATTTCCGATCCGGGCGTGACCAGCGAAGCATTCACGCTCAACACCACGGGCATGGATCCTTGCGGCTACTCCCTGACTGTCGGGGTGTGGGACCGCACTAACGTCAACAGCGGCGAAACCAGCAATTACAACCAGGCGTCGGCCGGCTTCTGCCTGCAAACGGGAAGTTAGAGCAGTTCCAGAGTTCATGTGCATTTTCCGAGATCGTGCAAGGTGGCTTTTTCTTAAGAAAAAGCCACTTGGCCTCCACGGCTCCGAGACGTAGCAACTCTGGAACTGCTGTAACCGGCTTCCCCCAAAAAGAGCGGACGGAGTTCCTTGTTCCCCTGTATCCCCTCGAGGACCTCTGCCCGCGCCACCCAACCGCCTAGACGGAGCGCGATGGACGGCTACGGCCCAATATGGCGATTCGTTCTTTCCGCGCTGGCGGTCTGGCGGGTGACTCACCTCCTTGCCGAGGAGGACGGCCCATGGGATTTGGTGGCGCGTGTGCGTGGAGCACTGGGCGACGGCTTTTGGGGGCGTTTGATGGACTGTTTTTATTGTCTTAGCCTTTGGATTTCTCTCGCGATTTCCATCTGGCTGGCAAGCGGCTGGATAGGAATCCTTCTCCACTGGCAGGCCCTTTCGGGCGCGGCCTGCTTGTTGGAGAAGGCGACTAACAGAGCAAAAGGCGAAACGGGATCTGGAGAGATGGCCGCAGCGCAAATTGCGGCTCTCGAGATCGCAGATGACCGGGGAGACACACCATGTGTTGTGGTCAAAAGAGAAGCGCGATGAAGGCGAACGGCGCTCCCCACCCAACGGCAATCAAGCTGCTCTACCGCGGGCAAATTCCGATCGCCGTTCGTGGCTCGGTGACGGGCCAGGTTTACCAGTTTGCGACGCGCTACTCGGCGCAGCTGGTGAACCCGCTGGACGCAACCGCCATGACGCAAACGAGGTTGTTCAAACAAATCCCATGGCGATAGATCACCCATCCCCCCACAGCCACGGGGAGCACGGCAACGGCGCCGAACGGCGGATGCGTCCCCCGGCGTGCGGATACACGCACGGGTTTGCGTCGCAAAACCCGATGGTATACTTGCGTCCTGGTGAAATTGCGGGGCGCGTTTTGCGATTCCAAGCCTTTGATGCGGATTACGTCGCGAATCTCTGCGCCGGAGACGTGCGCACGCAGGAGCACTTTGCCAGCTACTTCACGGAGTTGCTGCATCTCAAGCTTCGTTCGCGGCTCAAGTCTCCGCAAGCCATCGAGGACGTGCGTCAGGAGACCTTCGCACGCGTATTGGCGTCGCTGCGCAAGGAGGGGACGATCCAACGGCCGGAGCGGCTGGGCGCCTTCGTCAATGCGGTTTGCAACAACGTTTTGTTTGAACATTACCGCGCTTCGGCGCGCAGCCAGTCCCTGGACGGGGAAGGCCAGCCGGAGTTGCCGGCGGCGGACGCGGATATTTTGGCCGCTCTAACCACCAAGCAGCTGCAGAGCAAAATTCGGGAGGTTCTGCTGCAGATGCCCAGCCGCGATCGGGACCTGCTGCAAGCCGTGTTTCTGGAGGAACGGGACCGGGACGAAGTTTGCCGCGAATTCGGCGTGGACCGGGAATACCTGCGCGTCCTGCTGTTCCGGGCGAAACAAGAGTTCAAGAACGAATATCTGAAACGGCTGGGCGCGGGCGCATATGCGGGAAGGAGTTGAAACGACCGGGCAGGCAAATTCACCATTTCAATAGGTGCAACCACCGGGGATGGATGCCATGAATCATAACGAAGCCAAAGAACAAATGGCGGTGGAACGGTACCTGTTGGATGAGCTCACGCCGGAACTCCGCGAGTCCTTTGAAGAGCACTATTTTGACTGTCCGGAGTGCGCCCTCGATTTGCGCATCGGGGCGGCGCTGGTGGACGAAGCAAAAGCTTTGCCGCGGGAAGCGCCTTCAGCCGCGGCCGCGCCGCCAACCACGCCGGGCCCCGAGGCCAGGAAGCCAAAGGTGCTTCTGTGGTGGCGGCCGGTTTTCGCCGCACCGGCCTTCGCGTTGTTGGTAGGTGTGATTGCGTACCAGAACCTGGCCACCTTGCCGGCGCTGCGAGAAGAAGCGGCGCAGCCAAGGCTTCTGCCCTGGACGCTGCTGCATGCGGAAACCAGGGGTGGCGGACCCCTGGTGGTGCAGGCCGATCGCACCCAAGGCGCAGTGCTGCTGATCGATCTTCCCCAGGACTCGGCCGATACATCTTATGCCTTCGATCTGTACAATGCCCATGGCAAACGGATCTGGACGGAAACGGCAGAAACCCTGGGCGAGGGACGGACGGTTTCCATCCTGATTCCCGGCCCCGCGCTCGAGGAGGGGTCGGATATGCTGGCCATCTCCGGCATTGCCGCCAACGGGGAGCGGACGGAAATCGACCGGCGGAGTCTCGACATCCACTTTGCGAAATAGAATCATTCCAGCTTTTTGAAAGAGGGTGTGCACCCGATGCCAGAAGAAACCGAGAGGGAACATTTTTATTACGCAGAGGCCAGCGCGCTTGCCGGCGAATTGCGGCTGCCGCTGGTCCAGGAGATCAAGCCCCAACTGTACGCCAAGCTGCCCGAGCGCGGTGGTTATTTGTCGCATCGCGCCTGCGAGTACCAGCTGGAGGGAGTCATTTCCTTTCGGTCAGCATACACGCAGGTAGCCGGCAACCGCGACCTCAAGCCCGGCCACGGTTGGAGCACGCTGGCGACCTCGTCGATCGAAGACCTGAATGTGCTGGATGTGGTGACGGCGGACCGGGTGGTGGGGCAGCTCTCCACGGAGCACCCGCTGGTGGGCTATGTGCCCAAGGTCACCTTTCTCGGAACCCGGTTTGAGAACTTGCGCATCGCCGGACATCCGGTAAAGCTGGATTTGGACCCCAATCTTTTGGGCGAAAAGCTGGAAAACGATGCGGGGTATGGAAGCCACCCGGGCTTTCTTGAGCGGCTCGCCAGTCAATTTGAACGGATCGGCGCAAATTCCGGTCTTCCGGGAGAAGTATCCGAGCGCTATAATCGACTCCCGTCCAGCACCGATGCCCCGGAGTCGATCGAATGCTCATTGGTGAACCAAGCGGAGGGTTCTTTTCCCGGGCGATGCTTTGGCCACGTGATCGACGTGCCGGATTTCGGGAGAATCTACCTCGCCACTTTGCGTTTGGAGCAGTCGGACTTCCAAAATGGAGTCCCAAAGCGGACGCTGATCAATCTGACGATGATCGAGTTGAAGCTGGGCTGCGTGGCGAACGGATCGGTCGGAATCGGCAACCCGATCGTCAACGGGCATACAAAGCCGTAGCCTGGCTGGCTGCGGCATGCGTTGCGCTTGTCCCCCTGCGCGGCGATCGTGCGCCTTCCGCCGCGGCCGATTTCGCCCGGACCTACTTGCTGTTTCAACATGGACAACTGGAGACCAGCCAGAATCTGGCCGCAGGGTTCGTGAAACGGTTTGGGAGGGCCAGCCCGGAGTGGGCGGCCAGGTTCAGAATCCTCGAGGCGGAATCGGCCGCCTGGCGGGGATTCGACCCGGTGGTGCTGGCGACGCTTTCCGACCTCTTTCCTGCTCTCGACAATCCTGAGATCCAGATCCGGCGGCTCTCACTTTTGGCCCAGGCGCATGCGCACCTGCATCAGTTCGACCAGGCCGACGGCGAATTGCGGCAGGCGCTGGACATGTGCTCGGCGCTCAATGCGGCCGAGTGCAGCAAAGCGTTTGAAGCGCAGGCGGGCCTGGCCATCGAGCGGGGAAACTATGGGCAAGCCTTCGGCTCCTATGCGCAGAGTTTGACGGTGGCCCGCCAGTTCGGGCAGCCTTTCGACGAAGCGGAAGCGCTGATGAACCTGGCGGTGGCCTGCATGCTGGAAGAGCGCTTCGACGAGGCCATCGACTGGCTGCGCGCCTCCAATCTCGTGGCGGAGACGCTGGACGCGGAAGACATTCTTCTGAACAACACCGGCAATCTGGGTTGGGCGTATTACCGGCTGGGCGACCGGGTGAAGGCGCTGGGATTGTACGAGGACGCCGAGAAGCGCGCTATGGCGCTGGGCGATATCGATGGCGCGATTACCTGGATCACCACCGCGGAATATGTGTACCAGGATTCGCACGACCTGGCGCAGGCGATGAGCTCGTACCGCGAAGCGCTCAAGCTGGCTTGGACCATCATGAATGAAGACGACATTGTCAACTCGCTGGAGGCCCTGGCGCATGTCTCGGTGGAAGAGGGCAAGCTGAACGAAGCCGACGAGTATCTGCGGCAAATTGGCCCTTTGATGCGCGAGAATCCCAATCGTCTTGACGTGCTGGACGTGATGCTGGCGCAGGGGAGAATCGTGGCGGCGCGGGGCCAGGATGCGCAGGCGGAATCGCTGTTCCGGACGGTGGAAGGCGACCCGGCGAGCCAGACTTCGATGCGCCTGGGAGCGCAACACGAGCTGGCCAAGCTCTACGAATCCGAGGGCCGCGGCGGTGAGGCGGAACAAATGTACCGGGCTACGCTGACCACCTTCGAGTCGGCGCGGGCGCAGCTCAAAAACGAAGACTCCCGGCTGCCGTTTTTGGCCAACGCCGCGGAGATTTACGACGATTACATTGGATTCCTGGTGAAACAAGGCGAAACCGATGAAGCCCTGAAGGCAGCCGACCAAAGCCGCGCGCGAACCCTGGCGCAGGGGCTGGGGCTGGCGTCGAACAACCAGGCGTTCAAGCCCGCGGTCCTTCACCCGGCGGAGATTGCGCGGAAAGCGGAGGCAACGCTGCTTTTCTATTGGCTGGGCGAGAAGCAGTCGTATCTTTGGGCGATTACTCCGGCAAAGACGGTTATGTTCCCGCTGCCGCCGCGGAGCCGAATTGAGCCGCGGGTCGAGCGGTATCGCAAGGCGTTGCTGGGACCGAACGATGCGCTCGATCCGGCCAATCGGGATGGAGTGGCTCTCTATCGCATGCTGATCGAGCCGGCGCGGAATCTGATCGCGCCGGAGGCGAAGGTCGTGGTCTTCTGCGATGGAGCGTTGAGCGAGCTCAATTTCGAGACCCTGATTGCGCCGGAGCCCAAGCCGCACTACTGGATTGAGGACGCGACGGTAATCTCCGCTCCGTCGCTCTACCTGCTTGCGGCGGCCAAGCCGCCGGCGGAGCCGGACCATACTCTGCTTTTGATCGGAGACGCGATTGCGCCGAACCAAGAGTTTCCCGTGCTGCCGAAAGCCAGCTTGGAGATGCGGGAGATCGAGCGGCACTTCGCGACGGAGAATGCGACCGTCTTTGCGCGTCAACGGGCGAATCCCCGGGCATATCTGGCCAGTTCACCCGGGCAGTACTCGTACATTCACTTCGTCGCCCATGGCGTGGCCAGCAGCACCGACCCGCTGGACTCGGCCATCATTCTTTCCCGCGCCAACCCGGGAGCGGATTCCTTCAAGCTCTATGCGCGGGAAATCATTCAGCATCCCATTCATGCGCGCCTGGTGACCATTGCGGCCTGCGATGGCAGCGGGGCGCGCTCCTATGCAGGGGAGGGATTGGTGGGGCTTTCCTGGGCGTTTTTGCGGGCGGGCGCCCACAATGTGATCGCCGCGTTATGGGAGGTGAGCGACGATTCGACTCCGCGCCTGATGGATGCGCTCTATCAGGGCCTCGCCGAGGGATTGTCTCCCAGCGCCGCGCTGCGCCGGGCAAAACTTGAGCTGCTGCGCGGGCAAGGCGCTTTTCGCAAGCCGTTTTTCTGGGCGCCGTTTCAGATTTACACCGGGCTATAGAGCGTTTGCCGAACATTCTGCTTCCAAAAAGAAAACCAGATGGCCCTTTATCTGGCAATTGGCGAATATATAGAACCAGGACCCTTGTTGCCCCCGCAACAAATGGCGCACATGGTTGAGCAAGTGGTGCTGCCGAGTTTTGAGGCGATGGCGAAGCTTCAGGACGAAAAAAAAGATCGTGGCGGGCGGAGTTTACGCCGGGGAACGGAAGGGTTGCGTCATCCTGGACGTTGCTTCGAATGACGAGGTGAACCGGATACTGCTCGCTCTGCCCTTCTGGGGTTTGTTGCGTTGGACGGTGATTCCGATGGAGGGTTTCCGCGAGCGGGCGGCCGAAGAGCGGAAAGCCGTCGAGGCAATGAAACGCATGATGAAGTAGCCTTGACGGAAGTTGAAACCCTCGACAATGCTCTCTCAGCGGCCGAGCCCATGTTAATTCATCAACCTTTTCGGCATGGCGCCGCGATCTTTCAAAACTCAAGCCTCCCATGTCTTTTCACGCAGCCTGTGAAGCTATAACCTTTGGGCGGGATCGACTAATGCGCAAAGAACTCGCCGTGTCCGCCGTTGGCCCAGGGGTCGTAATGGGCGGCGAAGTTGGCGCGGGTCTGCGTGCTGGGGTGGTCGTACAGCCAGAACTCGATGAAAGGATTGGGGCGCGGGTCTTCGAGCCAGGCTTCGCCGAGATGGTTGAAGGCGGCGACTGCGGTTTTTTGCGGGTCGGGCACGATGCCGTGAATCGCCTCCTGGCCGTAGATGTCGGCCTGGTGCTCGAAATGGCGGCTGAAGGCGTTCGAGGCGGGCTGTAACAGGAAGGCGGCGATGGAGATGACGAAGAGAAGCACCACAAAGCCGGCGCGGGAGGAAAGCTCTTCGATATGCCAGCGGGCGCCGAAGCGGCGAACCAGCCAGGAAGCGCAGGCGGCGCAGCCCCAATAGACAAAAAAGAGGGCGACGGCGTAGCCGGCGAGCATTTTGGGAATGTGATGGAGGACGTAATGGCCGCTTTCGTGGCCAAAGACGAAGAGGACTTCATCGTCGGGAATGCGGCCGGCGGTGGTGTCCCAGACCACGATGCGCTTGGTGGCCCCGATGCCGGAGACGTAGGCGTTGAGGCCGTTCGTCTTAAGGCTGGCTTTCATCAGATACATGCGGTTGGGCGGGATGTTGGTTCCGGTGCGGGCGACGACTTGTTCGAGCTCCTGGACGAGCTGGGGATAGTGTTGGTTGAGGGGCTCGAACTTGTTAAAGATGGGCTCAAGGAGCGGTTCGACAAAGAGCGTGAGGACCAGAATGGGCAGGGTGGCGATCCACACGCCGAACCAGTAGCGGCGCGGCCAGCGACGCACGATCCAGTTGAAGAGCAGAAGAACCAGCGTGCCGATGACGAGGGTGAGGCCGAGAGCCTTGGCTTGGTCGCCGAACCAACCGCCCCAACCCTGCACGCTGATGCCGTAACCGCGGCTGACGTGCTGGCCGTACCAGTCGAAGGGAAGGCTGGCAAGGGTGGTGAGGAGGAAGAAGGCGAAGAAGAAGACGACGCCCTGCACCCAACGGCGCGCGGTGATGCGCTTGGCCCAGGCTTCGATCCCGGACCAGGCATGGGTGGCGAGCAGAATCCAGAGAAAGACAATGCCCCAGATGGCGCCGGCGATTTCCAGAATGTCGCGAATGCGGCTGAGGGCGACGGCTTTGGCGAGCTTATCGGGGGAAAGCGTGTAGGCCTGCTGGGTGTTGGCGTTGGCGGGCGGCGCGGCGGCCGTTGACGCCGGAGTGGACGGGCTCGCGGGCGCCTGAGCAGATAGGGGCAACGGGGCAAGGCCGGCGAGCAGGAAGGCGCAACAACCCGCGAGCAGCAACGAACGTGCAAATTTCATAGGAAGTCTCCTCTTGTGAGCCAATCTCTGCGACAATCGAGCATACCGATGCTTTTTCCCAAAATTCCAGGATCGATTCCCAAGAATTGTAGTGCGTTCGGGCAGCGAGGCGCCGCAGTGCGCTGGTGTGCGGCCTTCCGGCGAAACCAGAGATTTTGTACCCCGTTAGGACCAGCGAAGGGTCGCCGCTCCTTGAGGTCGCGTCGACTTGAATGTGCGGCTTCGAGACACACTTTCTCTGGTTTCGCTATAGCAGCCCTCACGGCGGTGTGGGTGTTTCCTGCAGCCGGCGTGACGCAGCAGCCCGATCCGCTCCTCGATGCAATGACGGCGGAGCTCCACCGGGCGTTTACTTCGCTCGGCAAAAAAGGCGATGGGCAGGGCGACGACAAGCAATTGCCGCCGTATTTCCTCAGCTACTCCGTGAGCGACGCGAGTTTCGTTTCGATTCGCGCGGAGTATGGCGCGCTGATGGGGAGCAGCGCCAATCACGAGCGCATGGCCGACGTGCAGGTGCGCGTGGGCAGTCCCAAGCTCGACAACACGCACGGCGACCACCGCAGCTCGGCGGTGAACAGCATGCAGTTGCCGCTGAATGACGATCGCGAGGCGCTGGCGCGCTCGCTGTGGCTGGGGACGAATTCCGGCTACGGAAACGCCATTGACAATTACCTGCGCGTGAAGACGGAGGCGCAGGTGCGCGCCAAGGAGGAGGACACTTCGCCCGACTTCAGCGAGGAGGCGCCGCAGGTGCATATCGGCAAAGCGGCCCCGCCGGTGGAAGTCGACCGGGCGGCCTGGGAGCAGCGGGTGCGGGCGCTTTCGCGCGTTTTCCGCGATTACCCCGATGTGTACCAGAACATGGTGGCGCTGACGGCGCAGAACGAAACGGATTATTACGCTTCGTCGGAGGGTTCAAAGGTGGTAACGCCGCACCTCGAGGCGCGGCTGGTGGTGATGGCCGCGACACGCGCCGACGATGGCATGGATTTGTATCGCGACCAGACTTTCGAGGCCGAGACGGCGGATGGGCTGCCAAGCCAGAAGGAGCTGGAGTCGGCGGTGGGCAAATTGGGCGAGAGCCTGGAAGCGCTGCGCCAGGCGCCGGTGACGGAGCCGTTCGACGGCCCGGCGATCTTGTCAGGCCGCGCGGCGGCGGTGTTCTTTCATGAAGTGCTGGGCCACCGGCTGGAGGGCCAGCGCCAGCGCGGCGAGGAAGAGGGCCAGACGTTTACGAAGGACGTGGGCACGGCGGTGTTGCCCAGCTTCCTTTCCGTGGCCGACGATCCCACCGAGACCAAATTCGGCGGCACGTGGCTGAGCGGGAGCTATGAATACGACGATGAGGGAGAAAAGGCGCAGCGGGTCAATCTCATCGACGATGGAGTGCTGAAGACGTTTCTCATGTCGCGGCTGCCCATCGCCAACTTCAGCTCCTCAAACGGGCACGGGCGCGCGGAGACAGGACATATTCCCACAGGACGGCAGGGAAACTTGATTGTAACCTCAGCGAAGACGGTTCCCGAGGCCGAGTTGCGCAAGGAGCTGATCGCCGAAGCGAAACGGCAGGGCAAACCATACGGGCTGTATTTCGAGGACATCTCTTCGGGCTTCGCGCTCACCACGCGCAGTTCGCCGCAGGCGTTTTCTGTGGTTCCGCTGGTGGTGTGGCGGGTGTATGTGGATGGCCGGCCGGACGAACTGGTGCGCGGCGTGAGCATTGTGGGCACGCCGCTGGCAGCGATGAAAAGCATTCTGGCGACCAGCGACCGCAGCGAGGTGTTCAACGGCATTTGCGGAGCGGAATCGGGGTCGATCCCGGTGAGCGCGGTGGCGCCGGCCATGCTGCTGAGCGAACTGGAGACGCAGAAGGAGGAGCAAGGCACGGCGCGGCCACCGATCTTGCCGATTCCGGGGGCGGACGAAAAGCAGGAATCAACGACTGGCAGCGGAACCGGAGGCGCGCGATGAGGCGGAACGGCTCAATTTTGTGGGTGGTGGGGTTGGGATTGCTAAGCTTGAGCCTCAGCGCGCCGCGCTTGGCCGCCGCCCAGCAGACGCGCGCCGAAGCGGAGAAAGACCCCGTGCTCAAAGCCATGCTCGAGGAGATGGATCGAAGCATGAGCCAGTTGCAGTTGAAGGGCTTCGAGAAGCCGTTCTTCATCCAATACCGCATTGAGGACGTGGACGACTACTCGACGCGCGCGGAATTCGGAGCGAGCGAAGGCTCAGACCGCGTGCGCCAGCGCGTGGCGCGGGTCACGGTGCGCGTGGGCGATTACAAGACCGACAGCTCCGGTGGACGCGGCGATGGGTCGCTGGTGATTGCGGCGCTGGACGACGATCCGATTGCGATTCGCTCGGCGTTGTGGGACGCAACGGATCGGGCGTACAAGAGCGCGCTGGTGGCGTACGCGCAAAAGCAGGCCGCGCTCAAAGAGGTGCAAACGCCGCCGCAGGCCGACGACTTCAGCCATGAGAAGGCGATCGTTTCGCTGGCCTCGCCGGCAAGCTTAGAGCTGGATGAGGCGGCGTGGGCCAGTCGCGTGGCGCAGGCGAGCGGGATTTACCGGGCGGATGCGAAGGCGAAAGCGGCCGATGGGGATGTCGAATACTCGACCGCGGATTTTCATGCGCGGGCCACGACGAGCTGGCTGGTGACGAGCGAGGGAACCATTGTGCGCAAGGCGGAGACGGAATACCAGGAGAGCCTTGCCGTGGGCGCCCAGGCCGCAGACGGGATGCGGCTGGACCGCTCCTATGCATCGACGGCGAACTCGCTTGAAGGTTTGGATGCGCCCCAAAAGATGGCGCAGCACGCGGTGGCGCTGATTGCGTCGCTTGAAGATTTGCGCAAGGCGCCGCTGGTCGACGAGGAATATCACGGACCGATCCTGTTGAGCTCGGACGCGGCGACTGAAGTGGTGCGTTCGCTGCTGGCGGGTGGGGTCGGGGCCACGCGCCCACCGCTCGGCGCCGAGGCGCGGACCAATGGGCCCTTTGCTTCGAGCTATCAGACGCGGGTGTTGCCTGAGTTCATGGAAGTGGTCGACGATCCGGGATTGAAGAGCTACGACGGCGTGGGCCTGGTGGGCGCGTACGACGTGGACGATGAAGGCGTGCCGGCGCAGGCCGTGAAGCTGGTGACGGATGGGCGGCTCGAGAACTATCTTGTATCGCGCGAACCGGTAAAAGATTTTCCGCAGTCGAACGGGCATGGGCGCTCCGGAATCGCCGGCGCCGCGCGGCCCTCGATGGGCGTTCTGAAGGTCTTGGCGGTGAACGGGCTTTCGGACGAGGAATTGAACCGCAAGCTGCTCGCGCTGGGCAAAGACAACGGCCTCCAAAGCGTCTACTACGTGGAAACCATGGGCGGCGCACGCGCGCCGCGACTGCTCTATCGCGTAGGCCTGGACGGCAAACGCGAACTGGTGCGCGGAGCGGTGCTCGACGATGTCGACCAGCGAACGATGCGCACGGGCGTAACGGCCGCGGGAAGAGATCTGCTGGTGACCAATTATTTCGGCGACGTGCCCACCACGGTGCTCGCTCCGGCGCTGCTGCTCGACGACGTCACGGTGCGGCGGGCGAACGAGAAGAATGAGAAGCTGCCGTTTTATCCGCCGCCTGCCAGCGGTCAGTGATCAGAGTTCAGGGGTCAGGGAACAGCGGTCAGGGATCAGAGACTATAGCGGTTCTCCAATTGGTGTAGAGCAGAACCTCGAACGATGAGTGGCGGTTTTCCCAGGAAAACGCCACCTGGCACGCCCCTCAAAACTTCACGGGAATTGGAGAACCGCCGTAGGGGCCAGAGAACAGTGGTCGGGAAATGTGCGCGTCACCCATGGACCCTCGTCTTCCACGCCCCGACAATGATTCCCATGACGATCATGTCCACGAGCCAGAAGCCGGCGTTGATGGCGTAGAGCGCCCAGGTGCGCACCTCGAAGGCATACTGGGTGGCCAGAATCGTGGCCACCACGCCCAGCCACATCCAAAACGCGACCCAAACGCCGCGCAACACCGTCTGCCGGCCGGTGCGTTGCAGGAAATAGGACATGACCGCGGCCATGACGGCCAGCGCGACGAGCGCCGTAACGTACTGCAGCGCGGGATTGACGCCGGTGTTCATCAGCCAGTCGCGGGTGCGGCCGATGCCGGCGAGCCAGGGATCGCGGAAATACGCATACCAGCCGATTTCGAGCAGAAAACACAGGATGGCGGCAAAAACGATGGCCAGAGGATTCAGCCGGAAAGGCGGGGTTGCGGGCGCAGTCGCGGGCATGGAGCGCGGTGTCGAAGGCGACGTTGAAGGGGGCGTTGAGGGCGGCGTCGAGGGCGGCGTTTTGGGTTCCATTGTTCTCCTTCGCTGGCTGGCCCCTTTGCTGGCCCGTTGCGGACTTCTTGCTGGCCGCTTGCTGTTTTTGCAGCGATCTCCCGTTCTCCCCAATTCTGCCACGCAACCCCGCGTCGTGCTGCCGGCAACCTTCGGTTTATGCCTCCCGGTCCCCTCCAACGCCCACTGCCGGCAGGCGCGGGCGTGATCAGCGTCATCCCCGCCGGAGCCGTGTCCGAGATATTCAGGAGGGGGACAGTCTCCGCACAGCCGGTGATGCGCCAAGACCCCACGGGCGCTGCATCGGCGGGTTGCGCCCCGTAGGACGGAGGAGGGTCTTCAAAGGTGTGAAGCCCGTTTCCCGAGGACCTATCCAGCGTCTCCCGCGCAAGCCATTCTCGATGAGTGCTTTGCCCTGCTCTCTTCAATTGAAATTCAACCGGGTGAATCTCGATCGACTAAAGCGGTTCTCCAATTGGTGTAGAGCAGAACCTCGAACGTTGAGTGGCGTTTTTCCCAAGAAAACGCCACCTGGCACGCCCCTCAAAACTCCACGGGAATTGGAGAACCGCCGTAAAAGCCGCCTTCCCATTCCGAAGACCTTCGATAGCGAAGGTCTACCGGAATGGAGGCCGCTGTACATAGCCATTTCCGCAACGTATTTGCGGCTTGCGGGTGCGATGGATTACGAGAGCCCAATTCCAAACTGCTGGTAGAACTCGCCGTTTGGGTAGGAGGCAGGCAACGCCGAGTAACCCACATTGCTCCCTTCGCCGGACTCGTCCGCGCTGGCGCTGGCCGTGAGGCTTTCGCCCGCCTGGCAGAGAAAGAGACCCTCTCCTGCAGAGAAGTCCGTGGTGCGGCCACCATTCTCCCCCACCATAATTGCCTGGTAATTCAGAATGGTTGCCAGATTGTCAGACGTGACAGTACTTCTGATGCCTTCGAGCGTCAGGGTGGGCGATCTGAGAACGGCGCCATCCGGCTGGGTGATGCTCCAGGCAAATCCGGTGAGTTTCTGACTGCTCGAATCGGTCACTAGCGTCGTGGTAAGTTGCCACCCTGCCGGCAAGCGGTTGTTGGGCATGGACACCACGGCGTAGCTGCCCGACGATTGAATTGACCGGGAATCCCAGTTGACCAGGGGACTGCCTGGAAGATCCTGCTGCCGGTAACAGTTGACCCAGAAAAACAGCTCGTTGGCGGCGATGCGAAAGCCGAACTGCTGCCAGACGAAGGGATTCGCTCCGGATTTCTGCGCGGGGCTGTTGCAGTTGATCTGGAACGAGTAGTTCTCGGTCTTGTCCGGGACTATGTCTTCGGCGATGATGATGGTGAGATTAACCCCGGTGACCGCGCTGCCTTTGCTGGGGGACAGCACGTAGTTGTTGTTGCCGCCGGGCGGCGTCGGCAACAGGGTGGTAAAGGTATCCGGCCCGGTGTTGCCCGGGATGTCGCTCACCTCCGCCGACCAGCTGGTTCCGTCAAAGGTAGCTTCGTGAAGGCTTGCGTCGCTTCCCTCGCCCTTCCACATCGCGTAGAGTTTTCCGTTGAATTCGGCAATTGCCGCGCCCATGCTGCTGCCGACGCCAGAGATCTGGGTCTGCGCAGACCAGTTCGTCCCATCGAAGGCGGCGTACCAGAGGTTGTCATCGCTCCCGCCCTTCCACACCGCGTACAGCTTGCCGCCCATCGTCGCCAGCGATGGGCCGACGCTTGTTCCCACGCCCGAAATCTGGCTCTCGCTCGACCACGAGGATCCGTCATACGACGCATACCAGATCTCCTTGTTCGAATCCCTGCCCTGCCAGGCCGCATACAGCTTGCCGTTAAAGCTTGCGAGCGACGGCCCCACGCTGCTTTCTACGCCCGAGATCTGGGTTTGCCCGGACCACTTTGCGCCATCAAAGGTTGCGTAATAAAGGTTCTGGTCGAAGAGGTTCTTCCAGACCGCAACCAGCTTTCCGCTCTGGGTCCCCAACGCCGGGCCGGTATCGCTATAGATGCCGGGAATCTGCTGCTGCGCATCCCATTTGGAACCGTCGAATTTGGAGTAGAAGATGCGCGGATCGCTCCATTCGCCTTTCCACGCACCGTAGACAGCTCCGCTGAAGACTCCCAGCGACGGGCCGGCGCTGGTGTTACCGCCAAGCTGCCCGGCTGCCGCCCACTTGCCGCTTCCATTCCACGAGGAATAGAAAATGCGGTCATCGTCAGGCTCGCCTTTCCAGGCAGCGTACAGACTGCTACCGTTTGAAACCAATCCTTGCAGTTCGCTCATATAGAACCACCTTTCCATCGATGTCGGTTGCTGGATTTGACGATTGAGAGAGGAGACACTGGATGCACTGTCTGAGAGGTGCAATTGGCCCGCACAGAGTATAGGCGCATCGATGCCACTCGTGGCGCGAAATATTTTCTTCTTCCGGCTTCCGGACGTACAGGCTCCGGCGAACGGCCTTCACCCCAGTAATCCGGCCAGTCTTTGTCAATGTGCGCGAAATGCGCTCAACGACGTCGATTACTACCCGGGAACTCGGCGAATGTTGAGAAATCTTCCCCCTCGACGGGGTCGCGGATGTGTGCTCGTCTGCAAGGAGATTACGCACAAAGAATTCCCACAAAACAGGCGCGAAACGGTCTGATCAGCCATCCAGGCCCTTTCGCACAGGAGGCTCCTCCTAACCTCGACGACGGCAAACCACGCGCCCCTTCCGCCGGCCCACTCCGTCTGCCAGGCCCATTCCCATCCAGCCACCCCAAATAATTCTTCCCGGCCTTACCGGTTATTTCGCGCCTTTCGTCACAATAGAAGTATCCAAGCCGGAAAATCGCCTCGCTTTTCGCGGGAAGTCGGCCCGTCCGAATCCCCCGGCGAACCCTGCTGGGAAGCAATTCACGCCGCAAAATGGCGCCGGAAACGCCACATGAGGGCAATCCGTAGCAAATCAGAGGCATTCCATGGAAGATTGCAACCGAAGAAAACCGGCAAAACAGCGGCAAATGCCAAAAGCAGAAGGCGCAAAGCATTTGTTTTCAGATATCTGTGGCTAAAGATATGATTCTCAAGTACTTACCTGGCAGCCCACGGCGCAAATTGCTGAAAACACGCCACTTGCTCGCGGGCGATGATTTGGTGGGGGGGGTCTTTAGCTACTCTAGCCAAAATAGCGAATCCGGAGCGCGGACATGACTGCCAAAGCGTCAGCCGAAGCCCGGAACCAGCTTGGCCCGGCCCTTCGGGGGGTGGCGCGCACCGCCCGACCCGCATTCGCATTTTGCGACGCGGGGTCGCGCGGCAGGAGTATTCTGCCCCTTCTGAAAGAAATCTCTCCGCAAGCGAGGTTTGAAGATGAGGCGCATGGGTTGGATGGCGGTGATGATGGGCTTGCTGTGCGCGGGCGCGGCCCCGGGTGCAGGTGGGCCGGCGAACCCGGGCAAGCCGATCCGGGTGATGATCCTGGATGGCGAGAGCGGCGGCCCGTACCACAACTGGCGTCTCACCACGCAGGTGCTGAAGAAAGAACTCGAAGACACAGGTCTCTTCGAAGTGACCGTGGTGACCGCGCCGCCCTCGGATGGGGACTTCAGCCAGTTCAAGCCGGAGTTCGACCGCTATCAGGCGATCGTGATGAATTACGACGGGCCGGACTGGCCCCAGGATCTGCGCACGGAGTTCGAGCAGTACGTGAGCGGCGGCGGAGGGCTGGTGATCGTGCATGCGGCCGACAACGCGTTCCCGAACTGGCCGGCCTATAACGAAATGATCGGGGTGGGCGGCTGGCGCAATCGCGACGAGCATGCGGGACCGCACTGGTACTGGCAGGACGGCAAGATGGTTGCGGATACCTCGCCCGGCCGGGCCGGCGAGCACGGCTTGCGGCTGCCCTTCGAGTTGACCACGCGCGATCCCGATCATCCCATCATGCGCGGCCTGCCGCCGGAGTGGCTGCACGTGAACGACGAACTGTATGCGAATCTGCGCGGGCCGGGCAAAAACATGACCGTCCTGGCCACGGCGCACTCGGACCCCAACAACCGGGGCACGGGGCGCGACGAGCCGATCCTGATGGCGCTGCGGTATGGCAAGGGGCGGATTTTTCACACCGCCATGGGCCACGACGTGTTTGCGTTGAGCGGGGTGGGGTTTATGACCACCTATCAGCGCGGCACGGAATGGGCGGCGACGGGCCGCGTAACGCAGAAGGTTCCGGCCACGTTTCCGACGGCGAACACGGTGAGCTATCGCGTGGATCTTGCAGAGATGGATCCGGATTATTTGCACGGAGCGTCGCAGATTGTGCGTGAGGGGAAGGGGACAGGTTTCAGGTAATCAGGGTTCAGAGACGAAAATTCCGGGGCAAAAAAATGGGCGGCAGAGCTTGTCGCCCGTGCCGCCGCCCGTCCCTGGGTTGTCTTGAAGGTGTTGCAGTCTTGCGAAAACTTTTGCCGATCCCCAATGCGGAGGGATTCCCGCCGCCCGAACTCCTGGCCTCCAGTTACCAACCACTGATCACTGACCACTGACCACTGTTTACTGCAGCAGCTTGGTCACTTCCTGTTGCACGCTGTTAGCCTGCGCCAGGGCCGCGATGCCGGTCTGGCTGAGGATTTCATACTTCGACATATTCGTGGTGGCCGCGGCATAGTCCGTGGCCTGCACGGCGTTCTGGGCCGAAAGGATGTTCTCCTGCTGGGTGCTCATGACGTTACTGATCGAGTTCAGGGTGTTGATCTGCGCGCCGATGTAGCCGTCCTGCGCGGACACGTCGCTGATGGCCTGGTTCAGCAGGCCCAGCGCGGTCTCGGCGTCCGTGGTGCTCAGCAGGTCGGTGTCGCTGAGGTTGACGGAAGTGTCGCCGCCGCTGGCAATCTCGTAGCTGATGGTCTTGGTCGCGGCGGTGTTGGCGTTCAGGGTGGTCGTAGCGCCCGTCGGAGTATCCGCGAGAGCCGTGGTGCTCAGGCTGATCGTCACATTGGAGTTGGTGTTCGTGAGCTGAATTCCGGTGTCGTCGGCGGAAATCGAGTCGCTCGAATCGCCCACCGCTCCCGCCGTCGTGAAACTGGCTGTCACGCCGGGAATACCCATCGAGTTAATCTCTGTAATCAGCCCACCCACCGTGGTCGCCGACGTCGAATATGTGCTCTGCGTGCCGTTGGCCGTGGTGACGGTGAAGGTCAGTCCGCCCGTGACGGCGTCGTTTTCTGTCGCGGCCGTGGTCAAATCGCCGCCGGTGTCCTCTGAAAGATCGACGAATTCCCCCGCGCTGCTTTGCACCACAGAGCCACCGGCATCGCCCAAGCTGGCAGAGCTCAACTGGGCGAAGAACAAGCTGTCGATCGACGAGCCCGTTGCCGACGAATCGCCCGTATAGATCGATACGCCTGACTGCGAGCCGGTGAACACCTGGTTCTGGTTATACGTGGTTGTCGATCCAATGTTGTTGATCTCGGAAAGAATCGACTGGTACTCCTGGTTGGCCGCCGACTCCTGCGAGCTGTCCAGCGTGCCGTTCGAAGCTTCCGTGGCCAGCGTGACGGCGCGATTGAGCAGGCTGGTCACTTGCGACAGCGCGCCGTCGGCCACCTGCAACAAACCCACGCCTTCGGTCGCGTTGGTTTCGGACTGCGTGAGGGCTGCTGAGTTGGCCCCCAGGCCATTCACGAGTGAGAGGCCCGCGGGATCGTCCGCGCCCGAGTTGATTTGCGAACCCGACGACAACTGCTGCAGAACCGTCTGCAGGCTGTTGTTCGTATTGTTCAGATTGTTCTCTGCGTAGATCGCCGAGAGGTTGTTCAAAACACCGAGGGCCATGGGACTGAACTCCTTCTTGGGATGGCTTGATGCGCGCCCATCGGCCGGCGCCTCTGCTTGTCTGCCGGCGTCGCTGTTTCCGGATGAGCCTTTTTGCATCCACCCCATTCATCGGATGGGGCGGAAATAACTTTAGTCATAATTTTCCCGGCGTCCGCGGCCCGCCTTGTTGCGCTCCGAAACAGGGTTGTCGCGCTTCGCTTCACGGCCTGTCCCGATGCGCGCCAATCGCTGTCTCGATGCGCGGCGCCGGTTTGTCCCGATTCGCGTCAGGCTGGGCGTCTCGAGGGCGCACGGAACTACCCGGCGCTCCGTGCGAATGAGGTGGTCAACGCCAGGTCTTAAGAGGGAATGCCGCACAAAAGAACGGCGGCAAGGAGCATGGCTCCCTGCCGCCGACGGTCTGGACTACGACCTCATTTGCTCTCTGCCTGAGAATTTGCGCCAGCGCTGCTCTTGTCGAGGAAAGCCATTGCGCGGCTGAATTCCGGCAGGATTTCCGTTATTGGTTCACGCCGGGCGCGGGGGCCTGCGGATTGTTCACCGGAGGCGGAGGAGGAGGAGGATTTTCCGGCTGCACGCCCGGACCCCGCCTTTGCCTTTGCTCGCCTGGACGCCTCTCCATGCGGCCCTCCATGTGCTCGGCGCGGAAGCTCTGCACCTGCTTCCACTGATCCGGGGTCAGCTTCATACGGATGGCCAGAAGGAAACGCGCATTGGCTCGTTCCAAATCGGCCCGCGCCGCGACCACTTTGTCGATCTGGGCGTCGATTGACCCCTCGTTGGGCTCGTCGGCGCTCATCAGCGGCTGCATGGCCAGCTCGGCTTTTTCCAGATTTGCCTGCAGGTCGATAAGCTTTTCACGATGATCGTAGAGAATGCTGTCCATCGCCTTCTGCTGATCCGGAGTAAGTTTCAGTTGCGCGGCGATGCGGGGATTGTCCCACCACCGGGCCATTCTGCCCTCGGGCCCGAACGCGCGCTCGAACGGAGGCTGATGATGCATGATGACGGGGCCCGGTCCCATGGGGCCTGGTTGCTGCGCGATGATGGCGGGTCCCATCGGACCCGGATCCTGCGCTCCCGCGAAGACGCCACCCGCCAAGGCTCCCGCCAATGCCAGTACAGCATGTCGTACAAATGTTTTTTTCATTCCTGTTCCCCTTGATTCTTCGCGCCGGGCCGCAGTTTTTTCTCTGTTTCCGCGCCTGGCGCTACTGGTTTGTGTTCCCTTCCATTAACTGGGCCAACGGCTCCATCGCACTAGGAACCTCTTGCGACACGTCCTGATCCACGGTGGCCATGAAATTCGCGTCCTCGATGCGGGCGCGCTGGGCAGCCGCCAACTGCCGCTGCCGGGCCGCCTGTATGGCCGCGATCTTGGCCAGTTCGCGGCGATGATGGCGGTCATAGAGGCCGCCGGCCAGACTGCCCGCCGCCAGAACGCAGCCCAATGCCCAGGCAGCGGCCAGCCGCCAATTTCCCCGCGGCGCCGCAACCGCAGCCGTGCGCGGCAGGCTGTACGCCGCCTCGCTCCAGGCATGAACGCTCAGCCGAAAATCTTCGAGAGCCTGGTCCAATTCCCGGTCTCCCGCTTCCCCGCTCAAATCCTTCCCGCCAGAATTCATCGTTTGCCTCCCAGTTCCTCCCGCACTTTTCCGAGAGCGCGGGAAAGGTGCGCCTTGACCGTGCCTTCGCTTAAGCCAGTGGCCCGCGCGATGTCTGCTAACTCCTGCTCTTCGACAAAGCGCAGCAAAAACACGGTGCGCTGCCGCTCGCTGAGGCCGGCGACGATTTTCCAAACCTTGGCCACGCGCTCCCGCGCCAACAACTGCTGTTCCGCGGTGCGCTCGCCGCTGGGCAGCCATTCGCTGGCTTCGTCCAGGTCCACAGCGTTATTGCGCGTCTGCCGCCAGAACTGCATGCGGCGATTGCGCCAGTGGTCCTTTTCCAGGTTGATGGCGATGCGCATCAGCCAGGTCATGGGGCTCGAGTCGCCGCGAAAATGCGCCCAATTCCGATAGGCTTTCAGAAAACATTCCTGGGTGAGCGTCTCAGCCAGATCAAGATCGCGCGTCGAGGCGAGGAGAAAACGAAAAATCTGCGGACGGTGCGTTTCGACAACGCGCGCAAACTCTTGCGCAGCAAGTTCTTCCGCCGCTTCAACGCTCATGGCATCGATCGCTGTTCCGGCCGCCATCACTTTGGTAGACGCTCATGTCCGGCGCGAGTTTACAGCCCCCCATTTTCATTTCAACCCGGGATACTGACGATTGGATGCGCTCGCTTGGCAGCGCCTCGACGGCGGCTGACGGCGCGAAGGGTGCGCACGAACCGGGGTTTCAAGAAAGCATCGCTGCGCATGAGACAGGACTTTCCCCCGGGGCGGGCCGGGACGCGGCCCTGCGGCGCCCCGGTCTCCACGTGACCGGAACGGGCGTGGAGACCGCGATTTCTACGCTTGCGCCGCCTGCCCCATTTTCGCGGCGGCAGCCGGAGCCGGGGCTGCTTGCGGCTCCTGGTAAAGCGCGGCGCCTGCGATGGTCCCCACAATCATTTCAACCAAAGCTCCGAGCGTGGTGTAGAGCGTAAGGCGCCGCCCAAACAGGCCCATAGCCCACATCATGCTGAGGTTGGGCAGGAGCGCGCTGGCGATCCACATGGCCACGGCGGCGCAGGTTGCCGTCTTTACCCCGGCGCCGAACCGCGGCCGGATCGCCGCGTAAACCCAGACCGCGACAATCCCGATCGCGATTCCCAAAAGGTTGAACCAGACCATTTGTCTGGTGGAGAAGCCGGGATGGCCGAGAGTTTTCATGGCCGCAGCCCAGCGCGGGGCCAGCCACATGCCATCCACCAGAAAACCCAGAATGTCCATCACGATCCCCGCCACGACGCCGCCGAGGATTACGCGGCCCATGTTCATCTTTGCCATAACTCCTCCTTGGGGGACGGCGGGAGTATACGCAGGGAGGAATCCGCGCGCAAGGTAAAATTCCGCAAATGGACTTTTTTTGTGGAAATTCTCGCTGTCCGTGTATTCCCCGACCGCGCGTTTCCGTCCATCGATCCACGGGAGGGTGTTTCAGTCCAACCACAGGAGGGTGTCGCAATGAAGTCAGGGAAAATTGTGCTCGGCATCGGGAGTCTGGTTCTTATGTTGGCGGCGGGGCCGGCGCTCTGGGCGCAGGCCGACGGCTGGCCCGCCATGGGCAGGGGTTTTAGGGCTGGCGGGGGGTTCGGTGGTTTCCGGATGGCTTCTTCGGTGACCGGCGCGCCGTATTCCGCGGTCCGCACTATCACACACGTGGAGAAGCTGGCGAACGGCACAACCATCACTCACCAGACCGTCATCCAGGAGGCTCGCGACTCAAATGGCAGAACTTACACCGAGACGCAGATGCAAAGCGCATCGGGGACGGCGCGTATTCTGTACCGCGTCTTCGACCCGGTGAATCGCGAGTCCATCAATTGGTCCTCCAGCGCCAAGACCGCGAGCGTTATGCATCTGCCCGACCCGAGCCAGACGGGGAGCCGGCCCAGGAGCGGGGCTTGGCGCGCTTCCGGAGCGCGTCGAAACGCCCAATTGAAGCCGACCGTGCAATCGCTGGGCTCCAAGACCATCGACGGCGTGGTGGCCGACGGCACGCTCACTACAATCGTTATTCCGGCAGGCCGGGACGGCAACGATCAGGCGATCACGGTCACGCATGAATCGTGGGTCGCCTCCGACCTGAAAGTCACGGTTCAGCGCATCGACACCGATCCGCGCTCCGGCACCACGACCACCGAGGTGACGAACATCAGTCGCGCCGAGCCGAGCGCAGCGCTTTTCCAGGCGCCGGCGGGTTACACGGTCCAGGACCGGTATCCAGGTCAGCGTCCCTGAGCCCGGCCCTGAAGTGCTCTGCGACGTCATGCGCGTGCTTGGTTTAGCGCGCGGGAAAGAGGAAGCGCAACATGGGCCGGACGCGGCGGGCCCAACTGGCTTCGTCGTGGGCGCCGCCGGCGACGCGCTCGAAGTGGAGGTCTTTGCCGGGCCTCCAGCCGCCCGCCTGGAGCCGGAGCGACAGTTCCTCGGCGTCCTCTGCGGTGCGCCCGCCCTCATTCGCGCCGACGTCGAGCCAGATGCGCGGCTTAGGCGCGATGCGGGGCGCGCACAGATCGACATAACGGAGAATGCTTTTGTTGTTCCACCAAACGCTGGGCGAGAGCACGGCCAGTTTGCCGAATTGCTCCGCATAGCGCAGGCCCAGATATAGAGTGACCAGCCCGCCGAGCGAAGAACCGCCCATTCCGGTCCCGTCGCGCTCGGGACGGACGCGATAGCGTCCTGCCACCCAGGGCATCAGTTCACGCGTTAAGAGGAGACCGTATTGCTCCGCCTCGCCGCCCATGCGGCCATCGTGCTGGTGCGTATACTCGGCCAGCCTCCGCTCGCCGGCGTGGTAGACGCCCACAATCAGCAGCGGCTCGGCTTCCCTGCATTGAATGGCGGCGTCGGCGTGTTCGCGCACCTGCCAGGTGACTCCGGGTTGGAACGAAGTCTGGAGATCGAAGGGGTTTTGCCCATCGTGGAGATAGAGCACCGGATAAAGGCGCGCGGGATGCTGGTCGTATCCGGGCGGCATGTAGACCGCAATATCGCGGGCGCCGGGCAAGTAACGGCTGGTGAAGCCGCGATGGAGAAGGACGCGAGGATGAATGGCCTCCGCGCCGGCCACAGGCAAGCCGCCGACGTCGTTCCACGATGGTGTTTCCGGCGTCAAAGTGCGCCCCCATTTGCTGGACACACTTCATTCTGCCATGTGGACCAATCCGACCCTGCGTTTGATTGCCTGACATGGAGGTCGACATCCTGCGGCCATAGGGTTCCCTTGCCTGTTGCGCAGAGCGGTTCCAAGCCGAGAACGAACGTCGTCCGCCTGATGGAAGAGTCATGTATGAATTCGACCTGCTCGCGGCAGCCAGGCTATGCGAGTGGGGCCCTACCCCTCCTGTTCAGCTAACGGGCCATACCGTCGACGGCGAAGAGAGGGCCGGGCGATTTGCCCTCGGCAACGCCCTTGAGCCGGAACATCAGTTCGCCCCAGACGGTATTGCACGAGACAAAGTAGTCAGTTGGCGCCTCCCAGCCGCCATGCGTGAAGCGCAGAAGAGTTCCGGATATGGTCTCCGCGAGACGGAACGTGATCCGTGTTCCTGCCCATTCCTGGCCGGTCTCGCAGCGCCACTCAAACTCCAAGGGCGGGGTAGCGATCAGGCGCCGCAGCCGGTAGACCGTTGTCCGCAGGAAGAAGCCCAATTCCAAAGCGCCGTCTGCCTCCGTAACGTCCTCAGCCCACCAACTGCGCAAACCATCGGCGGTCGAAATCAGCGGATAGATTGTTTCCGGCTTGGCTCCAACTTGCAAAGAGTGCTGAATATCAGACATGGGTTGAGCCTTTCTCTTGGCGGCGACACATTCGCGCAGCTGGATGCGCATCGGCTCGCCAAGACCAACCGATCTGTGGGAATACGCTGACCGGTTCGAAACAGGCGGCAGCCAAGCAAAGTCGCGAGTGACGGCAAACCACGGAATCCGGCACATCCCCGGCGGGCGGCGTTGTTGCTTCCATTATGCTTCCTACTCCTCTTGAAATCGCGTCCCATCGGCGCCGGCTGCTAGGAGAAAGGCGAGAGTGCGCATAGGAGCCCCGGCTTGCGCTCAGTGCGGTAAGCTGGACCGGACCAGCCAGAGGCGAGCGGATGCTTCGCGTAGGCGAGACGGACGACTGCTGTGGGCGAATTCTCCAGTCTTTCGCGGGATGGCAGCGATGAAAATGTGTTCACTTTTAGGACAAATGAGACTTGCCAAGTGGGTCTGCGCTCTTGTTTTTGCCGGCGTGTTCCTGTCTGCGGCTGGATTGGCCGCGCAAACGGCTTCGGAACAGCCCGCGCCGGTTGCGCCGCCGGGAGATTCGCCGGCCACGGCCGGGACGCCGGCGAGTCTTGCGGCGAAGCTGACACGGCGCGACCTGGCCAAAGCGATGAAGCTGGTGGCCGATTGGCAACTCGGGCGGCTGCCCGCCGAGCCGCAAGTGGACTGGACGTGGGCCGCGCTCTACGACGGTTTCATGGCCGTTCCACCGCAGGTAGCCGGCGACCGCTACCGGCAGGCGATGTTGCGCATCGGCGAAGAGCTCCATTGGCAGCCAGGACCGCGGGTCATGGTGGCGGACGACCAGGCCGTTGGCCAGATGTACATGGAGCAGTATTTTTTGCACAAAGATCCGAAGATGATGGAGCCCGTGCGCGCGCGCCTCGATGTTGAAATCGCGACGCCTGAGTCGGCGTATCCCAAACAGCCACTCTGGTGGTGGTGCGATGCGCTCTTCATGGCCCCGCCCGTCTTTGCCGACATGTTTGCGGCCACCGGAGACGCGAAGTATCTCGACTTCATGGACCGCCAATGGACCATCACCACCAACCTGCTTTACGACCGGACGAAGCAACTCTACTCGCGCGACGCAACCTACCTTGACAAGCACGAAATGAACGGAGAAAAGATTTTCTGGTCGCGTGGGAACGGCTGGGTCATGGGCGGGATAGTGCGCGTGCTCAAGGAATTGCCGGTGGACTCACCCCTGCGGCCGAAGTTCGTGGAACAGCTCAAGGAGATGTCGGCCGAGATGCTCTCGATTCAGGGCAAGGACGGCCTTTGGCGCCCCGGCCTGCTCGATCCCGGCGCTTATCCGCTGCCTGAGATTTCCGGCAGCGCCTTCATTACGTATGCGATGGCTTACGGCGTGAACGAGGGCATCCTGGACCGCGCGACGTACGGGCCCGCGGTGGAGAGAGCCTGGATCGGCATGTTGAAGCATGTGTTCGCGGATGGCCGCCTGGGCTCGATCCAGCCGGTTGGGGCCGCTCCCGGCGCATTTACTGAGACAACCAGCTACGTGTACGGGGTGGGCGCGTATCTGCTGGCCGGATCGGAGATTTATCGGGCGGCGAAGTGAGTGGGCCCGGGAACAGAGAACAGAGAGCAGAGCAGGGATAAGGGATGGGGATGCGTCGGTTATGCGAGCCCCTTCAGACTTGCGATCACTCCCACACGCCGGTTTGGAGGTACTCATCCATGGCTTTTGCGGCTTTGCGGCCGGCGCCCATGGCGAGAATCACGGTGGCGCTGCCGGTAACGATGTCGCCGCCAGCAAAGACGCCGCGCTTCGACGTGCGGAGGGTTTCGGGGTCGGCGACGATGTAATTGCGGGCGTTTGTCTTGAGATCAGGCGTAGCGCTCTGCACGATGGGGTTAGCGTGCGTGCCCACGCCGATGATGACGACGCTGGCCGCGAGCACGTGCTCGGAGCCGCGGACGGGAATGGGACGGCGGCGGCCGCTCGCGTCCGGTTCGCCCAGCTCCATGCGCACGCAACGCGCGCCGGTAAGCCAACCGCCCTCGCCGCCTAGGAACTCGACGGGATCGGTCAACATCTGGAACCGGATGCCTTCTTCGCGCGCGTGGCGCACCTCTTCAGCGCGGGCGGGCATTTCAGCTTCCGAGCGCCGGTAGACCAGCGTCGCGGTGCGCGCGCCGAGGTGGCGGGCGGTGCGCACAGCGTCCATGGCGGTGTTGCCGCCGCCAACCACGATCACGTCACGATCCCGGCAATCGTAAATGGGTTCGTCGAAGCGGGGGTACTGCCAGGCGCGCATGAGGTTGGTGCGGGTAAGGAATTCGTTGGCGGAGTAGACGCCGTTGAGGTGCTCACCGGGTATGCCGAGAAACTGGGGCAGTCCCGCGCCCGTGGCGACGAAGATGGCGTCGTAGCCTTCGACGCGCATGAGTTCGTCAAGGGTGACGGTTTTGCCGACGACGACATTGGTTTCGAACTCGACGCCCATGCGGCGGAGGTTATCGATTTCGCGCTTGACGATGGGCTTGGGCAGGCGGAATTCGGGGATGCCGTAGACGAGGACTCCACCCGGCTCGTGAAGGGCCTCGAAGACGCGCACACGATGGCCTTTTTGCACCAGGTCGCCGGCGGCGGAGAGGCCGGCCGGTCCGCTGCCGACAATGGCCACGCTCTTGCCCGTAGGCGGGGCAATAGCGGGAAGACCAAGACTGCCGCTTTCGCGCTCGAAATCGGCGATGAAGCGCTCGAGGTTGCCGATGGCCAGCGGGTCGCCTTTGCGGCCGAGCACACAGCCGCCCTCGCATTGGTTTTCCTGCGGGCAGACGCGGCCGGTGATGGCGGGCAGGGCGTTGTCTTCGCGCATTTTGGCCGCGGCGGCGAGGAACTGGCCGGCGCAGATGAGCGCGACGACTTGCTTGATTTTGACGCCAACCGGACAGTTGACCTGACAGGTTGGGCGGGCGCAGGCGAGGCAGCGCGTGGCTTCGGTGATTGCATCGGTCTCATGGAGACCGAGGTTCACTTCTTCGAAGCAATGGGACCGGGCTTCCGGATCGATAGCCGGCATCGCGACGCGCGGAATCCTCATGCGCGCCTTGAGCGGGAGCGGATTGGCTTCAATCATTGCGCCCCTCCTCGTCCGCCAACTCGGCCCGCAGCCGCGCCAGTTCGTCCTCCTTGGCCGCCAGTTCAGCGCGGAGCTGCGCCAGCTCTTTGGCCTTGTCCGCCTCGAACTGCTTCAGCGACGCGCACTCCTTGTCGCGGTACATGGCGTTGCGTTGCATGAGTACGTCGAAATTGACTTCGGCGGCGTCGAACTCGGGACCGTCGACGCACGCAAACTTGCTCTGGTTGCCAATCAGCACGCGGCAACCACCGCACATGCCGGTGCCGTCGACCATGATGGAATTGAGGCTGACCACGGTTTGAATGCCGAGCGGCGTGGTGAGCTGGGCCACGGCGCGCATCATGGGCACAGGGCCTACGGCGAGGACGAAGTTGATGGCGCGGCCCGAGTCAAGCAGTTCCTTGAGCTTTTTCGTCACCAAGCCGGACTCACCGTAACTGCCGTCGTCGGTCATGATGTAGGTTTCGGAGCTGGCGGCGCGGATTTCGTCCTCGAAGACCACCATTTCGCGGGTGCGTGCGCCTTCAATGAAGATGACGTGGTTATCGGCGTCTTTGAGAGCCTTGGCAGTGGGCAGCGCCATGGCTGTGCCCACACTGCCAGCCACCACCGCGACCGTGCCGTAGCGCTTGATTGCAGAGGGGTGGCCGAGGGGGCCGACGATGTCGAGAATGCAGTCGCCGGCTTCGAGGCAATTGAGCAGCGACGTAGTCTTGCCGACGGCCTGCACGGCGAGGGTCACGGTTCCTGCGGAGGGGTCGGAGCTTTTGATGGTGAGGGGAATGCGCTCCCCACGCTCGCGCAGGCGAACAATGACGAACTGCCCGGGGCGCTGCTTGCGGGCGATGCGCGGCGCCTCGATGGTAAACTGCCTGATTTTGAAACCGACGTCGCGGGCTTCGATAATCCTGTACATCGGCGCCGGACTCCCGATCCGGTGAAAGGCCCCCCAGGGTGAATGGACGATCTCGCATGGACGCGCTGCGGGAAACGAGAAGGGGCGTCCGATCCTCGGGGCAGGCCGTGGCCCATCCTGCAACTCGATTATTCAGGCAAGTGGCGGAAGGATGGTGTGATGCGAGTCACGGGGGTGCTACGGGCAGCCGGCGGCGCGGCCGCGCAAATTATCGCGGCGTTCACAAATTTGTAACCAGATGTGCATACTGACCCGCTATTGCTCGAATGAGCCGGGCTCTTCGAGCTTTGGGAATGGATATTGCAATCCCCACGACATGACCTACAAGTCAGGCGCCCCAAATCGCCAGAGGACACACCCCGGCATGGAGGATCATCGATGCAAAAACCCCCTGCGTTCCGGGTCGCTCTCTTACTGTCCGCCGGCTGCATGGCGAATCCGCTTGCAGCCCGCGCACAGGCCGATTTCAGCCAAACCGCAACTCCCATCAAGCACGTGGTGGTGATCTTCGGGGAAAACATCTCGTTCGATCACTACTGGGGGACCTACCCTTACGCCACGAATCCCGCCGGCGAGCCGCGTTTTACCCCCGCTCCCGGCACTCCCAGCGTGAACGGATTCACAGCCGCTCTGCTGACCGCCAATCCCAACTTCCTCAATACCGCCGGCAACGGGGCCGGAGCGTCCAACCCCTTACGGCTGGACCGCTCCCAGGCCGCAACCGCCGATCAGGATCACGACTACACCCCGGAACAGGAAGCCTTCCATGCCGGGCTCATGGACTCCTTTCCGGAATTCACGGGAACCCCGGGACCTCCACCCTCGGCTGACACCACCAGCGGACTGGTGATGGGCTATTACGACGGCAATACCGTCACTGCGCTGTGGAACTACGCTCAGCGCTACGCTCTGAATGACAACGCCTACGGGACCACCTTCGGTCCGTCGTCGGTGGGGGCGATTAACCTGATCTCCGGCCAAACCAATAACGTGACGGACGAGATAAACGCCAGCGGCGATATCGTCGGCGACGGCAGCGGCGGTTATACCCTCATCAGCGACGCCAATCCCATTGGCGACAAGTGCACCGGCACCACGAGCGGCCAGGTCAGCATGGGCGGCACGAATATCGGCGATCTGCTCGACCAGGCCGGCATCACTTGGGGATGGTTCGAGGGGGGCTTCGACCTTACGATCACCAACCCCAACGGAACCACGGGATGCGCCCGTTCTCACACCTCAACGGTGACAGGCGTGACGGAGACGGACTATATCGAACATCACGAGCCGTTCCAGTACTACACTTCCACGTCGAATCTCGTGCACGTTCGCCCCTCCTCGGTGGCGATGATCGGTCACGACGACGGGGCCGTGCACCATCAATACGACACCCACGACTTCTTCGACACAGTGAGAGCGGGGAACATGCCCGCAGTGAGCTTCCTCAAAGCTCCTGGCTACCAGGACGCCCACGCCGGCTACTCCGATCCGCTCGATGAACAGACTTTCGTGGTCAACGTGATCAACTTCCTCATGAGCTCGCCGTATTGGTCCTCGACGGCGGTAATCATCAATTACGACGACTCCGACGGATGGTACGATCATCAGCTCGGCCAAATCGTAAACCAGTCCACGACTGCGGACGACATGCTGACCGGAGATGGCCATTGCGGCAATGGAACCGACACCGCGCTTCCCGGACCCAGCGGCGCCGCTCACGCGCAGGGCCGCTGCGGCTACGGTCCGCGCATTCCCATGATGGTGATCTCTCCCTGGGCGAAATCGAACTTTGTCGACCACACGCTGACCGATCAGAGTTCGATCATCCGCTTTATCGAAGACAACTGGCTGGGCGGACAACGCATCGGCGACGGGTCGTTCGACGCCATTGCCGGCTCCCTAGACAACATGTTCGACTTCAGCCACTTCAACATGCGCGCACCGTACATGCTCAGCCCCTCGACGGGCGAGCCGATCGGCAGCATACACTGATAGTTCCTCGGCGGTCCGGCTCTTTGCAAAACTGCGAAGGGCCGGACGGCTTGCACGACGATACCGCCCTCCTTCAAGCGACAATACGGAATGCCTGGTCGATTTCATTCATCCCGCCGCGTTTTTCTGCGTAATGCCGGCTTCGCCTTCGCCGGATTTCAACTGAAACCGCCGGGCGAGACCCCGGATCAAGCCCCGGTCCCGGGAAGGCGTCCGGTCAAAACCCGCCACGAGTCGGCGGCTCTCGATCCTTCCACTCTGGCGCCCTTTGTCGATCCGTTGCCCCTGCCGCAGGTTGCTCGGCCCCTGGGAACACGCGTGCATCCTGAGAAGCCCGGCGAAAGCCTTCCCTGCTACCACATGGCGATGCGCGAGGCTCTCATCAAAATTCATCGCGATGTACCGCCGACGCGGATGTGGTGCTTTGGAGATCGCTTTCCGGGCCCGACTATTGAGACCGAGAGCGGTCAGGCGGTGATGGTGGACTGGGAAAATCGGCTTCCCCCGCGCCATTTTCTGCCCATCGACCACTCTCTGGAGGGCGCCGGAATTTCTTTGCCCGAGGTGCGCACCGTCGTGCACCTTCACGGCGGGCGTACGCCTCCCGAAAGTGACGGATACCCGGAAAAATGGATCGTGCCCGGGCAGACGCAGTCCTGTTTCTATCCCTCGGGTCAGCGCGCGGCGCTGCTTTTTTACCATGATCACGCCATGGGCATTAACCGCCTGAACATCTACGCCGGCTTGCAGGGGTTTTTTATCGTGCGCGATGCGCGCGAGGACTCCTTGCGTCTTCCCGCCGGCCGATACGAAATTCCCTTGATGATCAGCGACCGGCAGTTTACCCGGGACGGTCAACTTTTCTACCCGGTTTCTCCGGATCCTGACCGGCCGTGGGTGCCAGAGGTTTTTGGGAACGCCATTCTGGTGAACGGCAAGCTGCTGCCTTACCACGAAGTGGAACCGCGAAGGTATCGTCTGCGCCTGATGAACGGCTCCAACGGGCGCTTCTACCGCTTTGCGCTGTCGAACCGGGCTCCTTTTCACGTGATCGCCAACGATCAGGGCTTGCTGCCCGCCCCGGTTGCGGCGCGCCGCCTGCCCTTGGCACCCGCCGAACGCGCCGAGATCGTGGTGGATTTTGCGCCCTTTGCCGGCTCGAACCTCCGCCTGGTCAGCGATTCTTTCGACATTCTCCAGTTCCGGGTCGCCAAAGAGGGGGTTCACGACGACAGCGATCTGCCTTCTGTGTTCGACGAACCGCGCGAAGAAGTAAGCGAGACAGTGGCGGTGGGCAGCCGCAGGCTCACGCTCGATGAGCGGCTGGACAAGGTGCAGCGGTCCATGGGCATGCTGCTGAACAACACCCCCTGGAGCGCGCCGGTGACGGAGACTCCCAAGCTGCATTCTGCGGAGATTTGGGAATTGGTGAATCTGACCGACGACTCCCACCCCATTCATCTACACCTGGTCCGGTTCAAAATTCTCGATCGCCGTGCATTCGACACATTCGAATTCATGAACAGGGGCGCTTTGCGCTATACCGGGCCGGCGCAACCGCCAGAATCGTTTGAATCCGGATGGAAAGACACCGCGCGCGCGGACCCGGGCATGGTGACGCGCATTCTTGTGCCCTTTGAAGATTACGCCGGCCGTTACGTCTGGCATTGTCACATACTCGAACATGAAGACAACGAGATGATGCGTCCTTACGAGATTTTGCCGTCAGACAAAACGCCCGCATAGGCATTCCGGCGCACGGTTCGGGCGCATCGAATCGCGACCTGCCGCGCCCCACGAGCCAGCGGCTGTTCGCGCAGTTTGGAAGCGCTTTCCGGTATACTGAAGATTCGGCTGGGCAAAGGCGGGGAGGATAGAGACGCCCCGGAGATGCCGGCGCGGCGCCGCGATGGGCCGCAATTTTGGAAATTTTCCGGAGTGGGACGATGGCAAAGGTATGCGACATTTGCGGCAAAGCGCCGCAGTTCGGCAACAATATTTCGCACGCGCACAACGTGACGCGGCGGCGCTGGAACCCGAACCTGCAAGTGGTGAAAGCGCTGGTAAACGGCGCGCCCAAGCGGCTGCGGGTGTGCGCAAGCTGCATCAAGAGCGGCAGGGTCGCCAAGGCGTAAGGTAAAGTTCGGGAATCCCGAAAACCCGTCCCTTGCGGACGGGTTTTCTGTTTCCGGACAGATTTCTCCAGGTCCAGGCCTCAAAAACCCTAGCAGGGCTTTCCGCATCCCATTGCTTAAGCGCTAATAGAGGCGAGCATGGCGTGTGGGGGGGGGTAACTGAGCGGGGTTTGGCAAGGGGGGTGGGGATAAGCGCATTTTTGAGGTATTGTGCCGTGGTCGGAATTATGCGGAGCAGTTGGGTCAGGACGACCGTTTCCTCTGTTTTTCAGTTTGTCCAGGACAGGTTGGGCGTCAGCGTGACGCCTTCGCACTATTATTTCCCGGTTCCGAAACTGCGGACCCTGCAAAATAAAGACTGGCGCGCCCGCCAGCCGTGTGCGGCCATCGATTTCCGTTTTGAGGATCAGCTCGACCGGCTAAACACGGAACTGCGTCCGTTCGCTCCGGAATGGCGTTTCGCCGATCACCAGAACGGGAGCAAAAGCGAGTTTCATTTCAACAATGGGTTTTTTGAGCATATCGACGCCGAGGTGGCGTACTCGTTTGTGCGCCAGCGCAAGCCCCGGCGGATTGTCGAGGTTGGGTGCGGGAATACGACCCTGCTGCTAGCTGCGGCGGTAAGGAGAAACGCCGAAGAGGGATTTGCCTGCGAACTGCATGGGATCGACCCCCATCCTTCGCTGTTTTTGAAAGAGGGCGTTCCGGGCCTGACGCAGTTGATCGAAGAACCGGTCCAGCGCGCGCCCGTCGAGCTGTTCCGTGCGCTCGAGGAAAACGACATCCTGTTTATTGATTCGAGTCATGTGGTTTCGATCGACAGCGATGTCGTGTACGAACTTCTGAACATTCTGCCCGACCTGAAGCCGGGCGTCCTGGTGCATTTTCATGACATTTTCGCTCCCCTGGATTACCCGGAAAAATTCGTGAAGAAGAATCTCTGCTTCTGGGGCGAGCAGTATCTGCTGGAAGCCTTTCTCTCGTTTAATTCGGAGTTCAAGGTGCTATGGGCGGGAAGCGCGATGCAGCATCACCACGCGGATGTTCTGCGGGATGCATTTCCGGGGTGGGAAGGCAGCTTTGAGCGGATGCCGTCGCCACTGAAGATGTTTGTTCCCAGCCTGGACGGGGTGAACGTGTGGCCCTGCAGCTTCTGGGTCGCCAAAAATGGATTGAACCACTGATTCGGGCGGGATGTATGCCCCGAAGATTGACCGCGCCACCCCCCGGGTAACCGGAAAGCCCCGTTTGCCTTTTAATTCCTGTTCCACAGCCGGGCGCCCCTGAATGAACAATTTGCCGCAGGGCAAACCGGCAAAAACCTCCCCCTATCGGTCCTCGTGAGTGAAGGTGAGCGAGGCGGAGTTGATGCAGTAGCGCAGACCGGTGGGGCGTGGTCCGTCTGGGAAGACATGGCCCAGGTGGCCGCCGCAACGGGCGCAGGTGACCTCGATGCGGCGCATGCCGTAGCTGCGGTCCTCATGCTCCGCGACAGATTTGGAATCGGCGGGGATGGTGAAGCTGGGCCAGCCGCACTCGGAGTCGAATTTGGCTCCGCTCAAAAACAGCAGGGCTCCGCAGCCGGCGCAGTGGTAGGCGCCGGTTTCATGATTTTCAGTCAGCGCGCCGGTGAACGGCCGCTCAGTGCCTTTTTCGCGCAGGACGTGGTACTGCTCGGGCGAGAGCAGCTTGCGCCACTCAGCTTCGCTGTGCACGACGGTTCCGGATGTTTCGGGCACGGGCACCTCCGGTGAAGTGAGGGTTGGCCAACGATGGGATGCGCCAGGAAGCGGAAAAGGCTCGGCAGGCGGCGATCAGACTTCGGCGACGACCTCGATTTCGAGAAGAACATTTTTGGGCAGACGCGCGACCTCCACGGTGGTGCGCGCGGCCGGCTCGTCCCCGTCGCGGCCCAGATATTGATCGTAGACGGCGTTCATGGCCGCGAAATCATTCATGTCTTTGAGAAAGACGGTGGCTTTGACCACGCGGTCGAGGCTGCTGCCGGCTTCTTCGAGAATGGCCTTAAGGTTTTCGAACACGCGCGTGGCCTGCTCCGCAATCCCGCCGGAGACGACTTGCTGCGTGGCCGGGTCGAGCGGGATCTGACCGGCGGTGAAGATGAGGTTACCCACACGCACGCCTTGCGAGTAGGGACCGATGGCGGCAGGCGCGCCGTCCGTGGCGATGGCTGATCTGGTCATGGCTCCGATTGTAATGGCGCCGGACGGCGAAACCGCTCCTCCGGGGCTAAATGGGCCGGCGGAAAAACGCGTCCAAAGTCGCGCCCTTTTCAGAACCCAGTTTTCGAATGTGTGTTTCCGCGGCGTGTTGAGCCCGAGGCGGGCCCCAGCGGGTCTATGGCAAGGCGCCCGGCGAGCTTCCGGGCGTAGGCCGGCAGCGATGCGAATTGGACCGGATCAATCTCCTCAAGAGGAGTGTAAGTGTTTGAAAATAAGGCATCTGCCTTTTGAAGCCTGCGTAAGTGTTTGAAAACAGATAACTTATCTTTGGATTTGGAGGTAAGTGTTTGAAAAGAGGGCGGATGTTCGGCCGAATGGCGCGGGTTTGCGTTGCGCCTGGCGCTTGCGCTGCTGGTTCTGGAAACAGAGGTCGTGGCGGTTGAGGGCGGGCATGGCGCAGCGGGCGCCATTGATGCCGGTGTAGCGACAGCGGGATTCCATGAAGCGCCCCTTTGAAAATCGATTCCTGCCGTCAGGAGTTTTCGAGACGGAGGCTGTTGGCTTTGAGCGAGTTAGCGCCGCTAGGCGGCGTAGCGAGTTAGCAAGTTAGCGGCATCGGTCCAATTTTCGTGCCGCATTGTGAGGCGAAGCCCAATGAGCGATTCCTAGGACGCTTTTGAGCGTAGCGGAGAACGGGGAAATGACCGGCAAGGGAATTCGTGGTGGAAGTGCTTGGGAATGAGGGAGAACACTTCGGTAACGAGTTGACCGCAGGTCTGGGCGCGGCGCGGCGGGTGGTTTGGCCGATTCGATACAATCGGGGCTGTCGCGTGCGCGACGATTCCCCAACGCGCCGATCGACATTCCAGGAAAAGGAAGGAAACCACCGCCGATGATGAACTGTCTTGGTTTTGCGATTCCCTTTGCCTTTTTGGCCGGCCTGGCGCCGGCGTTTGGCCAGGCTGGCGCGGCGCAGCATCCGACGCGCCCTACGCCGCCGACGCGCGACCCGCACACGGCTGGATATGTGCAGGCCACCGAGCTGCCCGATGGCCAGCTTCCTCCGGCGAATGCGGACGGAAACTTTATCATCGGGCCCACGCATGCGCCGGCTGCGGAGTTGGAAGCGAATCCCAATGCGCCGCAGGGCGAGGTGTACGAGTTCGCCATGAGCTCGGCGGACAGCAAGTTCTACCCAGGAATTGCGCGGGAGCTGGGGACGTTTGGGACGCCGGACCCGGAGAATCCCGCAAAGCTGATTGTGACCACCAGCCATCCTGCGCCGTATACGCGGCGGGTTGAGGTGTATGTGCCCAAACAGTATGTGCCGGGAACGCCGGCGCCCTTTATTGTGGGCGCGGATGGGCCGGACACGCTGCTGTTCGCAGCGCTCAACAACCTGATCGCTGAGCATCGCGCGCCAGTGATGATCGCTATCTCCATCGGCAACGGCAGCGGCGACGCGCAGGGTAGCGAGCGGGGCTTGGAATATGACACCATGTCCGGCAAGTACGCGGAGTTTGTGGAACACGAAGTGTTGCCCGAGGTGGAAGCGCGATATCACGTGCAGTTGACGAAGGATCCGGATGGCCGGGCCACGATGGGCGGCAGCTCGGGCGCGGCGTGCGCGCTGATTATGGCCTGGTATCACCCGGAGCTTTATCATCGCGTGCTGTCGTATTCAGGCACGTTCGTCAATCAACAATGGCCGTATAATCCGAAAATTCCGCATGGCGCCTGGGAGTTCCACGAGAAGCTGATTCCCCATAGTCCGCGGAAGCCGATCCGGATCTGGATGGAGGTGGGCGACCGGGACCTCGACAACCCCAATGTGATGCGCGACGGCATGCACGACTGGGTGGTCGCCAACGAAGACATGGCCAAAGTGCTGGCGGCCAAGGGCTATCATTACCAGTTTGTGTTCGCGCGCAACGCCGGACACACCGACCGCGCCGTAAAGGCTCAAACGCTGGCCGCGGCGCTCGAGTATCTGTGGCAGGGTTATCCGCGCTAGCGGGATCCCGGAACGCTTCTTCAGGGCGAGCTTGAGCGGTTCGATCGGATCGGAACGCCAGAGAAACTTGTGCTACTATCCCTGCAAGCGAATCGCGGCACTGCTTGAATCCATCGATTTTGGCGGTCAGCTCGACGTGCGGTTGCGAGCGCCGCGCTGGATGTCTCGGAGGCCAAGGCCTGCGGCGAGTCGCACGCGACGAGGCCTTCCATGATCAATCAGCTACGCCCCTTGAGTTTGGGTGAAATCCTCGACCGGACGGCGCAGCTTTACCGGCGCAATTTCTGGCTGTTTGCCGGAGTTTCCGCGGCGCCCACGGGCGTGATCGTGGGATTGTCGGCGGGGCTTGGAGCGGTTCTTGCCGCCACGGTCATCACCCGGCATGGAATCGGGCAAATGGGCGCCGCGGCTGGGCTGGCGGGCGGGCTGTTATTGGTTGTGGCGGCTCCGCTGCTCGTGGCTGCGCTGGTGTTTTCGCAAGCCGGACTGACGCGGGCGGCGTTGAGCGCGCACAATGGCCAAACCCTCAGCATCCGCGCCGCGCTTGGGGGCGTGCGGCCGCGCTTCGGGCGATATCTGTGGCTGCTGGTGTTACAAGGGCTGCTGGCGGCTGGAATTCCGGGCGTGATCGCCGCGGGCGCGATTGCGGGTCTCGCGGCGTTGTTGCGGTTGGCCGGCGGAGGCTCCGGCGCCGGGTTCGGGTTTCTGATTTTTCTGATCCTGGCCGCGGCGATCGCAGCAGCCGTTTGGCGGGCGCTCGGCTATGCGATGAGCCTGGCCGCGTGCGTGGTGGAGGAAAAGACCGCATGGGAGTCGATTCAGCGCGCAATGAAGTTAAGCCAGGCGGCGCGTGGACGAATTTTCGTCATGTTTCTGCTGGTGTGGGCGCTTTCGCTGGTGTTGTCGATGGTGGTCTACATTCCGGTGGCGATTATGGCGGGGATTGTGGGAGCCATGGGGCACGGGGCGCAATACGCGGCGGTGGTGCTGATTTCGGCAGAAGCCCTGAATGTTCTAGGAAACTTCGCCCTGCAAACGCTCATTGCGCCGGTATATCTGATCGCGCTGCTGCTTTTCTATTTCGACCAGCGGGTGCGCACCGAGGGGTACGACATCGAGCGCATGATGGAAGAAGCCGGATTAAGTCAATGGGCGAGAGCGGAAGCCTCACCCGGCTTGCCGAACGGCGACGCGCCTTCTGCGCCGGCGATGACCCCTGATACCGTGAAAGAGCTATGAATCCTCCGCGGGCGAATTCATTCCGGCGCCGGCGGGCGCTGGCCACACTTGCCGCAGCACTGCTTGCCGCCGCGCCGGGCGAGTGCGCGATGGCAGGCAAACTGGAGGCGGGACGGGCGAACGGCAGCGTGGCGCATTACCAAAAACACCTGGCGCAACTCGACGCTGTGGTGGCTGCTTGCGCGAAGATGCGCACAGCAGCGGCCTGCAATCCAGCGCTGATCGGCCCGGACGATGAAGTCGCCTTGGCAGCGGGCGGAGGCGTGGAGCAGCGGCGGATTGGTTACGACTGGCTGCGTGCTCTGCTGGCGCGGGCGGGAGGCAAGGGAGCAAAATCGCAGCCAAACACTGGGCCAGTCCCGGCGCCCGTGGTGAAGACGCGCATCCTGGAGATGGGTGAACTGCTCAACCTGGCGCGGCAACGGCTGGCGGAGGACGCGCAGGAGGCCGCCGCGCCGCCGGCCGGGCCCAGCTACGCATCGCAGCGCGCCGCGCTCAAGACGATTCTCGCGCAACGGGAGTTTCGCGCGGTGGGCGAGGAAACCGCCCGCGAGCGCTTTGTGGAGTGGCTGGATGCCGCCCTGAACGAGATGCTCGGCCGACTGGTGCGCCTGGGAGAACGCGAGCCGTGGATCGCTGTTGCGTTTCGCGCGCTGTTTTTGGGTGGGGTGTGCCTAGGGCTGGTGTGGGCGCTGGTGCGCGTCGAACGGCGGGCGCGGATTCGCCTGGTTCCCGATGCGCCGCCGGCCGCAGGAACCCAGCGGCTGCGCGAGTGGCAACTGTGGCTCAAGGACGCGCGCGCCATGGCGGCCACGAATCATTGGCGCGAAGCGATTCATTTCGTGTACTGGGCGGCGGTGGCGCGGCTGGAGTCGCAGCATCTGTGGCCGGCCGACCGGGCGCGCACGCCGCGCGAAGTTGTGCGCCTGCTGGCGGGCGGCGATCCGCGACGGCAGAGCCTGGCCGCGCTGACCAGCAGTTTTGAACGGACCTGGTACGGGGGAAACGCGGCGGACGCAGCCGATTACGAAACGGCGCTGGTGCTGGCCGCCGCGCTGGGAGTGGAATGAAGCTGCCGGACTCACTGGACGCGCGTGACCGCAAGCTGCTGCTGACATGCCTGGCGGCGGTGATGGCGCTGGCATTGATAATGGGGGTTCTGGCACGCAATCAGAATCGCGATGACAATCCACTGCCCAGCAGCTATTTAACGGGTCGTCACGGAGCGCGCGCGGCCTACGATCTGCTGGCGGCGAGCGGATATCACGTCAGGCGGTGGGAGCAGCCCCTGGGCGATCTGGCGCATATGGCGAACGCGCAAACAGTGGTGATCTTCGCCGATCCGTTTCCGAACAGCCCTGCGGATTTTAAGGCAGTCCAGGAGATTGTTCATCGCGGAGGACGTGTGCTGGTGACGGGCGCGACTGGAGGTGAGCTGGCCCCGGGCGGGGCCGTGCGGCCGGCGACGGAGTTTCGGATGGCGGCGTGCCGGCTGACGCCGGAGGGCCTGGATGAGCTGGCCGGCTCTGGCCAGGTGTGGATGGCTCCGGCCGCGGAGTGGACTCTGGGCAACCCGCTCTACCGCATCGAATACGACTGCGCCGGGGAGCCGGCAGTGGTGGAGTACGACCAGGGCGCGGGACACGTGGTGTGGTGGGCCAGTGCAACGCCGCTCGAGAACGGCTCGATTGGCCGCGACGGCAACCTGGCGCTGTTTCTGAATGCGCTGGGACCGCACGCCGAACACCGCTTCTATTGGGACGAGTCGTTGCATGGCGAAACGCGCTCGGAGTGGTTTTATGCGCGGGGCGCGGCCATGAACCTGCTGTTGGCGGGGTTGGCCGCAATCGGGATGCTGGTGGTTTTCAGCTTCAGCCGGCGGAGCGGACCCGTACGCGATATGCCGGCGCCGACGCGCGCCACACCGGTGGAATTTCTGGAGGCACTGGGTTCGTTGTACGCCAAGGCAGGTGCGGCGGCGACGGCGGTCGCGCTGGCTTATGAGCGGTTCCGGCGGCGGATGAGCGAGCTGAGCGGATGCAAGGGCCAACAGATGAGCGCTGACGAGCTTGGAGCGCTGTTGAGACGGCGGTTTCCGCAGGCGGGAACGGAACTCGAAGAGGATTTGGCAGCATGCGAGGAGGCGGCGAATGAAGAGCGCCTGGCGCCGAAACGGGCGCTGGCGCTGGTGCAGGCGCTCGATCGGCACGGCGCGCTATTGGCCGCCTTGGCGCTGGGGAGAGGGACAACGAAGGCAAGGAGAGCTCGATGAGCGAGGAGGAGGTTTTGGAACCGGAGACGCAACGCCCAGAAGCGCCTGCAGCGCTAGCGGCGACGCGGCAGTTGGTCGCGCAGGCGCGTACGGGGTTGGGGCGCGTGATCGCCGGACAGGAAAATGCGATTGGCGAAGTGCTGGCGGTGGTGCTGGCGCAGGGGCACGGATTGCTCGAGGGCGTGCCGGGAGTTGCGAAGACCCTGATGGTGAAAGCGGTGGGGCGGCTGCTGGGACTCGAGTTCCAACGCGTACAGGCCACTCCGGATCTGATGCCTGCCGACATTCTGGGGACTTCGATTCTGACCCCGGGAGCGGATGCGTTTACGTTTCACAAGGGACCGGTGTTTACCGATCTGCTCCTGGTGGACGAGATCAACCGCATGCCGCCGCGGACGCAGGCGGCGCTGCTCGAGTGCATGGAAGAGCGGCAGGTGACGAGCGACGGCGTGCGGCGGACGTTACCGGCTTGGTTTACGGTCTTCGCCACGCAGAATCCTATCGAGTTTGAGGGCACCTATCCGTTGCCCGAGGCGCAGCTTGACCGTTTCCTGCTCAAGATCAAAGTGAATTATCCGACGCCGGCCGAAGAGCGGGCGATGCTGGAGCGGCATCATGGCGCGAGCGCCGCGGGAATCTTGGAAGATGCGGCAATTGAGCCGGTGGCCGCCGATCTGCTGACGGCGGCGCGCGATGAGATTCGCGCTGTCCGCGTTGCATCCGATCTCTACGACTACATTCTCGAGCTGGTGCGGCGCACGCGCGAGTGGCCGATGTTGGGGTTGGGCGCGAGCCCGCGCGCGGCCATTTGCCTATTGCGCGTGGCGCAGGTCCTTGCGGCTTTCGAAGACCGCGATTACCTGGTCCCCGACGACGTGAAACGGGCCGTTCTACCGACGCTGCGCCATCGGATTCTGATCAAGCCGGAGGCGGAGCTGGAAGGTTATGACGCCGATCGCGTATTGAGCGATGTGCTGGCCGCGGCGGCAGTGCCGAGAGGGTGATGGCGGGGTCGCTCCAACCCGAGCGGGTGCGCGCGGTTTGTCGGGCGCGGGGACGGTTTGCATTTGGCCTCACGGCGCGGACGATCTGGTTATTGGTGGCCGGGCTGGCGCTGGCGCTGCCGGGGTTCTTTGATGCGCGTCTTGCCTATGGGATGTTGGCGTGGGATGCCTTGGTGATGACCGCCGCGCTTTGGGATGGTTGGCGGCTGCCCGCGCCAGCCGCGATCACGATGGAACGCTCGTGGAGCAACGCGCCCTCGCTCGATAGTGAAACCGAGATCGAACTGGCCGTTGAGCAACAGAGCGGAATAGCGCTCGAATGCCGAATAACGGATGATTTGCCGGAGGCGCTGGCGCCCGCGCCGGCCACGGACAAGCTGCTAGCGCTCTCCGGCAGGCGCGCGACGCTATGCTCCAAGATCGAGCCGCGCGAACGCGGGGACGCGCGCGCGGGCAGTGTTTATCTCCGCTACGCCTCGCCGCTCGGGCTGGTGGAGCGGTGGGCCGTGGCGGGGCTGGAGCAGACGGTGCGTGTCTACCCGGCGCTGCGCCGCGGCGAAGACCAGAAAATCTATCTCGCCCGCGGCCGCCAGGTTGACTTGCAGCTTCGCCAGGCGCAACAGCGGGGCTTGGGCCGGGATTTCGAAAGCCTGCGAGACTATCTGGAGGGCGACGACCTGCGCGATGTGTGCTGGACGGCGACGGCGCGGCGCGGCCAGCTCATCACGCGCCGCTACCGGACCGAGCGCAGCCAGGCGGTGTGGACGGTGATCGACGCGGGCAGGCTGCTGCGCGCCAGGATTGTGCCGCAGGCCGGTGGGGCGGGTGGACAACCGGAGGCGCGGCGCGTGGCGCACTCGAAGCTCGACCACGCCTGCTCGACGGCCGTGGCGCTGGCGCAACTGGCCCTGTTCTCAGGCGATCGCGCGGCATTGCTGGTTTACGGACAGAATGTGCAACAGCGGGTGTTGCCCGGCCGCGGAGCAGCGCATCTACGGCTGATTGTGGAGGCCCTTGCGCAGGCGCGGGCCGAGTTGAGCGAAGCCGACCATCTGCGCGCCACGGCGGTGCTGAACCGGCTGCAGCCGCGCCGCGCGCTGATTTTGTGGATCACCGATTTGGCGGAGACGGCGATGCGGCCTGAAGTGGTGGATGGCGCGCTGCAGTTGTTGCGCCGGCATGTGCTGCTCTTTGTCGCCATGGCTCAGCCGGACGTGACGGCAATCGCCAATCAGCGGCCGAAGAATATCGACGAGATGTTCCGGGCCGCCGCCGCGCAGGAGCTGGCGGGACGGCGCGAACTTCTGCTCGCCCGTTTGCGCGAACAGGGCGCGCTGACGCTCGATCTCGATCCGGGGCACTTGACCTCAGCGGTATTGAATGAGTATTTGAGAGTGAAAGAGCGGGCGATGGTGTGAAGGGGCAGAGATCGGGGTCAGTGTGGACGCCGATCAGGGGCAACGATGCGCTTGTTTTATGGCAACTGGGTGACGTCCCAGCCGCCACCCAGGGAGCGGACCAGGCCGACGCTGGCGGCGAACTGGCGGGTTTGGAGGTTGATGGCGGTGAATTGATCCTGGAGCAGGGTTTGTTCGGCGGTGAGGACTTCGAGGTAGCTCGTGACTCCGCCGCGGTAGCGCTGGTTGGAAAGATTGAAGGAGCGTTGCGCGGAGGCGACGGCGGTCTGTTCTACGTTCGCTTCCTGTTCGAGAATGCGCAGAGACGAGAGCTGGTCTTCGACATCTTCGAAGGCCGAGAAGACGGTGTTGCGATAACCGGCGACCTGGGCTTCGTAGGTGTGGCGGGCCTGATCGGTGAGGGCGTGGCGCTGACCGGCGTCGAAGAGAAGCTCTGTGGCCTGGGCGCCCAGACTCCAAAGCGAGCTTGGGCCTTGAATCCACGTTCCTGGACTGGTGCTTTGAAAGCCGCCGGTTGCACCCAGGGAGATGCTGGGATAAAAAGCGCTGACGGCGATGCCGATTTGCGCGTTGGCGGCGTCGGTAAGGCGCTCCTGAATCGCGATATCAGGCCGGCGTTCGAGCAGTTGCGATGGGACTCCGGTGGGGATTTTGGGCAGAGGCAGGTTCAGGGGCGAAAAGGGAATGCTGAAGCTGGGCAAGCTGTAATTGGCGATGGTCCCGATGGCGTGCTCGAACTGGGCGCGGGCCACGCCGGCGTCGACCAATTGGGCGCGGACGGTTTCGAGCTCGGTTTCGGCCTGGGCCACGTCGACCGCCGTGGCCACGCCGCCGGCCAGCCGCTGCTGAGTCAATTGAAGCTGGTGTTCGAGGTCGGCGACCGTGTCGCGCAGGAACTGGATTTGCGAATCGAGGCCACGCAGCTCGAAGTAGTCGCTGGCCATTTCGGCTTGCAGGCCCAGGTCCACGTTGGCCGCTTGGGCGGCAGTGGCCTGAGCGTTGGCGCGGGCCTGCTCAACGGTGCGCCGGATGCGGCCGAAGAAGTCCGGTTCCCAGCTGGCCTGACCCTGGAGAACCAGGTCGCTGTAGATGGTGGGATCTGCCTTGTTGAAGAGCGGCTCGTTTGCCGAGTACTTCAACTCCGTTGGAGAAACCTGAGCGGAGACGGTGGGATAGAAATTGGCGCGCGCCGCGGCCACCTGGTCGCGTGCGGCGTAATAGGTTTCCAGCGCCTGGCGCAATTGCACGTTGGTGGTGGCGATGCGGTCCTCAAGCCGGTTCAGCGCCGGATCGCCGTAGATCTCCCACCAGTTGCCTTTTAACATGCCGTCAGAGGGGTTGGCCGGCGTCCAAGTCCCGCCGGGCGGATTGGGTGGAGGGACGACCGATGAGGCTCCCATCTCCTTATAGGCTGGCGGAGCATTGAAGCTCGGGCGCTGGTAATTGGGCCCGACGGGTTTGCATCCGGTGAGTAAGGCGAGTGCGATCAAACCGAGCAGGCAAACGCCCGTTGGCCACGGCCACGGATAACGCTGGCGGTGAGCTTTGGCGGTGCGGAATGACGGGATGGGTTGGCGATGTTCCCTGGCGCCCGAAAGCCGCATCTTACAGGCCTCCGTCGGTCGAAGCGGCCGGGCCGGGATGGACGACGGTGACGCGTTCGCCGTCGATGAGCGAATCCGGAGGATCCTGAATGACCTGGTCGCCGGGGTTGAGGCCGCTGACAATCTGCACCGTAGCGCCGTCATCTTCGCCGATGATCACCGGAACCAGGTGAGCCGTGTTGCCGTTGACGACGATGCCCACGCGCAGGCCTTCCTTGCGGAAGATCAACGCGGCGACCGGCACTACAAAAGTGGGGCTGCTGGGCGGGGTCTTGAAATGCACCTGAGCCAGCGAACCGGGCATCAATTCTCCGGAACGGTTGTCCACGTCGATTTCGACCAGCAGCGTGCGGGTGGCGGGATCGATGGCGTCGGCGGTGCGCACCAGGGCGCCCGAGAAGGTCTTGCCGGGGTGCTCGGGGAAGGTCAACGGAATCTTCATTCCGCGCTTGACGGATTGCGAGTAGACCTGGGGAACGTTGGTGTAAACGCGCAGCGTCTCGAGGGCCTGCATGTGGAATAGCTCCGTCCCGGCGCCCTGGTTAATGAGTTGGCCGGTATCCACGTTACGCGCGGTCACCACGCCATCGAAAGGCGCATAGACCTGCTCGAAAGACTGCAGCTCCTTGAGTCGCTGCACGTTGGCCTGCGCGGAACGAACCGCTGCCGCAGTGGCCGCGGCCTGATTGACGAAAGTGTCGGTATCCTGCTGGCTTACCGCGTCCGACTTCACCAGGTCGGTGTAGCGCTTGGCCTGGATCTGCGCGATATTGGCATTGGCTTGCGACGTCGCCAGGTCTTGCTGCGCCTGGCGAAGCTGCTGGTCCAGCTCAGGGGTGGCGATCACGGCCAGCAAGGCGCCTTTCTTCACCTTCGCGCCGATGTCGAAATACCAGTGGAGCAGGTAGCCGTTGGTGCGCGCATAGATGGGCGAATCAGTGTACGCGGTGACGTTGCCGGGAAGCACGAAATTATCAGTGGGAGCGCCCTGTATGGCGGAGGCTACGCTGACAGTGGGCGCGGCCATCGCCTCGGTGCGGTCGGCCAGCACGGTGTCGGCATGCGTGCGGTGCACGATGCCGATCCCGGCCAGCAAGCCCAGAATAGCCAGCACCACGGCAACACCAGCGATGGTCCTGCGGCCCGAGATGGGCTTCGCCTCGGGCGGGGCGTGATGACTGTCGGCTGGTGGTGTCTGCGAATGGGATGCTTCGTTCATGAGGGCTACTCCCGAGTCTCGTCGAAATCATCGAACGCGGCGCCGCCCGCCGCGAGCTGCGCGGCTTTTCGGCGGCGCTGAAGATGACCGTGAATGAAGGAAAAGAAGGCAGGCACAAAAAAGAGCGTAGCCACCGTGGCCAGCGTCAGGCCGCCGATGACGGCGCGGCCCAGCGGCGCGTTCTGCTCGCCGCCGTCCCCGAGGCCCAGCGCCATGGGCACCATGCCAATAATCATGGCCAGCGCGGTCATGATGACCGGGCGAATGCGCACAAAACCCGCATTCAGCGCTGCGGTGCGCGCATCGCCCACCAGAGCCTCCATCTGCTCGCGGGCAAAGCTCACCACCAGAATGGAGTTGGCCGTGGCCACGCCCATGCACATGATGGCGCCGGTCAGCGCGGGCACGCTGAGCCGCGTACCGGTCAAGAACAGTATCCAGACGATCCCAGACAACGCCGCCGGCAGCGCGGAGATGATCAGGAAGGGGTCCAGCCACGACTGGAAATTGACCACGATGAGCAGGTAGACGAGCAGAATCGAAAACGCCAGCCCCGCCAGCAAGCCAAAGTACGACTTGGACATTGTCTCGCTCTGCCCGCGCAGAATGATGTGCGAACCACGAGGAAGATATTTCTGGTTTTCGGCCACAATCCGTTCCACGGCGCGCGTCACGCTGCCCAGATCGGCGCCGTCCACATTGGCAAAAATGTCGATGACCGGCTCGATGTCGTAGTGGCTGATTTCGGCTTCCTCAGCGCCGGGATCCACCTGGGCAAGATTGCCGAGGACTTCGACCGGCCGGGGTGCGCCCGGACCCATGGAAGCAGAACCGGGGGCCATGGTCGAGGCCGCCCCGGGCGAGCCGGCCGGAACGGCGCCGGGCGCAGTGGTGCTGACCGGGTCCCCTTCCTGCAAAACCGCGCCAGCGCCGGTAATAGGCATGCTCTTCAGATCCGCCATGGTATCCAGCCGATACTGCGGCGATTGCACGGCGATGTTATAAGAAACGCCGTTGCGCGGATCGAGGAAGTAGTTCGGGTTGGTCTGGAAGCTGCCGCTCAGGGCCACCAGCAGGCTCTGCGTCACGTTCTGATCCGTCAGCCCGGTGTCCTCAGCCAGGGTGCGATCAACGTTGATCGTCAGGTTCGGATCATTGAACGGCTGCTGGATGCGCGCATCCACCGCGCCCGGCACGTGGCGCACTTCCTCGAGGATGCGCTCGGCGAGCTCGCGATTGTTATCGATGTTGAAGCCCACGATCTGCAGATCAATGGGCGCGGCCAGTCCGAAGTTCAGAATCTGGGTCACGATATCCACCGGGGTGTCGTAGAACATCACGCCGGGATAATCGCGGTTCAGAACTTCGCGCAGCCGCCGCACGTACGTGGCGGTGGGATGATGGTTGGGCGCGAGCTGCACCTGAATATCGGCGTCCGAAGGTCCCACCGGCGCGGAGGTCGAGTAGGAGAGATTCAGCGAGGAGTTGGGCAACCCGATGTTGTCCATGATGGTCACCAGCTCTTTGGCGGGAATCTGCGAGCGGATGGTGGCTTCAATGCGATCGCAGAGCGCCGCCGTCTCCTCAATGCGCGTGCCGGTATGAGCGCGCACATGAATCTTGAACTGTCCGGCATCGACAGAGGGGAAGAAGTCCTGGCCCAGCCACGGGGTAAGCAGCGCAATCGATCCCACCATGACGGCGAGAAAAAGGAGCAGAAAAACTCCGGCGTGATGAACGCACAAGGTCAGCAGGCGCAGGTAGCCGCGGCGCATGTTTTCAAAGCCCGTCTCGAAGGCGGTCTGAAACTGCACCAGGGGGTTGCGGCTGGCGCGCTTGCGCTGGACCTGGGCGTCGTCATGCTCGCGGAGCATGTATTTGGCCATGGTGGGCACCAGGGTCCGCGAGAGCACGTAACTGGCCAGCATGGCAAAGACCACCGCTTCAGCCATGGGCACAAACAGGTAATGGGCCACGCCGGTGAGGAAAAACATGGGCACGAAGACGATGCAGATGGCGAGCGTGGAGACCAGAGCCGGCGTGGCGATCTGCGCCGAACCGTCAAGAATGGACTGCTCCAGCTCCTTGCCTTGTTCGAGATTGCGGTTAATATTCTCGATGGCGACGGTGGCGTCGTCGACAAGAATGCCGACAGCGAGCGCCATGCCGCCCAGCGTCATGATGTTGATGGTCTCGTGCAAAGCGTCGAGCAGGACGAGCGAGCAGAGAATCGAAAGCGGAATGGAAACCGCGATGATCAGCGTGGAGCGCCAGCTCCCGAGGAAGATCAGAATCATCACCGCGGTGAGGCAGGCGGCGATGATGGCCTCACGGACCACGCCGCTTACCGCGGCGCGCACGAAGAGCGACTGGTCGGAGATAGCGGCAATGCGCAGCCTGGAGGGCAACTCGCCCCGAACGAAGGCCAGGCGGTCGCGTACGCCCTTAATGATGTCGAGCGTCGAGGTCGAGCCGGTCTTCAGAATGTTCATCAGCACAGCGCGGCGCCCGTCCACGCGGACGATATTGGTCTGCGGAGGAAACCCATCGCGCACGTGCGCCACATCGTGGATATAGACGACGGCTCCATTCGCCGCCTTGATGGGCATATTGTTCAGTTCCGAGATCAGGCTGGGCGCGGAGTTGGTCTCGACCTGATACTCGAAGCGGTTGATCTTGATGGTGCCCGAAGGCGCGATGATGTTTTGCGCGCTGACGGCGTTGACCACGTCCGACGGCGATAGTCCCCTGGCCTGCAGCGCGGGCATGTTCAGGTCAACCTGGATCTGGCGCACCTTGCCCCCATAGGGAAAGGGAATCTGCGCCCCCTCGATGGTGGCCAGTTGCACGCGGATGTCGTTCATGGCCAGGTCGTTCAACTGCTGCTCGTTCAATCCCTGGCCGGAAAGGCCGAGCTGGAGCACGGGAACGCTGGCGGCGTCGTACTGAATGACGAAAGGAGGAAATGTGCCCGGGGGCAACTGCCGCGTGATCGCCCCGCTGACTGCGGTCACCTGGGCGATGGCCTCGCCGATGTTCACGTGGGGCTGAAAAAAGATCTTGATGATGCCTACCCCGACCAGAGACTGCGATTCAATGTGCTCGATGTCGTTGACCGCCGTGGTGAGGACGCGCTCGCTGTTATACACGATGCGGTTGGCCATCTGATACGGAGAAAGCCCCTGGAACTGCCAGACCACCGTCACGACTGGGATATCGATATTGGGAAAGATATCCGTCGGCATCGTCTCGATGCTGAGCACGCCAAGGATCAGGATCAAAAACGCAAAGACGACAAAGGTGTAGGGCCGCCTGAGCGCAAGCCGGACAAACCACATCATAAATTTGGCACTCGCTCCCGCCGGCGTCCTGGCGTCGTTTTACCTTGACCGGAGCGCCCCACCTCCCGGAAGGGCGTTGGCGGCAGCTCTGGTCCGGCTCGCGCCGGCTTTTCGGATTCCCGGACCCGTAGCGCGCCTGCCGCTTCCCGGTCCAAATATCCACTTGAAAGAACTATGTTAATCGAAAGATAAAGACAAAGGGAAAGAACGAAAACTGCCCCTACGTACTTGGGACGCTTGGGAGGGTGGAAAGGATACAATTTTCGGGCGGCGCGGCCATTTGCGCTCTATTGTGTCCGGCATCGAGACCCACCGCGGTCCGAGGGCCACCCTCCGATTTGACCGCGTGAGCAGGATATTGCTTCCGGGCCATGGTCAGCAAGCATCGGGGAAATGACCTGAACGGGAGGGTCATTCACCATCGAGCAGGCGCTCGATAACGGGGGCGAGGGTTTCGGGTCTCCTCGACGGGTTGTAGCGCGCGACGACTTCTCCCTCGCGGCCGACGAGAAATTTGGTGAAATTCCAGTGGATTCGCCCGGCGGTGAAGAAGCCGAGGGCGCCCGGCCTTTTTTCCTTCAGAAAGCGGTAAAGGGGATGTGCGTGGGGCCCGTTGACCTCGATTTTGGTGAAGAGGGGAAAGCTGACGGAGTAGTTTCTTTCGCAGAACGCGGTAATTTCATCAGGAGGTCCCGGTTCCTGCCCGGCGAACTGATTGCAGGGAAAGCCAAGCACCGCGAAGCCGCGCTGGCGATAGGCGCGATAGAGGGTCTGAAGCCCCGCATACTGCGGCGTGAAACCGCATTGGCTGGCGGTGTTGACGATGAGCAGCACCTGGCTGCGGAAATCTTCCAGGCTCACCTCGCGCCCGTCGAGCAGCTGCGCCGAGAAGGAATAGACGGTCTGTGCGGACTCCTCCATGGGCGAAAACCTCGCTGCGGAACGATGTCCTGCGCTCTCGGTCCGCGTCTAATGCATTTTAAGAAAAATCCCTGCATGGGATGTTCGATGGCACAGCAACTGTCGAAGGGCGGCAACCCGCTCGGCTCCGGTAGACTGTGGACTGGGTCCCGAAAATGCGGGAGCACACGGCGGCTGGCGATGCTCGCCGCGATCAGATGAAACAACCTTCCGGGAAAGCAAGTTTTGTTTCGGAGCGGAAACGAGAGGAGCGGCGCTGGCTGGTTGCAGGCGTCAGGCGGCGACGAGTTGGTGGAAGTGACAAGAGGTTCAAGCCGAACACTCAACCGCAGGTTTGGGCGGGGTGACCGCGGTCCAATATAATCAATCTTTCCTCGATGAAGGAACGATTTTTCAGCAATTGAGGGTGTGCATATTTTTCCCGTGAAGCCGAACCATGGACCGCACCAGCACATTTGTTTGCCGCAGGGCCCCGGCCCGGTGAAGATCAGGCGCATCCTCTTCCGCGAAGCGATGTGGCGCGCGGGTTCAGCGCGCATCCTCTCGGGCATCCTGGTGATGATGACCTTGGGGCTCGCCGCCGCTTCTGGGAAGGCGCAGCAGCCGGTTCCCACGACGCAGAATCAGACACCGAATGCGATCGATGAGATTCGCGTGATCGGCAACCGGCGCATTCCCAAAGAGACGATCCTCGCCCGACTTTTCACCCACCCCGGGGACACCTACGATCCAATCTCGATCGAGCGCGACTTCAACTCGCTTTGGAATACCGGATATTTCGACAATCTGCGCATCGACCGCGAAGACACGGAGAAGGGCGTCATCCTGAACATCTACGTGGTCGAAAAACCCGATATCCGCGAAATCAATTACAAGGGCAACAACTCGATCACCCAGTCCGACATTCTCGATCGCTTCAAGAAGGAGAAAGTGGGCCTGTCGGTCGACAGCCAGTACGACGCCACCAAGATCAAGCAGGCCGAAACGGTCATCAAAGAGATGGAGGCCGAGCACGGCCACCAGTTCTCCACGGTCCGCGAGGACGTCAAGACGATTCCGCCGGCCTCGGTTCAGATCACCTTCAATATCAAGGAAGGGCCGGTGGTGAAGGTGGGCAAAATTCGGTTCACCGGCAACCCGCACCTGGGCGCGCTCTACCTGCGACGCTCGATGAAGAATCTGAAGCCGATCGGCATTCCCTACTCGATTGTTTTCGAGGATCTTTTCCCGCAGACCTATGATTCCTCGAAGCTCGAAGAGGACACGGAGCGGGTGCGGCAGGCGTACCGGGATAAGGGCTACGCCAACGCGGCGGTGGAGGAGCCGCGCACCACGATTCGCGACGAGGGCGGGCTGAACTGGTTCACTTTCCGGCCGCGCACGGGCAAGCGCATCGACATCACTTTGCCGATCGAGGAGGGCGATCGCTACCGGCTGGGGACGATTACTTTCACAGGGAACAAGGCGGTGACCAACGTCAAGGCGTTGCGGGCGACGTTTCCCCTCAAGGACGGCGAATGGTTTAACGCCACGGACATCGGCAAGGGCCTAGACAACCTGAAGAAGGCGTACGGGCAGCTCGGCTACATCAACTTCGGCGCCATTCCGCGGGTGAGTTACGACGACCAGAAGCATACGGTTTCGATCGACGTCGACATCGACGAGGGCAAGGTGTTCTACGTGTCGCGCATCGAGTTCCAGGGCAACACGATCACGCGTGACCGCGTCATCCGCCGCGAGCTGCTGCTGGACGAAGGATCGGTGTACAACTCCCAACTATGGGAGTACAGCATCCTGCGCCTGAATCAGCTCGAATATTTCGAACCGCTGAAGGTGGATACGGATTCGGAAGCCCACCAGGACCCGGACAATGGCACGGTCGAACTGCTGCTGAAGGTGAAAGAAAAGGGCAAGAACTCGATCGGCTTGAACGGCGGGGTCAGCGGCCTGCAGGGCGCATTCCTCGGCCTCAACTACCAGACCAACAATTTCTTCGGTCTGGGCGAAACGCTGAGTCTGCAGGCCAACCTGGGCTCGATCCAACGGCAGTTCCTGTTCGGGTTCACGCAGCCCTACATCCGAAACCGGCCGATCAACGTGGGCTTCACGGTCTTCAACAACAAGCAGGATTACAACGCCAGCAAGACCATCCAGGCCAGCACCGGCGCATCGGTCAACCTGTCCACCGCGGAAAAATCGCTGACGCAGAACTACAACCAGGCGTCGGACGGAGTCACCTTCTCGATCAGCTACCCTTTGCGGCGGCACGCATTTCAGCGCGTGGGATTCACGTACTCGCTCACCCGATCGACGATTACCGCCTTCAGCGCGGCGTCGCAATCTTTCTTCGACACCATCGCCTTCCGCTCGGGCATCCAAGGATCGAATCCGCTCGCCGGCATCGTCAACAGCCTGGTTTCGCTCAGCTACATGTACAACACGGTGAGCAATCCGCTGCGGCCGCGGACGGGGAAGGAAATCACGGCGCTCATCCAAACCTCCGGCCTGTGGGGCAGCGTGCGGTACATCGCGCCCCTGGTGGCCTACGAGCGATTCATGCCAGTGCACATCCTGAGGCTTACGCCGGAGGGTAGGAACGTGCTGGCTTACCGCGTGCAATTGAGTTATGTGCGCGGGTACGGCGGAGACGTCGCGCCGCCGAACAATCGCTTTTACACCGGCGGCGAGCAAGACCTGCGCGGGTTCGACGTGCGCGGCGCGACTCCCTACGGCTACGTGCCGACCCGGGTGAATTTCCAACTCACCAATCCCGACGGAAGCTGTGTGCCGCGCGACGCCAACAATCCCGAAGACAACCAGTGCATCCAAGTGCCCCTGCCGGTGTACGGCGTGGCGTCGATTGGCGGCGACGCCAACCTGACCAGCAACCTGGAGTACCGGATCCCCGTTGTCGGGCCTTTCACCTGGTCGTTCTTCGACGACTTCGGCATCGACTCGGCCGTGAGCCACAGTCAATTGAAGCAGAGTCCGGAAGGCTTCGCTTCGCTCACCGCGCCGCTGTACGGATGTCCGGTTTTCAATAACGGCTCCTGCCAGGACGGCATTCCGGGCGACGAGGTCGGCTTTCTAAAAGACATCAAACCCGTGGCCGGGACCAACTTCGTTCCCCGCATGTCGGCGGGCACCGAGCTGGGCGTGATCATGCCGGTGATTAACGCGCCTCTGCGGTTCTATTTCGCCTACAACCCGTTGCGCCTCTACGAGCGGCCCTACTGCGACGAACCGGGGTCCGGGTACCACCAGTTGAGCTGCTCCGCCTCTTTGATCACCCGCTCGATGTTCCCGCCAGGCGGCGCGGGCGATTACACCTACCAGGAGGCCATCGAATCCTACGGATCGCAGTATGTCTTCCGGGAGCCGAGGAAAACCTTCCGGCTGGATATTTCGACGACGTTCTGAGCCGGGATGTCGACTTGTTGCGGGCCGGCTGAGTCCGCCTGAGGGCGCGATGCGTCCCCGTGCAGGATGTCAGGCTGGCGCCTGGTCTGCGCGCTTCCGGCTCCAAAGTAGCTAAAATAGCTACGGCGGTTCTCCAATTCCCGTGGAGTTTTGAGGGGCGTGCCAGGTGGCGTTTTTTTGGGAAAAACGCCACTCAACGTTCGAGGTTCTGCTCTACACCAATTGGAGAACCGCTTTAATCCCCGTCCCGCCCCCACCCCTGCATTTTTGTCTGCGCGCAAGTGCCTCATTTTCAGCAACTTGCCCGTAAATATATGAAAATACGCCATTTGATTGCAAGCATAAGAAAACAAAGAAATAAACTCGATTTTTTCGAGGATTTGCACCGGAAAATGTGCTGTTTTTCGGATCTGAAAGTGCTGTGATTTTCGATGGATTGGCTCTCCTTGAGCACTTCTGCTTCGGTGCGTCGCTTGCCATTTCCCGTGTGGCCGTTGCAATTTCCGGTGCAGCCCCTGCCACTTTCATGCAATTTCCAGTGCAGCGCTTGCAATTTCAATCGGACGGAGCGCATTTCAGTGCCGGACCGCGGATGGCGCATGCGGCGCATTTATTCTCGACTCCCTCAAAGATTAAAGATAGCCCATTTCGAGGAAATCTCCGGCAAAATGGGGCTGAGGCGGAGGCGCTTTGGAATGAATGGCTTAGAAGGGCAGGCGGAGGTGAAGGGCTTGACGGCGTCGTGGTCCGCTTCCCACCGGTTGAGGTCCGCGGCCTCCCAGGTCTCAAAATCCGGACCTCCACCCCCAGCGAGCAGAAATCGCTTGCCGGGGACCCCGGGGACCTGGGTACCCATGGTTTGTGCAAAGTTCGGATTCCAGGATCCAAGCCACGCGCCGAAATCATGGGCCTGCGATTGCGCTGGTTAGCGGCGCGCGTTCGTCACTTCCATCGCCTGGATATAGACTCCTTCCTGTTCCAAGCGGTTGAGATCGTTCCGGCTCAATTGCCACTGGCTCTGCGCCTCCTCAGCCGGCGGCGCTTTCTCCACTGTTCCCGTCACGTTCACCAGATCACCCGCATGAATGTCCGCGTTCCCGAGGCTGTTGCCGGGCCCTTTGAGAATGGTCAGCATCGGGCTCGAGCGGTTGCTTCCGATCCAAAGCGCTTTGCCATTCGCGGTGCTCTCGACCGTAACCTCGTTCACCTGGAATGGCCGGCCGACGAAATCGCGTTTATTCGTGGCGTTCAACACTTCTATCCCCGTACCGCTCGTGTTCGCGAAAGCGGTCTCCGTGGTAAAGCCGGTGGCCCCGACGGGCGCGTCATTGCGTGCTCGATTGCGCCACCACCAGCCGCCGCTGCCGTCCCATCCCCAACCGGCCCACCAGATGAACAGGCCGATAAGGATGAGCCATAACACTCCCCACCGGGCGAACCGGGCGCCGCCGCGGACTGACCTCTCCGACGGCAAGGCGCCGTAACCGCGCTGCGGCGGGTCTTCCGGTTCCAATTTCTGCCGTAACGCCATGTTTGCACCTCCATGGTGAGATTCGAGCGGAAAATGCTCTGCCACGGGGCGCCCGCCCCTTCCCCGAACTGCCTGGACACTCCCCGCCTCGCATTTTCGATGGAGTTCGCAGCCGTACAGGATGTATGGGGAGGCGGCGAAGCACTGAATCCGGCAGGTGGCCGGCAAAAGTTCCTTCCAGGTCTCTGCCCGCATGAATTCGTCCCATCGGCCTCTCGGTCTCCCAGGCGGAGCGCTCTAAAGCTTGCCTACCCAGTCATGAACGAAGAGTTGCCGGTGACAGGCCCGGGGTGCGATGGACCTGGCGCTTCTTCGATCGCTTTCGAAAACCGTTGGGTGACCAAATAGCGCTATACCTCGATATAGGACCTGCCGGAGGAGGACTTCCGGAGTTTTACGGCGGTTCTCCAATTCCCGTGAAGTTTTGAGGGGTGTGCCGGGTGGCGTTTTCTTGGGAAAGACGCCACTCAACGTTCGAGGTTCTGCTCTACACCAATTGGAGAACCGCTATAGGGGCGCGGTACAGTAGGAACGGACAGCAGGACCGCGATGTACTGGCGAACCTTGGTCAGCATCGAGGGCGCTGCCTTTGCATAGAACTGGGCTCGGCGGCTTGCCCAATCCATGCTCTTCAATTGATCAACCAAAACCGCCCCGTCCACGCCGCCGACCTTTACTGGGAGCGCGAATGGATAAGGTTTTCGCTTGCTGGTCAGTGGGCACACGACGGCTAACCCGCTGGCGCGGTTATAGCCAAGGTCTGTGAGCACAAGGGCAGGGCGCCGCTTGGCTTGCTCGCGGCCGGCTTGAGGATCGAAGTCCAAAAAGACAATGTCGCCGGCTTCTGGCGCATACGATGTCACCATTCAACGGCTTCCTTCCCAATTTCTTTTTCGGTTGAGATCTCCGGATAACGATTCTCAGGGGTGATCTGTGCAACCAGTTCGGCAAGCGTGGGCAGCTTCCCGACCCGGTGCAGCCGAACCGAACCTTGGTCAGCCACTTCAATCTCCAGAGGGTCACCCAACCTCAAGCTCGCTTCTTTCGCTATGGGCCCCGGAATCCGCACTGCAAGACTGTTGCCCCATTTCATCACTCGCGCTCGCATCCTGTTCGCCTCCTGGGATATGTTTTCTGAACGTATATACATTGTATCCTCACAGGGTCAAAAACGCTTTGCGGCTGAAGGGCGCGAAATTTGGCGGCGACGAGGTTTTCGTATCTGCACCAGACTATTGCCGACACGATTCCGGGTTGCCCAGGGAAATCGCGTGGTGATTTGTCTTCGGGCGCAATGGGTTCAAATATTGACTGCTTTGCAATCAAAGCCATTGCCGATGCGCTGGGGCGCGGCCAGGGCGGCCGGGGTTGCGGAGGATGAGGAGAATCTTCACCCACGCGCAGCCGAACCGCCGTATAATTCACCTAGTTAGTCCTTGCTGATGTCTCCGGTCCTGTCTTTTCTGTCTCCCTTCCGGCCGGAAGGGAGTATCACCGTAAAAGATGGTGGAGTTTTTCAGGAGGCAGAGGCTTGCGTTCGCATGATGGAACGCCGGCCGCCATGGCATTGCCAAAGGAGTTTTCGATTCGCATGAAGCGTTCGTTTGCAGTAGCTCTTACGCTGGCCTCGGGCATGGTCCTGAGCGCCGCCGCCCAACCGCCGGCCGCACCCGCCGCCGCATCCGCTCCCGCCACGCCGGCCAAGGTGGCCGTCATCGCCTTCCAGGCGGCTGTTGCGCAGACCAACGAGTTTCAGCGCAACTACGCCGATCTCCAAAAGAAGTACGATCCCAAGCGCCAGGAGCTCAAGCAACTGAGCGATCAGATCGACACGATGACGAAGGATTTGCAGACCCAGGCCGCGACCCTCAGCGAGGCTGAGCGCTCTTCGCGCGCCACCGCCATCGACACGAAGAAGAAGCAGTTGGACCGCGACACCCAGGATGCGCAGAGCGATTTCCAGCAGGACATGCAGCAGTTGTTCAACAACGTGGCCCAAAAGGTGGGCCAGGTGATGATCGACTACGCACAGAAGCAGGGATACACGCTGGTGCTCGATGCTTCGCAGCAGGAGAATCCGGTGTTATACGCGGTGGACTCGGTGAACATCACCAAGCCGGTGCTGGACGCTTACAACGTAAAATCGGGCGTGCCGGCTCCGCCGCAGGCGCCGGTCGAAGCTCCCACGCCGGCCCCCAGCGCGCCGCGGCCTCACGCGTCGGGAGCGCACTGAGTCAGGCAGTTTCCCGTTTTAACCCGGTGTGCTGTTTGCACGCCGGGCGGAACGGGGCGTACATCCGAGATTGAGGGCAAGCCCGAAAGCTTGCAGGCTTGGGGCCTTGGCTTTCGATCTGCGGTGAGGGCGCAATTCCCTTCTCCGGGACCTCGCAGAGCGCCAGGCGAGTGGTTTGACGTTCCCACCAGCCCCACTTATATAATCGCCAGTAGCTCATGCTGACGTCTTCTGCCGCGATTTTTCGCGTCTCTGCTCGATCCGGCGCGGAGCTTCTCGAAAAGATACCGTGGGGTTTTTCAGCAGGCGTGGCGTTTTTGTGTGCGACCGCGTTTCACCGTCGCGGGAGTTGCTCCGTCCCATACCGCGAAGGGCGGGGGACTGGATTCGGCAAGAATGGGCGCAAGCACTTTGCTCACGCCGCGCGGCGTGGAACGCTGCGCCGGAGTTCCGAAGGAGTTTCAGAATTAGAATGAACCGCTCGGTTGTAGTTGTTGCAACATTGGCCTCGGGTTTGCTTCTGAATGCCGCCGCTCAGACGTCGACCGCTCAAGCACCCGGAGCGCCGGCAACCGCTCATGCGCCCGCAGCAGCGGCGAGCGCGCAAACGGCCAAGATCGCCGTCATCGCCTTTCAAGTGGCCGTGGCGCAGACTAACGAGGGCCAGAGGGACTTCTCCGATCTGGAAAAGAAGTTCGATCCGCGGCGCCAGCAGCTAAAACAGCTGAGCGACCAAGTCGACGCCTTGACCAAGGAGTTGCAGTCCCAGAGCAACACCTTAAGCGACGATCAGCGGGCGAGCAAAACGCAGGAGCTCAACGACAAGAAGCGGCAACTGGACCGCGGCACCCAGGACGCGCAAAGCGATTTTCAGGAGGCGATGCAGGATCTCTACAACAAGCTGGCCTCGAAGGTGTACGACGTGATGGAGTCGTATGCGCAAAAGAGGGGGTACACGCTGGTCCTGGACATCTCGCAGCAACAGAATCCGGTGCTGTACGCCAGCACCGCGACCAACATTACTAAAGATGTGATCGACGCGTACAACGACGTCTCGAAAGTTCCGCCGCCGGCGCAGTCTTCGACCACCATTCCCGAGGCGCCCAAGCCGGTTCCCGAGGCGCCCACACCCGCCTCACACTAGGGCCGCGGGAATTTTGCGTCCCACCCTTGACGCACAAGGCGCGTCAAGGATGGCGCCTATATCTCCTTAAACCACAATTAAGCAAGACTGGGCCAGCCGCCGGTGGTCTCCCATCCTTGACGCGAAGGACGCATCAAGGACGCGAAGGACGCATCAAGGGTGAAGCGCCCACACCGATACAGAAACCTCGACCCCAGCGAGCACAAATCGATCGCTGGCGGGGCCTGAAATGGGCTCCCGGTAATGGAGAGAAATCCAGGATCGAATAAGGTTGCCCGAGGATGGATGAACTACGGCGGTTCTCCAATTCCCGTGGAGTTTTGAGGGGCGTGCCAGGTGGCGTTTTCTTGGGAAAAACGCCACTCAACGTTCGAGGTTCTGCTCTACGCCAATTGGAGAACCGCTATAGCGTGGCCCTGTGGAAAAAATTGTGGATTCTGGAGCAGACGATAGGGCAATTCAGCCTGTTTTTTCGTTGCGAGAAGGCGTCCGGGGTCCGAATCTTGAGCAGATCTTATGTAGAATCAAGTGGATGGTGGCTGAAACGGTTTTCTTACTCTAACTTCCCTAAGGGGAGGCGCCGCAGGCATCCTTTCCACAATCGCACATCAAAATGAAGTAACAAAGGTACTAAACCTGCTTCAGAATCCGCGTTACTTTTGCTGCTCTTCGCCCACGCGCAGCACGGCCAGAAACGCCTCCTGCGGGATATCCACTTTCCCAATGCGCTTCATGCGCTTTTTCCCTTCTTTTTGCTTCTCGAGGAGCTTGCGCTTGCGGGTGATGTCGCCGCCGTAGCACTTGGCCAGGACGTTTTTGCGCAGCGGGCTGACGGTTTCGCGAGCGACGATTTTGGAGCCGATGGCGGCCTGGATGGCGACTTCGAACTGCTGGCGCGGGATCAGCTCGCGCATCTTCGAGACCAGGGCGCGGCCGCGCTCGTACGCGTGATCACGGTGGACGATGATGGAGAGCGCGTCGACGGGCTCGCCGGAGACCAGCACGTCGAGCTTGACCATGGGCGACTCCCACGAGCCGGCGAGCTGGTAATCGAGCGACGCATAGCCGCGGGAGATGGATTTGAGACGGTCGTAAAAATCGAGCACGATTTCGTTGAGCGGCAGCTCGTAGGAGAGCATGACCCGCGTGGGGGTGACGTATTCAAAATTGATTTGCTTGCCGCGCTTTTCTTCGACGAGCTTGAAGATGCCGCCGACGTACTCCTCGTTGGTGAGGATTTTGGCGGCGATGACCGGCTCGCGGATGGAGGCGATGGATTGCGGCTGGGGCCAGCGGGAGGGGTTGTCGACTTCGATCTCGCCGCCGTCGGTGAGGATGATGTGATAGCGCACGCCGGGCGCGGTGGTGATGAGGTCGAGCTCGTACTCGCGCTCCAGGCGCTCCTGAATGATCTCCATGTGGAGGAGACCGAGAAAGCCGCAGCGAAAGCCGAAGCCCAAGGCGACGGAGCTTTCCGGCTCGAAGAAAAACGACGAATCGTTGAGGCGAAGTTTTTCAAGGGCGTCGCGCAACAGGGTGTGTTCGTGGGCGTCGACGGTGTAGAGCCCGGCGAAGACCATGGGCTTGATGTCTTCAAAGCCGGGCAGAGCCGTGGGGGCGGGCCGGACGTCATCGGTGACGGTGTCGCCGATCTTGGTGTCGCCCACATTTTTGATGGTGGCGGCGAAAAAGCCCACTTCGCCCGCCGCGAGCTCGGCGATCTCGACCGGCTTGGGGACGAGCACGCCCATGGACTCGATTTCGTAAGATTTGCCGTTCGACATAAGCCGGATGCGCTGGCCCTTGCGCATGGTTCCCTGCATCACGCGCACCAGCACGATGACGCCGCGATAGGCGTCGAACCAGGAGTCGAAGACCAATGCTTGGAGGGGAGCTTCTGGATCGCCGGTGGGCGGAGGAAGGCGGTGCACAATGGCTTCGAGCACGTCGGGAACGCCCTGGCCGGTTTTGGCGCTGACGGGAATGGCGTCGGTGGCGTCCAGGCCGACGGCCTGCTCGATGGCCTCCTGGGTGCGCAGGATGTCGGCCGAGGGCAGGTCAATTTTATTGATGACGGGAATGATTTCCAGGCCGTGGTTGATGGCGAGGTAGGCGTTAGCCAGGGTCTGCGCCTCCACCCCCTGGCTGGCGTCGACCACCAGGAGCGCGCCCTCGCAGGAGGCCAGCGAGCGCGAAACTTCATAGCTGAAGTCGACGTGGCCGGGTGTGTCGATGAGGTTGAGCTGGTAGGTTTGGCCGTCGCGGGCCTTGTACATCATGCGGACGGCGTGAGCCTTGATGGTGATGCCGCGCTCCCGCTCGAGATCCATATCGTCGAGGATCTGGGCCTGCATTTCGCGGCCGGTGACGGCGCCGGTGAGCTCGAGAAGGCGATCGCTGAGCGTCGACTTGCCGTGGTCGATGTGGGCGATGATAGCGAAATTGCGAAGCCAGCGTGCATCCATGAGAGCATGCGAAAGAAAGGACTTACCGCCTTCGAATGGGCTCGGCGCGACGGTCTCTCCATGGCATAGCTTATCATCGGCATAGCGCCCTGCGGGTTGCTGCTGCGCGCTGTGTCACTCTGTCCGATGAGTTGCGTCTGTTCATGAGTATGGGTTGGATTCGGGCTTCGGCGCCCTCCCTCGTTGCCGCCGGCATCGTGCTCGTTTTGCCCCTGAATGGCTGCGGACCCTCGAAAGCGAAGAATGCGGCGGTGATGCCGCCGCCGCAGGCCACAGCACCGCCTTTGCCGGCGCCCAAACCGCAGCCACCGCCGGCCCCGCCGGCGACCACCGCCGAGGCGGCCCTGACGAAACTGCGCGTGCATCAGGTTATCGAGCAGGTGGAGGCGGACTACGCCGGGGGCGAGGCCGATTATCGCCGGGGAATGCTGAGCGAGGCGAAAGTCAGGTTCGATCACGCCGTGGACCTGATGCTGAGTTGCGGGATCGATATCGAGTCGGAGCCGGAGCTGGACAGCGAGTTCGAGAAGATCGTGGACAAGGTGAACGCGCTCGAAATGGAGGCGCTTAAGCAGGGCAACGGCTTTGTGCCCAAAGAGGAGATCACGCCAGCCGAAGCGGCCAGCGACGTGACGTTCGCCGTGAACCCGAATCTGCAGGCCAAGGCGCAGGCCGACCTCGCCACCACGCATTCCGACCTGCCCCTGATGGTGAACGAATACGTAACCAGCTTCATCAATTTCTTTGCCTACACGCAGAACGGTCACAACACCCTGCTGCACGCGTTTGAACGCGCGGGCCATTATCGGGGGATGATCCAACGGATCCTGGCCGAGGAGGGATTGCCGCAAGACCTGATTTATCTCGCCGTCGCCGAATCGGGTTTCCAGCCCAGAGCGATCGACCGCCGTTCCGGCGCGGGAGGCATGTGGCAGTTTATGCCGCGCGGCAATTACGGACTAACCCGGAATGAGTATGTGGATCAGCGCTTCGATCCCGAGGAGTCGACGCTGGCCTACGCGCGCTATATGCGATTCCTGTATGACCAGTTGGGCGACTGGTACCTGGCCATGGCGGCTTACGACTGGGGCGCGGGCAATGTGCAGCGCGCGGTGGAGAAGACGGGGTACGCCGACTTCTGGCAGCTCTACCAGCGGCATGAACTGCCCGGCGAAACCGAGAACTACGTGCCGGAAATTCTGGCAGCGATCATCATCGCCAACCATCCTGCCCAGTATGGGTTTGACGACATCACGCTCGATCCGCCGGTGCTGACCGATACGGTGACGGTGAATTACTCCATCGATCTCCGTCTGGTCTCGGACCTGGTGGGCGCGCCAATCGATGAGCTGGAGGCGTTGAACCCCAGCCTGCTGCACATGGTGACTCCGCCCGAAAGTTCCTTCGATCTCCATTTGCCGGCCGGCACCGCCACACTTTTCGACCAGCGCATCGCGCTGATTCCGGAAGATAAGCGCAACGCTTGGCGCTATCACGCGATGGCGGCGGGCGACACGCTGGACTCAGTGGCGCGCCAATATCATGTGACGGAAGCCGCGTTGGCCGACGCGAACCAGCTCAGCACCGGGGAAAGCATCGCCGACCTCCAGGCCCTGGTGATTCCGGTGGCTCCGGAGCCGCTGGCGCGGACGCGGGTTTACATTGCCCGCAGGGGCGATACGCTGATCACGATTGCGGACCGTTTCGGGGTTTCGTTGAGCGAGCTGCGCCGCTGGAACGACATCTCGGGAACACGCGTGGAGCCGGGACGGCGGCTGCGCGTGGCCGCGCCAGTATATGCTTCCGCCCGCGGTTCGCGCAGCCGGCGCAGAGAATCGGCGCAGGAGGATGGATCAGCATCGAGGCGGCGCGAAATGGCCTCGACGGAGAAAAGCGGCAGAAGAGAAACCGGGAAGGCGAATCCGGCGGATCCCTCCACGTCTGGCCGGGAACTAACGCGCAGAAGTGAGACAGCTTCCACAAGTCATCGAGGCGCGCGGACCTCCGCACAACCAGCGGCCCGGCAAGCTTCGCAGCAAGCAACGCAGCGGGCCGCGCAGCAATCAGAGCATAAACCCACGTATCAATCCACGCATAACTCCACGACTGCGCATCAGTCTTCGTCCCCGCAATAGACGAGTCTTCATCGCAGCCGCAAAAAAATGCGAGGAAGCTTATTACATACTTGTGTTTTGCCACAAGTTGTGTGCAAGCTATAGCTACACTGATTTCCGTAGGCGGAACAATCATGTCCGCTGCGTGAAAGTGCACCCAAACAAGGCAGCGGCACGCCGCTGGAGGCAATCGGATGGATGACGGATACAAGATGTATGCGATGAATGACGGCAGCCCTGTCGGGGAGCCTGACGAGCTGGACCCCGATCTGGCCGACGACTTGGAAGACGAAGAGGACGAAGGTGAAACCGCTGGCACACTCACCTCGTCGGATGACGATGAAGTGGTGGGCGAAGAAGTGATCGCAGTTGTCGAGCCCATGGAGGAGCCGAAGGCGCCCGGGAAGGCCGCCAGAAAACCGGCTGCGAAAAAGGCGGCCAAAAAGGCGCCAGCCAAAAAGGCCGCGGCGAAGAAGGCGGCAGCCAAGAAAGCCCCGGCAAAAAAGGCGGTGAAGAAAGCTGCAGCCAAGAAGGCCCCAGCCAAGAAAGCGGCGGCCAAGAAGGTTCCGGTAAAAAAAGCGGCCGCCAAGAAGACTTCCCGGAAGGCCCCGGTGAAAAAGGCGGCGAAGAAGGCCGGACGGAGGAAGTAAATGCGGGACCGGTCAGGTCACGACACGCAAAAAGCCCGCGAAAGCGGGCTTTTTTGCGTGATAACCAGGTCAAGGCTCTCTTGGCCTGCGCGGCCAGGCGCCCGGGCGCAGGCAACCGGGAAGGCCGGGAAATCCCAACATGGGGCCGAAAATCTGCCCGGGGAAAGAGCCTCTGATCGCTCACTCACCGCGCGGAGTCGCCACGATGGCGATGCCGGCCTGGCGGGCGCGTTCGACTAAAGCGTTGCGGTCGAAAAGAAGAGTCCGCCCGGCCTCAACGGAAAGGCAACTGGCGCCGGCTCCGATCATGGTCTCGACGGTGGCCACGCCAATCACCGGCACGTCGAAGCGCATATCCTGGTTCGGCTTCGCCACTTTGACCACGGTGAGCCGGCGCTCCAGCGTGGAAGCGTCGCCGGCGAGCGAGCGCATGAGCTGACCGGCGCGCTCGATGGCAACGTCGGTGCCTTCCATGGCCTCGACGGCCACGCAGGCTTGGGCGGCCACCACGACGGTCTGGCCAATGTCGAATCCCGCCACGGCCCGCGCCACCTTGAGGCCATATTCAATGTTCTTGCGCTCCTCTTCGTCGGGAGCGCGTTCGGTGAGCACGCCTTCCTGGGCGAGCAGCGGCTCGAGGAAGGCGGTGGAGCTGATGAGTTCAATCCCTTCGTCGGCGAGCACCTTGGCCACCGCGCCCAGAAGGACGTCTGTGGAACGGGTGCGCAGGTTGAGGAGCAGCTTGGCGAGCCGCCAATCGGGGCGGATGCTCGAAAAGATTTGTTTGTGCTTTACCTGCCCGGCCATCACCGCTTTTTCGACACCCTGCTTCTGGAAGGTGTCGATGAGGCGGGATAGCTCGCCGAGGGAGAACCAGTGGACGGTGACGCCGGGATCGGCCTGGGCGCGCCGGTCGATTTCGGGGTCGGCTTCTTCGCGGATAGCGGCGACGGCGACGGAAAGTCCCTGCGCGCGGGCCGCGTCGAGGAGCAGGAAGGGAAAGCGGCCATTGCCGGCGATGAGGCCGAGGGTCATCACTACTTGATCACGCCGCGCTGGCTGCGCTCGACGAAGGCGACCAGCGCGGCCACGTCGTCGCCTTCCACGGCGCGGAGCCGTTCGAGGGCCTGGGTGGTGTTCAGCTTCGAAGCCACCAGGAGGCGGAAGGCCTTCTGCAGCCGGTCGAGGCGCTCCCGCGAAAACCCCCGCCGCTCGAGGCCGATGCGATTCACGCCGAAAGCCTTGTTTTCCCGCCGCGCCGAAGTGAGCGAGAAGGGCAGCACGTCCTGGGTGACAATGGTTCCCCCGCCGATAAAAGCGTACTGGCCGACGGTGCAGTGTTGGTGGACGGGGCAAAAAGCGCCCAGGGTCGCGTGATCTTCGACGATGACGTGGCCGGCCAGGGTGGCCGAGTTGGCGAGGATACAGTGGCTGCCGATGAGGCTATCGTGCCCTACGTGCGCGTAGGCCATGAGCAGACAATCGGAGCCGATGCGGGTGACCCCGCCGCCGCCCACGGTGCCGCGGCTCACCGTGACGCACTCGCGGATGGTGTTGCCGTCGCCGATTTCGACGGTGGTGGGCTCGCCTTTGTATTTCAGGTCCTGCGGCGCCACGCCTACGGAGCAAAATGGATAAAAAGTATTGCGTGCCCCGATGCGGGTGTGGCCGTCGAGAACTACGTGGGAAATGAGGGTGCACTCTTCGCCCAACTCTACGTGGGGGCCGATGGTGCAGAAGGGACCCACTTGGCAGGATTCCGGAACCCGTGCTCCAGGCGCGACAACGGAGCTCGGGTGAATGCTCACTCGGCCGTCTCCGGAACGGCGACGGGTTCGGCGCTGGCGGCTTCTGTGAGCTCATTCCCGCTTTCGGGGTTCGCGTTTTGCTCGCGCCCTGGCCCGGTCTTTCTTTGCTCCCCGTCCCGCGTCCGCGGCACCACCTGGCAGGTGAGCGTGGCTTCGCAGGCCAGCTTGCCATCGACGTAGGCTTTGCCTTCGATGCGGCCGGCGCGGGTGCGGAAGGAAAGCACTTCGATCTCGATGCGCAACTGATCGCCGGGGGTGACGGGCCGGCGAAACTTCGCCCGCTCGATGCTGGTGAAGACCACGAGTTTCCGATGCCGGTCGGGCAATTCGGCCATCATCACGATGCCGCCGGCCTGGGCCATGGCCTCCACCACCAGCACTCCGGGCATGATGGGGTAGCCAGGAAAATGTCCCTGGAAAAACGGCTCGTTGATGGTCACGTTCTTGATGGCCACCAGCCGCTTGGCGCGCTCGAACTCCACGATCCTGTCGATCAACAGAAACGGATAGCGGTGAGGCAAAAAATCCAGGATCTCCTGGATGTCAAAGGTCATGCTCCGGCTCCAGTGAGCGTTGCGAATGGGCGTCGTTTGCGCTCCAGTGGATTATAAACAAGGCCATTCCCGGAGAAGCCGGCGATACGCTTGGATCGCGCCCTCTGCGCGTCCCGCGCAATACGCCGACGAAGACCCTACTTTCCTTTGGTCTTCCGCGCCACCTGGTCTACATTCCAAAAGTCGGGGGGAAGGTCCAGGTTGTAGCGGATCTGGGTCACGTAGTACTGCCGCTCCATTTCGCCGTTCTTGATGCGCGTGATCGAAAAGGGAGTTTCAAATCCGTCGACGAGGTGGTAATCGGCGTACTCATCGATCTCGGTGTTCTTGTCGTGGTAGATCGGGTCGCGCCATTGGAAAGAGGACTGGAGGGGAAGATGGGTCTGCGCGTCCATGAGGATGGTGATGGAGTCGTTTTGCGGCGAAATCAGCGTCACCTGTTCGCCCAGATGCGTCTCGGACATGTGTTGGCCTTCGTAAATCAGGATGGTGTCGGGCTCCTTCATCCACACTTTCACGGCTGTCTCGATGGAGTGGTCGCGACGGCGGAGAAACTCGTCAACCTGGTCCTTGGGCAGTTGCCGCTTGCCGCGATAGGTAACTTCCCAGCCCTCACGTCCAATGAACATTTCGTCCACATCGCGGTGCTTGGTGACTTCGATGCGGTCGTCGTCGGGCCACGCGTGGTACTCGAAAGTCTCGGTGGTGCCGAGATCGGGGTTGCCGTGAAAAAAGGCCGCAACCTGACCCCGGCGCATGTAGTTTTTTTGGTTGAGCCACAGGTCGCCGCCGAGGGCCTGGACCATGGCGTTGAGGGCCGCACGCGCCTTTTCGGCGTTCTTCTGGGCGTCCTGCGTGCCGGATTGCGAAGGGCCGACGGCCGGAACGACCAGAATGGCCGCTAAAGCCGCAGGCAAAAATTTGCGCATGTTCATCGTTCTCCTCGTGAATCCCTCTCTTCGTCAACCCGCCAACACCGCGCCGCCGTTCACGTTGAGCACCTCGCCGCTGATAAAGCCGGCGAGCGGCGTACATAAAAACAATACCGGACCGGCGATCTCCCGCGGGCTGGCTACGCGGCCGACGGGGATGCCGGCAATGATCTTCGTTCCCTGGTCAGGATCGGCGAGGGCGGCTGCGGACATGTCCGTCGCCACCCATCCCGGCGCTACGCAATTGACCCGAATGCCTTTCGGCGCCAACTCGCTCGACAGGCTCTTGGTAAGACTGATCAGCGCCCCTTTGGTCACGGCGTAGTCGGCGTGGAAGGCCTCGCCGCGCTGACCGGCGGTGGAACTGATGAGCACAATGTGGCCGGAGACGGCGCCGGGGTCGGGAGCGCTGTGCCGCTGAGCGCACATGTGCGCAACCGCGGCTTGCACCAGCCCGAAAACCGAATCGAGGTTGACCGCCACGGTGCGTCGCCATTGCGCCTCGGGCATTTCGGCAATCGGAGCGTCGGCAGCCGGCCATACGCCGTGATTGACCACCAGAATATCGAGTTGGCCAAAAGCCGCGACCGCCTCGGCCACCAGCGCCCGGCCGTCGGCGGGCGAGCTCAAGTCCTGTTCGATGGCGAGGCAAAGCGCGTCGCCGCCGCATTCTGCCGCGAGCGCCTGCGCCTGTTGCCGCGCCTGGCGGTAATTGAAGGCGACGCGCGCGCCGGCGGCGCAGAACAGCCGCACCGTCTCCGCGCCAACGCCGCGGCTCCCGCCGGTGATCAGCGCAATTTTGCCTTGCAAGGACAATGCAATCTCTGCCATTGGCGCGCTCGAGATCGTCTCTCTTCCGCAGCAAGCGGTTCAAGGAACCTTGATGCTACTTTCGCCGGTTTTGGGAGGCGGATGCAAGCGCGAAAGGGCGCCCAGCGCCTTGGGGCGGCGAAGACTCGACGCCTGCAGTGAGACCCCGCGCCGACGGCAGCTTCAGGTGCGCCAAAGATAGCCCATCCCGGTCAACAACCCGCGCATGTAGGCGTAGCTCGCGATCACGCCGGGCATGGGATTGTCGGGGTGAACCTCGTATTCGAGATCGACGAAGCCCGGATAGCGGATGGCGATGAGCGCCTGAAAGATTTCGCGGAAGGGCAGGATGCCGTCGCCGACGGCGACCTGGCTTTCTTTGTTGGTGAAGCTGGTCAGGTCTTTGACGTGCAGGTTGAAGAGACGCGGACCCGCGGCGTGAACGGCCTCGGCCAGATTGGTCCCGGCCCGAGCCGCGTGGCCCACGTCGATGCAGCAGCCGATGCGCGGGTCCAGGTCCTTGACCGCCTTCAGCACGTCGAAGGGCGAGGGAAAATATTTATCCTCCGGCCCGTGATTGTGGATGGCCACGCGGATGCCGTACTCCCGGACAAACTTTTCAATGCGGGGCAAGCTTCCCGGCACAGGATCGCCGGCGACAATCACGGGGATGTTGGCGCGCTTGCAGTATTCGAACTTGGCGCGGATGTCGTCATCTTCGTCCTTGGGGAAGTAGATGGCTCCGGCGGCGTGCAGCTTGATGCCGGCCGCTGCGTAGTCGGCCAGCGCCTGCGCCTCGAGCGAGGGGTCCATGGGCAGGTGATCCTTCGCATCCTTGGCGTTCAGGTCGCTGACTTCGAGCTGCTTCATGAAGTCGATCAACTGCGCGCGGGTGAAGTTGCGAAACGTGTAGCTGGCCAACCCCAGCCGGATGGGCGAGGGCCTTCCGGTTTCCGGCACGGCCTCAGCCGCCGCCGGCGCCGCGCTTCCAGCGACGCAACCTGCGGCCATCAGCGCTCCAGCTTGCACGAAGGTCCGGCGGGAGATTTCGTTCTTCATCACGGGTGCTGCCCCCTGGTCATCCCGATTCCCGATTTTGCTTACATTTGCGCCGGCGGCTCCGCGAGCCCTCCCCACAGCAAGCAGGCCGCGCCTCACACATGCGGCGCGAATGCCGACTCGTAGGCGCGGCCCCATTTCTTCATCGCCTGCTCGTCGTCGAGAATTTTTCCGTCGGCTGTATCGAGATGCAGCTCACGGTTCACTTCCCAGGCGATGTTGGAGAGCTCAAGAATAGTCACCGAAACATTGCCCACCTCGATCGGCGCATTGAGCTTGGCTCCGGTGCGGACGCCGTCAATGAAGTTGGCGAAGTGCGCATCGGTCATGGAATCGCGGCCCATCAGGTCAGTCGACGGAGCGGCCTTAGCGGCTTTGAACTCGCTGGTCTTGTCTCCTTTGAGGTCGTAGATTTCGTAGCCGCCGCGGTCCACCAGCACCGATCCTGTGGTTCCCATGATCGTCGCGCCGCGGTCGCGCCCGTAAAACTTCATTCCCTGGCAGCACTTCCCTTCCCACGAGAGCAGCTTGTCGCCGTAATCGAAGCTCGTCACCAGGGTGTCGTAGAACTGCCAATCGTCTTTGAAGTGGTAGCGGCCGCCCGAAGCCGTCACGCTGCGCGGATACTCCACATCGAGCGCCCAGCGGCACACGTCCACCTCGTGGGTGCCGTTGTTCAGGGTTTCGCCGGTGCCGTAGATGCGGAACCAGTGCCAGTTGTAGGGCTGAATGTTGCTGGTGTAGGCGCGACGCGGCGCCGGCCCCTGCCACAAATCCCAGTCAAGATTAGACGGCACGGGAGCTTCTTTGCCGAAGCCGATCGACTTTCGAGTGTTGCTGTACCAGGCCTTGGCGTAGTACGCGCGGCCGATGAGCCCGTTGTGAATCTTGTCCACAATTTCGATGGTGTGCGGCGAGGAGCGCTGCTGCGTGCCCATCTGCACCAGTTTGCCGTATTTCTTTTGCGCCTCCACCAGCAGCGCGCCTTCGGCCGGGTTGTGGCTGCACGGCTTTTCCACGTACACGTGCTTGCCCGCCTGGAGGGCCAGGATCGCCATCGGCGTGTGCCAATGGTCGGGCGTGGCGATGGAGATCGCGTCTACGTCTTTTGCCGCCAGCGCTTCGCGAAAATCCATTTTCGCCTTGGGCGCGTAGCCCAGCTCGCGCTCGGCCTCGGCGCAGAATTTAGCCAGGATCGTGCTCTCCACGTCGCAGACATAGGCGACCCGCGCGCGGTCCGCGTTCGCCTTCAGGGAGGAAAGATGCGCATAGCCGCGGCTATTGAGCCCGGCGATAGCAAAATTGAGCCGGTCGTTCGAGCCCATGATCTGGGCATAGCTCTTGGCCGTGGATCCGATCGCCAGACCCGCGGCTCCCGCTGCGAGCGTATCGAGAAATTCACGCCGTGTCACCATGATTGTTTCACCTCAATTCAAATCTCTTGCCAGAGTTCCGGGCTTTCGATGCCTGGGGCCAGCCACGGACGTCCTGCGGAATGAGCTGCATCGCGAGTCGGACGGCTCAACTGCGACACGAGTCAACTTGTGCCCTTTCAAAACCGGACCTTCGCCACAGGTTCTTAGGCGAGCGCGCCGGCGGCTTGCAAATCCCGCTCCATCCCCGCCCAACTGATCCGCGTGGACTGCTCCGGCGTGCCCCCACCGCGCCAGTGCGTCTCCAGGCTCACGGCCTCGTGGTAGCCGATTTGCTTGAGCGCCCGAAACTGCGCCGTCCAATCGATATAGCCTTTGTCCACTGGCGCCCATACGATCTTACCTTGCGGGTCCTTGATCGCGTTCTTGCAGTGGCAATGATGGATGCGATCTTTCGGCAGAAGGTTCCAGCCGGTGGGAAAAGCGTCAAGCTCGCCGCGCATCACCGCATTGCCCGGGTCCCAGTTGAGCGCCAGGTGCGGGGTTTTCACGGCGTCGAGCAGCCGCGCCGCTTCGCGCGCCGTCGCCGTGTTGCACTCGAACTCGTTTTCGAGCACCAGCAGAATACCCTGTCGGCCCGCTGTTTCCGCCGCCGAGCGCAGCTTTTCGTCGATGGCGGCGCGATAGGGCGAACCGTCATCGAGTCGCCAGAAGTCGAAGCACCGCACTTTACCGGCACCAAATTGCTTCGCCATGGCGATGCTGCGCTCCAAAATTTCATCCTGCTGTTTGAAAGTCGCGTCGGCTTTGCCGAACGTGTCGCCTTTCGAACCATACGGCGATTTGGGGGCGCCAGGCCAATCGGTCTTGAAGAGCGGGCTGGCGATGTCGGACACGCGCAAATCGTATTTGGCCAGAATTTCCTGCGCACTGCCAACCTCGCCGGCATTCAGATCGCTGATGTTCTTGCCCCACATCGACCGCAACTCGATCCAACCCATGCCGAAATCCCGCGACGCGACATGGCAGGCGTGCTCGAAATCCTGGGAGATTTCATCATTGATCACGGAAATGTGAAATGTCGATTGCAATCTGGCTACCAACCCCCGCACCGGAACCGCGGCGCAGGCGGCGCAAGCAGCCGCCGCGCGCGCCAGAAAACTTCGCCGTGAAAAGCTGCTCATGGCCTGCCTTTCCGCTGTGGCCGCAACGCGGGAGTGCGAACCGCGCAGCCGCGGCCGACGAAGACGCAATTCACGGTTAGCTGAGCGGCAGGTCGGCGTTGGCAAGACCCGAACACGATGGTTTGGACTCCCAACGAACCCTAAACGTCGTGCTTTGAGCTTGTCAAGGCGGCATTCCCCCTGCGAGGCGGCCGGGGAAGGCCGGAAACAATTCCGGCAAAGCGGGCTGGAGACAACAAACCGGCCCATTCCGGAAGAGAATGGGCCGGCCACTGGCGCCTCGCGTTGGATGCGCTATTCCACGTCAGAGACTTTACCGTCTTTGAAGGTGATCTTCATGTCCTTATATTTGTAGATTTTCTTGGGACCGAGGTCGATCACGGTGACAGGCTGGCCGAGCGCCGTGGTCACCTGATCGATGCTCTGACCGATAGCAATATTGACAGTTTGCGCAGGCGCCGCAGGCGGAGGCGGAGGAGCGGCGCTGGCGTCAGCGCCCGCAGCGGACGAGTCCTGCGCCGCTTGCTGATCCACCTGATCGGCCTGGGCTAACTGCTGGTTGATGTCGGCACCCCCATTTTGCTCCGGCGGAGGCGCATTCTGCGCAAAGGCGGTCTCGACGGGAGGAGCCTTGGCCGAAGCCGGGGCCGCGGGCAGGCCGCCCTGGCCCTGCTTGGACTGCAGCTCCTGCATTCCCTGGTCGACGGTTTCGCGCAGGTGGTTCTGCATCTCCTGCAGATCGGCTACGGCAACCGTCACCGTGGCCGCACGCTGGCACTCGTTGCCGCCCTTGCTGGCCAGAACCACCAGGTTCACGTCGGTCTGGTTGTCGGCCGGCGCCGGTCCCGAAAATTGCAGCACGTCGCCATCGCTCAGGGCGCACTCGGCGCCATTCGAGTCCGTTACGTCGAGGGCGTTGCCGGCGACAAAGACGTGCGGGCGTCCGTCGCCGAGCATTCTGGCGATGCCGCTGGACCCTGGATCGGGATCCTGCCCCTGGGTGTTCTGCTGGGCCTCGGAGTTTTCGAGGGCGATTTCAGCTTTGACTTCGTCGGCGATCTGCGCCTTGATGTCCGCCGACAAAAGCGCCTGCCCGGCGGCCGCGTTGGCGGCAGCCTGGGCGTTCGCCTCCTGCTGCGCGGCATACGCGGCTTGCAGTTCTTGCGAGATCAAATAGTCGGTGAGCCAGAATGCCGGACCCGCATAAACCGGGTAGGGCGTGAAGTAGAAGCCGTAGTACGCGTACCAGGGATTGCCCGCCCAGCCCCAGCCGTAGGGCACCGGCGTGTACCAGGGGTTATACGCCCATCCATAAAACGCCGGCGGGTAATAGTACGCCGGAGCATACACATTGACGAAGGCGCCGTGGTAGTAATAACCGCGATAATAGCGGGGATACTCGCGGCCGTGCCAGTAGTAGGAGCGGCGGGCGAAATCGTGCCCACGATAAGCGTAGCGGCGCTCGATGTAACCGCGGCGTCCGCGTTCGGCGACAATGCGCGAGTGGTCTGCGCGCTCGACCGAGACACGCCGGCCACCGTTCAGGCCATGATGGATGTCCATGCCGCGACGGGCGTCGTGCACGTCGCTGACTCTGCCGTCGGCGCGCCGCGTCACCGCACCGTTTCTGGTCTCCACGGTTCGGCTTCCCCGCGGGGCGACGCCGCCGGTCGCCGTTCGATTGCCTGCTCCCGGCCTGCCCTCGCTACCGGCCGCCATGGGCGAACGATTTGCGCCGCCGGTGGTCATGGGATGGGACCCTCCGGTAGTCGTCGTCGTGCGGCCGGTCGGATTGCTGGTGGTGGGGCCAGTGTGGCCGCCAGCCATCGGTCCGCTGCGGCTGGTGGTCGTCGGCCCTGTATGGCTCGTTGTGGGTCCAGAGTGGCCGGCGGTTGTGGATGCGCCGTGCGCGGCGCCGCCGGTGGCCGGCTTGGCCGCAGGGGCCGACTTGGGCGCAGGGGTTGAGGACTTTTTGTTGGACTGCGCGGCAAGAGGAACCATGCCGCAGATGCACAGCGCAGCGGCAGCCAAGGGCAGGACGCGTTTTAACTGGGAAATGAACCGGTTCATCTCGATTCTCCATTTTTTCCAAAACCCGGAAGCGAGTGTGGGCTGAAGGAAGCGGTTTTTTACTGGACGTCAGAGACCTTGCCGCTGACCAAGGTCACTTTCATGTCGGGGTAGACAAGGATTTCCTTGTTCGAAAGCTTGATGTCTTTGGAGGGCTGGCCCCAGGTGGCGATCACCGTGTCCCTGGTCTGCCCCACGGAGATGGTCTTGGGCGGCGGAGGGGGCTGATCGGCCGGCGGAGGCGGCGGAGCAATGGGCGCCATGGCCGCGGGCGCTGGCGCCGCTGCAGGGGCGCTCGGCGCGGGAGCAGCCCCGTTTTGCGGGGGCGCGGCGCCGTTTTGCGGAGCTGCATTGTTGTCGGCCGCCTGATTCGAATTGTCGGGCGGCTGGACGGTGAAGACTTCCTCGACCGTCTTTACTTCCTGGTCTACCGGCGGCGCGGCGTGCTTATCGGGAAAAGGAAATTTGATTTCGCCGTAATACCGGGTGTTGTTGTACGGGTCGCTGAAGGTGGTGACGACGATGCCGCTGTTGTCGCTGGCAATCTCGATGTCGGTGACCCAAAATTTTTCGCCTGCGACGAATTTCCGGCTGGAGCAGCCGTTTTTCGCCGCATCCGACGCGCTGCCGCCGCCCCCGAACGGCAGTTTGCCGAACCCGAATTTCTTGATCGCGTCTTTGGCGCGATTATTCAGGTTCCCGGTGAGCACGCCATTCTGGTAGGTGTTCGAGAAGGCGTACGACGAGTCGGAACTACACATCATCAGTCCGTCTTTGTGGAGCACGACCACGTCGCCCGCGGTCACGATATCGTCGTGCGCAGCGGTGGCTTTGGTCAGCTTGATTTCGGAGACAAGTTTTTCCTTGATCAGCGTGGCGGGATCGCCTACCTGTTGCGCCTTCGTCGAAACGCCGGCGAGCACCACGATCAGGGAAAGGCAGCAGCCTGCACTCAGCCTTTGCAACTCAGCCATGATGACTTCCAGGAGATTTGATTTTGGGGGAAGAGGCCCGTGAGAGCGAAAATACACCGGAAATGCGCACTGGTCAAGCAGGAAATCGCGTGAAAACGAGAGTTAGCCGGGCTTTCGCCGGAGGCAGGGCGGTCGGGCGCAACGGGCTCTCCGCATCGGGCTATTGCGGCGCAGGCGCGGGAGCAGGCGATTGCGCTGACGATGGCGCCGGAGCCGGGGTGGGCGCAGATGGGGACGCCTGGGCCAACTCCGCATCCAGATGAATGCTCCCACCGGTCACGTTCAGCTTGCGCGTCCAATCCGCGAATCCAATCTTTCTGACGGTGACCTCGTGAATTCCCGGAGCGACATCGATCGTCGAAGGCGTATCGCCTACAAATGCGCCATCGACCTCGATGTCCGCTCCCGGAGGCGAGGACGCAACGATCAATGTGGCTCGCGCTTCCGTCGCCGCCGAGGCTAAGGGTGGCGTGGCCACGCCGAATTTAGCCATGTCAAGGTGCATATCGCCGTCGACAAATGCCGTGATCTCCGTGCCTTGGGGAATGGTGATGTCTTTGCCGTGCATAAACAGGAAGAGCGGCGCGGCCGGGAAGAAAACAATGGTAGTGGCCACGATGGCTCCGGTCATCGCGCCCACATGCCCACCGCCTTGAGAGTCCTTCACGGCGCGCAGGGCTACTTTTTGCTGGTCGGCCAGGCGTCCGTAGCTGATGTTCACATTCAGTTTCCCACCGCGTCCCATCCTCCTTTTCGGCTCCGCTTCTGTTACAGTCCCGATGGCAGTTGCCCCCTTGGGAAGCACGGTGACACTGTCGACCTGGACGTCCTCCACGACCTCAAACGGGACCTCCTGGCCCACTTTCGCGTCGGCCGAAGAAATTGTCTGACTTAAGCGCAACTTCACCGGCGTGCCGTCCAATAATGTGTTGGGCGGTGGCTGGGCGGGCGTGGCAGTGGTCGGAGGGGCGATGGATTGGGGCGCGCCGCCAGGAAGTTGATTAGCAGTTGCAGAGTTCGCATTTGATAAAGACACCGCGACTGGAGCGGGCGTTTGCTGAGCCGCAAGCGCGGTGCAAGCCGACAGAAATAGGACGGAAAGAGCTTTGCGCATAAATTCTCCTTACCCTGAGAAACCAAAAAAATGTCGCGGGGAAGCAATCGAATCATCTACCTCGGCCGTCTTTTTTGCAAGGGGGCATTCTTCCTTCCTAACGCCCGAGTCCCTGATTTCCGACTGCCGGCGCCCGGTTTGCTCCCCCTCGGCCGGTATGTTAACCTTGACTTCTGTGCCGTCGACGCGCGGTGCGGGAGTGTGTCCGCGCGCTCTTCGGGGCTCCGGAACGATTGCGGGGCAGGATCGGGCTGGCGTAGCTCAGCTGGTAGAGCATCTGATTTGTAATCAGAGGGTCGGGGGTTCAAATCCCTTCGCCAGCTCCACGCGAGGCGCGCCAGGATCGGTTGAAGAAACGGCGAACGGAATGTTGTCTTTTGGCCGGCGAGCGAGGTTTTTCCTCATGCCGGGCCTGTCCTCTGCGGTGATCCCACTGAGGTGCCATGCAGCGCGCGGCCGGAGGCCCTCCGGAGGAAGCGGAATGCGCCAAAGCGGATTGAAGCGGGGAAGATGGCAAGGTGGATGGTGGGCTGGCGGCAAGAGGATCGCCGCCGGATGGTTGAGCACAGGTGGCCGAGCGGTTAATGGCAGCAGACTGTAAATCTGCCGCTCCTTGCGAGCTACGGAGGTTCGAATCCTCCCCTGTGCACCAGATTTTTGAGCGGGGCAAGGCGCGGAGGGGAGCGATTGGATCTTGATTACGATGCCCAACGCGCCGGCTGCGCATGCGAAATGCGGTTTGGACGACGATCGCAGCCCGGGTGAGGAGCTGGACCGGAAGTATTGGATCGCGATGGCGTTGTACGGCGTGGTTGCGCTCCTGGTGTGGATCACGATGGACGCGGGCAAGGTTGTGGTATGGGGTAAGCCCGTGGAGTTGAGACTGGTTCCGCTGATCGTAATTGGCGGCCTGGCGTTGCGGACGGTGATCGCCCGGCAGGCGGAGAAGATTCGCCGCGGGGGAGAGAGAAATGGCTCTTAGCTTTCAGCTATCAGCTTCTGTGGTGGTGGAGCGAACGGATGCGGCTTGCGCCAGCAGGATGGAGCTGAAAGCTGACGGCCGATTACTGAGAGCTGAAGTTTGAGGGCTGAAGTTTGAGGGCTGATGTAGCTCAGTTGGTAGAGCACTCCCTTGGTAAGGGAGAGGTCACCAGTTCAATCCTGGTCATCAGCTCCAGAAATGCAGCTGCTAGCTGCTAGCTCCCAGCTTCTGGCTTGCGCCGTAGTGAACCAGGTCGAGGAGGTCGGCGCAAGCAGGATGAAGCTAATGGCTAGCGGCTAGAAGCTAGAGGCTGCTTCTAACGGGCGGGAGTAACTCAGTGGTAGAGTCACAGCCTTCCAAGCTGTTGGTCGCGGGTTCGATCCCCGTCTCCCGCTCCAGAAAAACAGCTACTAGCTATCAGCTTCTAGCTGCAGGAGTCGTGGAACGGAAGCGGTCGGCAGACAGGGATCAAGGTTCGCTGACAAGGTTGGCGCTGGTGAAAATGGAGCTAAGAGCTGGTGGCTAGAGGCAAGGAGCTGTTCTTACGATGTTCGAGCAGGCGGCGTTCGCGATTCGAGACGAGCAGGGATATAAGCAACTCCATGCACTCATTGAGGCGGCATTCAACGCGCGGGAAGTGGAGGTCTTTCTCGATCGCGTGACGCGGGCCAAGTTCGGGGTTCGCGATTTCGAGGGGGTATTGCAACGGGGCCTGCTGGGCAAAGAAGCGGCGGCGCTTTACGCGGCGCTGCCGGTTTCAGACCAGGGTTTGACCCGCGAACGCTATCTTCGGCTGGTGGAAAGGGCGCCGCTGGAGCTGCGGCAGAGGTATTTCCGGGCGTACGCGTACTACTGAGGAACTGCGGCTCGAGAGGTTGATGATGGTGGTCACACAAAGTTTTGAGAGCCGGATTAAGGACGCACTGAAGGTTAAGCTTGATCCGGAGGCGCCGACCTTTGATCGACGAATGGCCGAGGAGAACCTTGCAGACCTGCTCCGGGGCGCTGAACAAGGGGTCGATCCGTTGCTTCTCATCTTACTGAACTGCACCGTTGGTGGCTCCGGCTACCAACCGCTTGAGGCAGAACTTGTTGCTGCCGCGACCCCGGAAGAGAAGAAGGCGGCCCTTACGGAGCTGGAAGGGCAACTCACACAGTTGGGCGGCACGGATATTGCGCCAGACTTGATTTTTAGACTGATCGCTAGATTGCAGTCGATCACGGCTTAGTTCGGAGGAAGATTCAAAAATGGCGAAAGAGAAATTTGACCGCAGCAAGCCGCACGTCAATGTGGGGACGATTGGCCACATCGATCACGGCAAGACCACTTTGACGGCGGCCATCACCCGGGTGTTGCAGAAGCACAACCCGAAGATTGTGTTCCGGTCGTTTGATTCGATCGACAACGCGCCGGAAGAGCGGGAGCGGGGCATCACCATCGCCAC
>JASHOC010000166.1 GCA_030041305.1 Acidobacteriaceae bacterium
GAAAGGAAAGTCCCAGGCCGAGGTTGCCCGGCGTCTCTCCGTCGCCCGTTCAACCCTGCATCTGGCCTTGAACAGGAACGGAAAATCGAAACGCTCTGGACAGAAGCTCAAATCCGGGGCATAACTTCAGGCGCTCCGTTCCGTTAAATGGCCCTGTCAGAAAAGGGTCGTTTGCCGGACATAAGCCGGACTTTACCACGACGGCCCGTCATGCCTGCCAAGCGCTCGTTCCTTGTCCTATTTATCTTCTTCCTGCTGTCCCTGTCGCCTGCCTTCGCGGAGGACACCGCGCCTTCCTATGTCGAGCTTCAGGATGCCCCAACGATCACCGTGGACTGGAGCAAGGGCAGCACGCAAGCAGTGACCCTGCACGGCGACCGCAGGATAGTCTTCAGAAAAGGGGTAAAGGGCGGGCGCTATTTGCTCATCATCAGGCAGGACGCGCACGGCTCGCGCACGGTCGAATGGCCCTCGACAGTGCAATGGCCGGGCGGAGCGCCGCAGTCGAACATTCTCACCACGACGGCGAACAGGAAGGATTTCATCGGTTTTTTCTATGACGGCGAGAAGTACGATGCGGTCAGCATTGCGCAGAATTTCTGAACCGCGTTTTTTCGTTGTCCTTGCCCTCGCGGTTCTGCTGCATGCGCCGCCCGCCGCCGCGACCCTCAACACCGGCGAAAACGCCCTCGACGAATTGGGGGAATTCAGCACCTACAACACCGACACCACGCTCGAATGGACGCAGGGCTATCAGAACAACTCCTGCGCTTCGCCGATAGGCTTCAATTTCTGGCTGGGTAACGTTTACATCAGCGGCGCGGCGCTCGACGCGACCAATCACCGCATGTTCGTTGCCGACACCAACAGCAACCGCGTGCTGGTGTTTACCCTCAACAGCAGCAACCAGCTTTCCAGCGCCACCCCCGCCAATGTTCTCGGCCAGACGGACCTTTACTCCTGCGTCTGCGTCACCACCCAATCCGGGCTGTGCCAGCCAAGCAGCGTCGATTTCGACGCCACTAACAACCGGCTGTTCGTGGCGGACACGGGAAATGGCCGCGTGCTGGTTTATAACACCGCCAGCATCTCGAACGGCATGAACGCATCTTACGAACTCGGCCAGCCTAATTTCACGACCGGCAACACCGGCAACTGCAGCCAATACCAGCTCTACAACCCCACCGACGTCAAATACGACGCCGCCAACAGCCGCCTCTTTGTCGCTGAGACCGCATGTGCCGACGCGAAGATTTACAACGTTGCGCCCGGCACCATCGCCAACGATGAAAGCCCTTCCTACGTGCTGGGAGCCACGGGCTGGGGCGGCGGCACGGGCGCAGCCACACAATCCACTTTCGATTCCCAAGGTCTCGCTTACGATTCGCCCGATACGCTGCTCTATGTGGCCGACCCCGGCAACAACCGCGTGCTGGCGTTCAACGTCGCGCCCGCCACCATCGCCAATGGCGAGAATGCGTCCTATGTGCTCGGGCAAAGCGGCTTCACGACCAACGCCGCGAATACAACCCAGTCCGGCCTCAGCAATCCCGTTGGCATGGCCTACGATTCCACGAACCTTCGCCTGTTTGTGGCGGACCTAAATAACAACCGCGTGATGGTGTTCGGCACCTCGGGCATCAGCGACGGCGAGAACGCGTCTTATGTACTCGGGCAAAGCAGCTTCACGGCGAATGCCCAGGCGACGTCCCAGTCCGGGCTTAACGCCCCTTCCGCCGTCGCCTACGACGCGACCAACAACCAGGTCTATGTAACGGACAGCGCCAACCAGCGTGTCATGCTGTTCAACACGGCGACCATCGCGGCCGCCCTTTCCGCGCCGAGCATGACGGGCTGGGACGCCTGCGGCATCACGGGCGGGACGCTGTATTGCTGGGGCGACAACAACAATGGCGAAGATGGAGTTGGCGACACCACCCAATACACCACGCCGCAGCAGGTCCCCGGCGCGAGCGACTGGATCGCCGTGAGCATGGGGCTCAATGACGCCTGCGGCATTCAGGGCAGCGGCGGCAGCGGGGCGCTGTATTGCTGGGGATCGAACGCCTATGGCGAGGACGGGCTCGGCAACACCACGCAATACAGCACGCCGCAGCAGGTCGGCGCCGACACCACATGGAGCACCGCTTCGGCCTCCCGCCCGAACGCAGTCGGCCCCGCCGACGCGTGCGGCATCGACAACGGCAAGCTTTACTGTTGGGGACGGAACACCTATGGCGAGGACGGGCAGGGCAACACCACGCAGTACGAGACGCCGCAGCAGGTGGGCAGCGCCACCAACTGGACCGCCGTCGGCACGGATGGCTATGACACCTGCGGCATCGCGGGTGGGAAACTCTATTGCTGGGGCGAGAACGCCCATGGCGAACTCGGGCAGGGCAACACCACGCAGTACGAGACGCCGCAGCAGGTGGGCAGCGCCACCAACTGGACCGCCGTCAGCCAGGGCGCTTACGACACCTGCGGCATCGCGGGCGGCGTGCTGTATTGCTGGGGGTACGGCTCCTCCGGCGAACTCGGGCAGGGCAACACCACGCAATACACCACGCCGCAACAGGTCGGGACGGCGACCGACTGGATCGCCGTTTCTGTCTATAATGCCGACGGCGCGGGTGCCGATACCTGCGGCATTCAGGGCAGCGGCGGCAGCGGGGCGCTGTATTGCTGGGGACGGAACACCTATGGCGAGGACGGGCAGGGCAACACCACGCAGTACGAGACGCCGCAGCAGGTGGGCAGCGCCAC
>JASHOC010000167.1 GCA_030041305.1 Acidobacteriaceae bacterium
TCGCCAGCGCATCCTGGACAGCGAAAACCCGTCGGCCAACGCAGCCGCTCCAGATAGGCAACGCACGATTGCTCGTCGGGAAACCACGCGCGAAACTGCTGCCAAGTGCCTGGATAATCAAGCTGTTTTGAAACTTCAGACGCGCGAACCACAATATCTTGAGTCTACTGTATTAAGGGAGCTACCCCACTTATCCTGAAATGGTCCCGCATGAAGAGTGCCGCTCAAAGCTGCGCTCTTGAAGATCTCCTTCATCGCGTGGTTGTGATTCTGGTTGAGGCCGTGAACCTGCTGTGGCTTCTTGGAACGTTGCAGTTGTCCGTCCACGTGGCGATATTGCGCGTTGTCGTGGGTCTCCACTGCCAAGCCGCTATAGGCCCACAGTTGCCGCTTGCTCCGGAACCGGTGCGGGGTCTGCATCAGAGCCACCAGCTGCGCGGCCCGCAGCGACCCGATGAAAGGAATCTGGCGCAATACCTTTACCGGCTGATATTTTCGGCTCTCGGCTAGCAGTTCTCCTCGCGCGGTGTGCCGCAAAGCCTGCAGCCCGTCCAGTTGCTGATAGAACAGCTCTGCCCGGCGGCGCACGCCGACCTCATGTATCCTTTGCAGCCACTGCTCGCGATGGTGCCGGCTATAGGCCTCCGTGCCCGTACAGGGAATGCCCCAGCTGCGATCAAGCGCCTTGAGCCGGTTCATCACCCGCTGCAAGTCCTTACTGATCACCTCATAGCTTCGCGTCAACTCCCGCAACATCCGCAACCCATTCTCTCCGTGGTAGACCGCGCGCAGCATGCGGGCGCGGAGCAACTCGGAGAGCTTGCGCGCGTCGATCCTGTCATCTTTGCTGCCCTCTTTTAATAACGCATTGCGGCGCGGATTGCAGACCACGACCTCGTTTACGTGGGGCTTGAGCACGTCATACAGCCAAGCCGCCCAGCTCCCTTCTTCCAACGTCACATGCAGCTCTCCCCGTACTCCATTGAGAAACTCGAGCAGCGTGCTCGCCTTGGTCTCCAGGATCGATTCAATGACCAACTTGCCCGCGCTATTGCGAACTGCAACCGTGGTCGCTTCCTTGTGAACATCCAGACCGATATATACTTAACATTGCTACTCGGCATGCCGGGTACCTCGTTGTGGGGAAGGTGATTCTTTAGCTGGACCGCTTTCCCTCAAGGTTAGTTTCTTCCTTTTAGAAAACCACCGCGAAAATGCAGCTCTCGTCCCGCCGCAGTAGAATCAGTCTTGGCCTGAGCGCCGGATAGGGCACTGTTGGGAAACAACCCGAGCGCCGACTCAGGGGCTTCGACCGATGAAGGGGGGTGCCATGGCATCCCCCTTTCGCTATCTGCTTCCGGAAACCCCCAATCGGGAGATGCATAAAGCGATAAATCCTGGGGGCGCGGGGGCAAAGCCCCCGCATGCTGCGCCGGCACTCAGATCCCCTTTTGAAGCATGGGCGCTCTCTCATAATGCATAGATTGCTCATGCCTCGGAAAACTCATGGAAACTTACCGCGCCTGTGGAGGCGGGGTTTAAGCCGTAGTTCTTTATACCGGCCTACGCCGCGCGCCGATACTGCTGCTCGCGGGCAATCAGCGACCAGATGATGCGCGCATTTTTGTTGGCCACAGCGACGCATGCCTTTGCTGTTCCGAGCCGTTGCTGCTTATCGATAATCCATAGGCTCCGTTTGTCGTTCTTGGTTTTGGCTCGGAAGATGACGGATCGCGCTCCATGAATCAGCAGGGTTCGCAGGTATGGATCGCCACGCTTGCTGATGCCCAGCAGCCTGCTCTTGCCGCCGCTGGAGTTCTGCCTGGGCACAAGCCTCAGCCAGGCCGCAAACTGGCGCCCGTTTTTGAAGGCATGTCCGTTGCTGATCGCGGCAACGACGGCTGTCGCAATTAACGGCCCCACGCCTTCGACTGCGGCGATGCGCCGGCAATCCGGGGTGTTTGGGAAGGCAATTTCAATCCGATGATCTGCATCGGCGATCTTCTCGTCCAGCCCCACCAATTCCTCATAGAGATCGCGAAATAGTTCTCTGCTGGAGCTCCTCAGCTGGTTTTCACCGTCTTCCAGCACAGTCGGCAGGCTCCGGCGCACCGGCCCTGGATGTTGCGCCAATACGATCCCGTACTCGGCCAGAAGCCCGCGGATCTGGTTTATCAGTTGCGTTCGGCAGGCGACCAGACGGCTGCGCACCCGATGTAGGCACTGGAGATCTTGCTGCTCGACCGACTTCTGCGGCACGAACCGCATGCTGGGCCGGGTAACGGCTTCCGAGATCGCTTCGGCATCGTTGGCATCGTTCTTCTGTAACTTCACATAGGGCTTGACGAACTGGGGGCCATCAGCCGAACCGTATGCTCCAACCCGCCGAGCATCCGCGCCCAGTAGTGCGCGCTTCCACTGGCTTCTATGCCCACCACACAAGGTTCGAGCGCGGAAAAAAGGCGCCCCACCTCGTTGCGTTTCAGCTTGCGCCGAAATACAGTCCGGCCCGCCTTGTCTGCCCCATGTACCTGAAAAACCTGCTTCGCAATGTCCAGCCCAATGGTCGATACCTTCATCGTCCTCCATCCTCCTTGTGGCGAGCTTACTAACTCGCCTTCACGAGGCGGGCCCATCCCACCCCGCGTCAAGC
>JASHOC010000168.1 GCA_030041305.1 Acidobacteriaceae bacterium
ACGGGCTGATCCGTAAAGTCGGACGCACCTACAAGTACTATCTGACCCAGTTCGGCAAGCAGGTCATCACCACTGGACTCAAGCTGCGCGAACTCGTCGTCATCCCCCAGCTTGCCTGTGGCTATGCTGCATAACTCCACGATTTTCTGCTTGTTTTGTGCAGATTTTCAATGTAGAGGGACTAATCCGAAACAAGATTTTTTGGGAAAATTCGTTATTCCATCGACAGAGAGGGCGAAGATAATGGGCCTGCTCGACCAGTACAACCTAACCCGGCGTAGCCGGAACCAAAACCTGGCATTTTCCCGAAAGTTGGAGCCTTTGAAAAAATGCCGAAATCCCGCATGAATACTGACCGAAACGTACATCGCCAGAAATATTCTGCGCAAAATGTGCAGGATTCAAATGGATAGGTACTAAACGCCTTTTCTCTATTTGAATCGGAGGAATCTCTTCTTGAGACCCTTTGGCTCAGAGCCAACAGGGCATGAGATTGCCTGCTCGCGTCGCTCGTTTGAATGGCGCCCGCCAAACACACCAATGGATCGAATCCGGCGTGGTGATATTCTTGAATGCAGAGAGGGCAAACCTCTCATTCCAAAGTAGAGTCAGGTCCCCGAGCAAAATGTCGCTGAACGATCTCGAATTCGCCTACGCTCCCGTGCGCACCCAAGTGCGTGACCTGCGGGAGTATCTTTGACCCTGCCCGCCTCCGCAGGGAACTCGCTGCAATCGAAACCAGGCTCGCCGATCCCGCTTTCTGGTCCGATCCCGCCGCCAGCCAGCCCTTGATGCGCGACCGCAAGCGCCTCGAAGCCCTCATCCGCGACGACGAGGAGCTCGTCCGCCGCACCGGCGACGTCGAAGCCTACTTCGAGCTGGCCCGCGAAGGCGAAGATGTCGAAGCCGACCTCGGCCGCGAAATCAAGTCCCTGGCCGCGTTCGCTGACGAGCTCGAAGCCCGCACCATGCTCTCCGGTGAAGCCGACCCCCTCAACGCCATCGTCACCGTCCATCCCGGCGCCGGCGGCACCGAGAGCCAGGACTGGGCCGAGATGCTCATGCGCATGTACCTGCGCTGGGCTGAGCAGCAGGGCTTCAAAACCGAAATCAATGACTACCAGGACGGCGAAGAGGCCGGCATCAAATCCGCCACCTTCACCATCATGGGCGAATACGCGTTCGGTCTCCTTGCTGGCGAAAGCGGCGTCCATCGCCTCGTCCGCATCTCGCCCTTCGACGCCGCCAAGCGCCGCCACACCTCCTTCGCCTCCGTCTTCGTCTCGCCCGAAATCGACGAGTCCATCCACGTCGATCTCAAGCTCGAAGACCTGCGCATCGACACCTACCGCTCCGGCGGCAAAGGCGGCCAGCACGTCAACACCACCGACTCCGCCGTGCGCATGACCCACATCCCCACCGGCATCGTCGTGCAGTGCCAGAACGAGCGCTCCCAGCACAAGAACCGCGATAAAGCCATGAAGATGATGCGCTCCCGCCTCTACGAGTACGAGCTCGACAAGAAGCGCGCCGAATCCAAAAAGCTCGAAGACTCCAAGCTCGACATCAACTTCGGCTCCCAGATCCGCTCCTACGTCCTCCAGCCCTACCGCATGGCCAAGGACCACCGCACCAAGGTCGAAGTCGGCGACGTCGATAAGGTCCTCGACGGCTATCTCGAGCCTTTCCTCCGCGGCTACCTCTTAGCCAAGCGCCGCGGCACTGCCGTGGCCACCGGCGCAGATGAAGAATTGGATGTTTAGCTTTGAACGTACTACTTTCAGCTGATCCCTGATCTCTGTTCTCTGATCTCTGACCCCTGACCCCTGAAACCTGAAACCTGAATCCTATGCCCAACGATCCCGCCCTCATCGACGAAATGCTCCACACCGCCAAAACCATCGCCGTCCTCGGCATGAGCGACAAGCCTGCGCGCGCCAGCCACCACATCGGCCGCTATCTCGCCGTCCACGGCTATCGCGTCCTGCCGGTCAATCCCGCCCTCAACGAAGTCGCGGGCATGACCAGCTATCCCAATCTCGACGCGGCGCAGACCGCGGCTCTCCAACCAACGGACGTCGCCCAGACCGGCCAAGGAATCGACCTCGTCGACGTCTTCCGCGCCTCCGAACACGTTCCCGCCATCGTCGACGACGTCATCCGCCTCGGCATTCCGTACCTCTGGCTCCAGGATGGCGTCATCCACGACCAAGCCATCGCCCGCGCTCGCCAGGCCGGCGTCAAGTGCATTCAAAATGACTGCATTTACCGCGAGCACGCTGCCCGTCACCGCGCCGGCTAAAGCGGTTCTCCAATTGGTGTAGAGCAGAACCTCGAACGTTGAGTGCCGTTTTTCCCAAGAAAACGCCACCCGGCACGCCCCTCAAAACTTCACGGGAATTGGAGAACCGCCGTAAAGCATTCTCACGGACGTCGGCAAAGGTCACGATGGCCGGAAATTCGCCCGAAATTCTAAAAGTTGATGATTCCTCCATAGTCGGCGCACCGATTCTGCGTGTGATCTGGGTCACATCCTTCTGCCCGGGCGAATGGAACAATTTCTTTATCAGGAGCAAGAATTGGCCCAGCAGGGCACTGCATCTGGGCTTCGGCGGTTTGCTCCGGTTCCGAGAGATGTTCGAACTACTTGATCCGGAGGGCCGCGATGTCGAATACAGTTTCATCGGTCCAGCGCAATCCTTCCCCAGCGAACCAGTCGATCAAAGTTCGCCGCTCTCTCTTTGGGGCGGCTGAACCATATAAGCGCGCCTTTTCCGGGGGGTATCTCGATTTGCCAGAGGAAAGCGCCACGCCGTTGATCCATCCAAAAAATTCATATGCGTTATCTTGGGCCCATGCCCAGGATGGCAAAGTTTTGATTGACCTGGCGACGGGTACTATTCTCGATGTCAACCCTGCGGCAGAGGAGTTATCGGGTTTTTCTCGCGCAGAGCTGCTCGGATCTCAACTGACTATGCTTGCCCCCGAAGATGAGCGGGAGAGGGTTGTTTACGAACTCAGAGAAACGACAGACCGCCCTCGGCGCTATTTTGGATATCATTTGCAGCGGAAGGATGGCGTCCGCCTTCCGATCAACATCTCCTCGTCGGGGACCGTAGACGTGGACGGCCACCGCGTACTCATCGGCGAGTTCCGCGATATCACGGATCAGGAGAATTATGAGCGGCAGCTTGCTGTCAAGAACTGGGCGTTATCGGCATTTTCAGCCGCGGCCCTGGCTCTGAGCAGGGCCCGCTCTGAGCAGGAGCTGTTGCGGACAATCTGCGAGGCCATCACAACAGAATCCGCGTATGCGCTCGCATTTATTAGCGTTGCCGAGGATGGCCCGGAGAAGCTGGTGCGGTTTGCGGCCGCATCAGGGAGCGCTATCGACTACATAAACGGACTGCGGTTGAGTTGGGCTGACGACGATCCAGACGCGCAAGGACCGTCCGGCATTTGCATTCGTACCGGACGAATGCACATCGTAGGTGATTTTGAAACCGACCCCAGCTTTGCGCGTTGGCGCGCGCGAGCAAGACAGTACGGCATACGATCGGTAGCAGGCATTCCACTGTGCATCGAAGGCGGCTGGCGGGCAGCGCTCGTTGTATTTTCTCCGGAGCCGGGTGCCTTTCAAAGCGAGCCAATGCAGGTATTTCAACGCCTTGGCCAGCAGATCGTCCATGGCATCCAAGCCCTCCGCGACAAAATCTTGCTTGAAGCGTCCCGCAGGCGTTTGACCGATGTTCTGGCGGCCACTGTGAGCGCCATGGTGGCGGCGATGGAGGCGCGCGATCCCTACACCGCAGGCCATGAGAGCCGAGTGGCGGATATTTGCGTCGCAATTGGCAGGGAGATGGGTTGGGATGAGGGAAGATTGCTCGGGATCAGGCTTGGCGCTATGGTCCACGACATTGGCAAGATATCAATACCGGCCCAAATCCTGACCAAACCTTCGCGCCTCAGCCCGGCCGAATTCGCAATGGTTAAAGAACACCCAGAGACTGGCTACAGCATTCTGAAGGGCATTCCCTTTACCGGGCCTGTCGCCGACATGGTGCGGCAGCATCACGAGAAGCTGAACGGTTCCGGTTACCCGCTGGGCCTCCAGGGAGATCAGATTCTGCTCGAGTCCAGGGTGTTGGCGGTCGCCGACATGATAGAGGCCATGGCCTCGGACCGCCCATACCGACGGGCCCGCGGACTGGAGTTTGCTCTGCAACAAATCGAAAGCGAAGCCGGCACGCAGCTCGATGCTGAAGTGGTGCGTGTCTGTGCAGCGCTGTTCCGCGAGAAGCGTCTGGTCGTGCCGGGCCTGAGCTGAGATTGAAGCTACTCGAAATTGTCGACCCACGCTCGGCGAGCATAGATGAGGTTTCGGTAGGATAGTCGGCCACTTTGACCTTTCAAGAACCCTCGCGTGCCCCCGCCATTTTTGAACCTGCTGAGCGACGTTCTTGCGGGCCGCCCCGTCCTGGCTTTGCTAGGGCGGGAGTCCACGAATTCAATTCGAGGGGTTCGTGTCAGGTCAAACGATCAGCATCAAAAAGTCGGCAAAGACCACGAATTCCCACCCGCCAGACGCTAGGTCAAAATCCGCGCGCATTTCCGCAAAGAATCGCACGCCAATTACCCGTATTCCGTGGAGAAGCACGCCCGCTCCACCATCAATCACGCGCGTTGCACGGCCACTGCGCGGCTTTTCACTACCCCGGAGCGGAATCGCAGTCCAGCCGTCGCGCCGCTCTCCTCAGCGGTGCCCCGACCGCCGCTCCCCGCCCCTCGTCTCCAGTCCCCAGTCCTCAGTCCTTTAGTCCCTTAGTCCCTTAGTCCCTAGTCCCTTAGTCCCTAGTCCCTTAGTCCCTTAGTCCCTTAGTCCCTGGCTCCTGCGCCACCAGCTCCGCCGGTCCCGGCCACGCCGCCGTCAAGCGAAAATTCCGCATTCGGCAGAAAACAAAGCGCTTGCCCTTGCGGGGTATTTCGCGCCTTTCGTCATAATAAGAAGCATCAAGCCCGAGGAGCGGATCGTTTTCGCCGGGAATCGGCCATCCAATTCCTGCGGGAACCCCCGTGCTTGGAGCCAAATCAGGCTCTCAACGGCGCTATAGCGGTTCTCCAATTGGCGTAGAGCAGAACCTCGAACGTTGAGTGGCGTTTTTCCCAAGAAAACGCCACCCGGCACGCCCCTCAAAACTTCACGGGAATTGGAGAACCGCCGTAAAAAAGGCCCAATGAGGGCAATCCATAGCAATCCATAGGCAATCCATGAAAGATTACATCCCGAAGAAAACCGGCGAAACAACGCCAAAAGCCGAAGTCAGGAACCGTAATTCCTTTGTCTTCTTATATCTGCCGATAAAGATATGGAAATTCAAGAACTTGCCATGCGTTCCGCTGCGCAAGCCATTGAAAATGAACCAATTGTTCACAGGAAGGATGGGGCCGAAAAAGAAGGGGGTAGGGTGCTGGTAGCTAGGTTAGCTGAATTAGCTAGTTCAAGCCGATGGGCGCGCCCGGCCCAACCTGGAGAGGACGCCCTATCGCCCATCGCCACGGCCTGCGCAGCAGGAAAAGTCACCGGAAGCGCCAGCGTTCGTCGTCATCGCTCCGCGCCCAGCCCCGCGTATACTCTCCGCAAGGCTACCCGCGCCATGGACCCAACTTCGCTCATTCTCCCGAGTTCCCTGCAGAACGCGGCCATCCTCACCATCGTGCTGGCCTTTGCAGGATATCTGGTCACCTTTCTGGGCAACCGCATGCTGACGGTCCGCGCCGACCGCCTGCGCCTGGTCGATCAACGCATCAACGACTTTTATGGCCCGCTCTATGTCGCCACCGTCGCCGGCAACATCGCCTATAATTCGCTGCTCAAGAAGCAGGGCAAAACCCAGTGCCACCCCATCACCGACGCCGAAATGAAGGAGTGGATGCTGTGGATGACTACGATTTTCATGCCTCTCAACGACATTCGCGAGAAGATCATCATCGAAAAAGCGCACCTCATCGTCGAAGAAGAAATGCCCCGCTGCCTGCTCGATTTTGTCACCCACGTGGTGGGCTACAAAGCCGTGCTGGCCAAATGGGCCGAGGGCAACTATGTTGAGCGCCGCTCCACCATCGGCTGGCCGCCCGATTTCGACACCTACGTCGAGCGTTCCTACCAGGCGCTCAAAGCCGAACAGACGCGGCTGGTGCATACTGCGGCTTGGAGGGCGTACAGGAAAGTAATGGGGCGGCGGATGTAGCTCGCCCAATGCAATCCAGGGAACCTGAGCTCACTAGGCGGGTACAGTTAGGGCCAGGTTTCTCCACAACCGCAGCGTTGGCTCGGCCTGGTTGATGGTGTAGAAGTGCAGCCCCGGCGCGCCGTTGCGCAGCAGCGTTTCGCAGAGACGCGTCACCACCCCCGCGCCGAAATCGAGCAGCCTCGGCTTATCGTCCTGCAACTCCTCCAGGCGCAGCCTCACCCAGCGCGGCAGGTCGGCCCCGCAACCGTTGCAGAAGCGCAGGGTGTTGGCGTAGCTGGTGATGGGCATAATGCCTGGCACAATGGGAATCCGGATGCCGGCCTTGCCGCAGCGCTCCATGAACTCGAAATAGGCGTCGGCGTTGTAAAAGAGCTGGGTGAGGGCCGCATCCGCGCCCGCCTCCACCTTGCGGCAAAAATTCTCAAAGTCCACGCTCGGGCTCGGCGCTTGCGGATGCATCTCCGGATAAGCGGCGACCTCGATCCTGAAGGCGTCGCCATGGCTCTCGCGAATAAAGCTCACCAGCTCGTTGGCGTAGCGGAACTCGCCCGGAGCGGCAGGGCTCATCGCCGTAGCCGGCAGGTCGCCTCGGAGCGCTACGATGCGCCTCACCCCCGCCGCCCGGTAGCGCGCAAGCAGCGCCGCCACGTGGACGCGCGTCGAGCCCACGCAGGTGAGATGCGGCGCGGCTTCAATGCCGCAATGCTTCACCACCGTCAGCAGCGTCTCGTACGTGCCCTCCTGGGTCGAGCCCCCGGCGCCGTAGGTCACAGAAAAATAATCCGGGCGCACCGCCGCCAGCTCGCAAATCACACCCGGCAGTCGGCCCCCCCCCTCCGGCGTCCGCGGCGGAAACAACTCGAATGAGAATGTAAGTGGCGTACTCATAATGAATGATCAGCGGTCAGTGAGCAGCCGCCTCGGCCGTTCACCTGGCCCCTGACCTTTGCTCCCTAATACCGGTAGTGCTCCGCCTTATACGGCCCTTCCACCGGCACGCCGATATAGGCGGCCTGCTTGGACGTCAGCTTCGTCAGCTTCACGCCGATCTTTTCAAGATGCAGCCGCGCCACTTCTTCGTCCAGCTTCTTCGGCAGCACATAGACCTCCGGCCTGTAGCTGTCGCGGTTCTTCCACAGATCGATCTGCGCCAGCGTTTGGTTGGCGAAGCTGTTACTCATCACGAAGCTCGGATGGCCCGTCGCGCAGCCCAGGTTCACCAGCCGCCCCTCGGCCAGGATGAAAATGCTGTGCCCGTCCGGGAACGTATATTGATCCACCTGCGGCTTGATGTTGAGTTTGGTCACCCCCGGCGCCGCGTTCAGCCGGTCTATCTGGATCTCGTTATCGAAGTGCCCGATGTTGCACACGATGGCCTGGTCCTTCATCTTCTGCATATGCTCGAACGTGATGATGTCGGTGTTGCCCGTGCAGGTCACGTAAAGGTCGCCACGGCCCAGCGTGTCTTCCACCGTGGTCACCTCGAATCCCTCCATGGCCGCCTGCAGCGCGTTGATGGGATCGATCTCCGTAATCACCACCCGTGCGCCCATCCCCCGCAAAGAATGCGACGACCCTTTACCCACATCGCCATAACCGCAAATTACCGCTACTTTCCCGGCCATCATCACGTCCGTGGCCCGCTTGACGCCGTCGGCCAGCGACTCCCTGCAGCCGTAGAGGTTGTCGAACTTGCTCTTGGTCACCGAATCGTTTACATTGATCGCCGGAACCAGCAGCTTACCTTGCTCCATCATCTTGTAGAGCCGATGTACGCCCGTCGTCGTTTCTTCTGAAACTCCCCGCCAATCCTTTACCACTTTGTGCCAATGTTGCGGGTGTTCGGCATAGATCCGCTTCAGAAGGTTCTTGATCACGTGTTCCTCGTGGTTGTCGCTGGGGCTGTCCACCCACTGATCACCCTCTTCCAGCTCATACCCTTTGTGGATAAGCAGCGTCGCGTCGCCGCCGTCATCCACCACAAGCTGCGGCCCCAACCCGCCCTTATGGCTCAGCGCCCGGTACGTGCACTCCCAGTAGTCCTCTAGCGTTTCTCCCTTCCACGCAAACACCGGCACCCCCGCGGCGGCAATGGCTGCGGCGGCGTGATCCTGCGTCGAGAAAATGTTACAGCTTGCCCAGCGCACCTCCGCGCCCAGGCTTGCCAGTGTCTCGATGAGCACCGCCGTCTGGATTGTCATGTGCAGCGACCCGGTCACGCGGACCCCGGCCAGCGGCTTCTCGGCGGCGTATTTATTGCGGATCGCCATTAATCCAGGCATTTCCTGCTCGGCGATCGTAATCTCCTTGCGTCCCCAATCGGCCAGACTCATGTCGGCCACCTTGTATGCCAAATCCGCGATTTCCAGCGTTGAACTCGCCATGCGTGATCTCCATATCGACAAATCGTGATATGTTGATGTGTAACAGAAACGATTCTCGCCGTCAACCCTGTTTTCTGAGTTTTTAATGGCCTCGATTATGAAAATCCTGCGCGTGGCCGCCGACCCCAGCCGGCTCCGCATCCTCCTACTCCTCAAAGCTGAGGAATTCTCCGTGGCCGAACTCCAGGAAATCCTCTCCATGGGCCAGAGCACCATCTCCACCCACCTTTCGGAGCTCAAGCACGCGGGGCTCGTTGAGGGCCGACGTACCGGCAAAAGCAGTTTTTACCACTCCATCGCGGTGCGGGGCGGCGTCGTGGATGAAATTCTGAATAAAGCCCAAGCTGAGATCCCCGAAGCGGCCCTCGACCAGGTCGCCATGCGCCGCGTCCTCAAAAAGCGCAAGGATAAGATGCGCGCTTTCTTCGACTCGGTGGCGGGCCGTCTTGGCCGCGACTACGTGCCCGGCAAGTCTTGGAAGAGCCTCGCCAAAGCCATACTGCTTCTCATGCCGCCCCTTGTCATTGCCGACCTGGGCGCGGGCGAAGGCGCCTTCGCGCTGCTGCTCGCTGAACGAGCCAGAAGGGTAATCGCCGTCGATAGTTCCTCGCGCATGGTCGATGTAGGCCGGCAGCAGGCGCTCCGGCACGGCGTGAAGAACGTTGAATTCCGCCTTGGCGACATGGAAGAGATTCCCATCGGCGGTGCCGAAGTCGATCTCGTCTTCTTCTCGCAATCCCTGCACCACGCCCTACATCCCGCCCGTGCCCTCGAAGAAGCCTCGCGCATCCTCGTCCCGGGCGGCCGCGTAGTCATCCTCGACCTAGTCAAGCACCGCTTTGAACAAGCCCGTGATCTCTATGCCGACGAATGGCTGGGCTTCTCGGAAGCCGAAATTGAAACCATGCTCGAAAATGCTGGCTTCGGCAACATCGAAACCGCCCTCGTGGACAAGGAACCCGAGCCGCCGCAATTTCAGACCCTCCTAGTCTTCGGCGGCAAGCCCAAGTAACTTTTACCGCCATTCCCGGCCCGATGCACTCCGTGGGGCTGCTGAAGCCTTCCTTTCGTCCTGACGCCTCGATCTGCGCGTTGCGCGCGCTAAGCCGACATCTTGCCTGCCTGGTAGAGAGCGCGGCCGTACACATCCAACACATGCACAAGGCTCTGACCCAGATGAATCGTAAGCGTCCGAAGCTGCCATCTGGCACGGATTGCAGTCGTGTGAGAGACTTTTGCGGGAGCAACGAAGTGTCCACGTATTTTCAAGTGGACACTTCAAGCGCCGGTGCTTGGGGAGTTTCAGGCGGCCTGGGAGACGGACTGGAGCGAGTCGGCGAGGTTCCAAGGCAGCAGCTCTGCGATGCGACTGATGGGG
>JASHOC010000169.1 GCA_030041305.1 Acidobacteriaceae bacterium
TGCAGGGAAGAACCATGGTGATCCGTCTCGGATATAGCCTGGTCCCGCTTCGCGAGCGCATGTTTCAGTTCCTGCTCCTGCTCCTTGTGGCTGCTCCGCTCGCATTGCTCGTCGCAGGGGCCGCGGGCCAGATGATCGCAGCGCGTGGATTGCGTCCGGTAAAGGACATGGCTGAGCGCGCAGAGGGTATAACGGCGACAAACCTCCATGATCGACTGGAAATCAAGAATCGAGAAGATGAGCTTGGTCAATTGGGCGCGGCCTTTAATCATCTACTGGAACGACTGGAGCAGGCATTCCAACATTTGCGACGCTTTACTGCCGATGCCGCGCACGAGCTCCGTACGCCACTGGCCTCGATCCGTACCGTCAGTGAAGTTACTTTGGAACAGAATTCGGCGATCGAGATTTACAAAGACGCCTTGTCCGGCATTCTGGAGGAAGTCGCGCGTTTGAATGAAACAATCAATGGACTGCTACTCCTCGCAAGGGCTGAGGCTACACAGCCGGGCGAAGCTCAGAGCAATTTCTCGGTCCTGGAGTTGGTTCATGAAGTCCTTACTGTTCTCGGCGTGTTGATCGAAGAAAAGCAAATTGCAGTTCGTGAAGAGAATGAAACTGTCGTAAGACAGCACATTCATGGCGAACGCAGTCTGCTGCGCGTAGCCATTATGAACGTGCTGCACAATGCTTTGAAATTCTCACCCAGCAATTCGGTCTTGACGATTTCCTACGGCCAAACGGAGGATGGGCTCACGCTCACAGTGCAGGATCAAGGTCCCGGCATCTCTGCTGCCGATCTCGAACGCGTCTTCGAGCGCTTCTATACAGCAAATTCCCGCCTTTTGAACTCCGGTACGGGTCTCGGATTGTCGATTGCGAAAGTCATTATAGATCGAGTAGGCGGAAAGATCGGCTTTGAAGAGTCCACCGGAGGGGCTCGATGCCAAATCACTCTCCCTGTAGTAGGGCATTGAACGCAAATCACCTGCTGTCCGCACGACGCAATTCGGCCGAGCCTGGCCGACCTTTTGCGCCTTATCCGCGTCTCGATGAACACATTATCGTCAATGCACTCGTCGACGACTGGATTACCGCTCTGGAGTCGACATCGCGCCAGTATCAGGCCAGAGGCTGAGCCAGGATATGCCGAAACGCTTGCCCGTTTCTCCGGACTGATCCCTACCTTCATTGGTCGCATAAGCAGATGTGTCTCAATCACGATGACCTGATTCTCACCGCACTGGCAACAGAGAGAGCGAGGCGCAGAGACTTGGGCTGACGAGTTGCCTTGAGAATGAATTCCTCCTGAGGCGATTTCGTAACGCGTAAACGAGAGCCCGGTGCGATGCCGTGAGCCTTGAGTTGTTTCAGTAGTGCGGAATCACGGTCCGAGACACTCTCCACAACGAAATCCCCGTCCCCGTCGAGATTCGCAAGTGATTTTGACCGTTGCTTTGGCATCCGGCCATTCATTGCCGGGATGCAATGCCCGTGGGGATCGAACTTCGGGTGCCCGAGCTTGGCGGCGATGCGCTCTTCGAATCGCTCCGAAATAAAGTGTTCAAGCCGCTCGGCCTCGTCATGTACTTCCTCGATTGGGAAATCGAGGATCTCGTAGAGAAACGTCTCGATCAGTCGATGATGGCGGAGGACTTCAAGCGCGCGGCGTTTCCCCTCGGGAGACAGTCGAACTCCGCGATGCTTTTCATATTCCACGTTTGGCGGCCGGGCCGAGGCGAGCTTTTGCAGCATGTTGGTGACGGATGCCGGTGCGACTCCAAGGCGCCGAGCGAGGGCAGTGCTCGAAACACTCTGCTCTTCCGGTCCGCTCAAGGCAAGAATCGCCTTCAGGTAGTTGTCCACCGACTCCGTGTTGCTATTGACCTGGCGATTGGAAGCCATCATTGGTCTCGTTTCCGAGATTTGACTCTCCAATTATCTTAGGCTAGCCTAAATACTTAGGCGGGCCTAAATATTGAGCCTCCCTCGTTTCCTTCCCCTTTTCCACTGAGCGGCTGCGCGCCGATGCGCAGCCGCGGGTACTCATTTCGCTCCCGGAGAACAGATTCAAATGCGAACCCGAGTCCTGCCGAGCCTCATACTTTTTCTTACGTTAACCGTGGTTAACTCGATTGTTTCATGGGCGCAAAGTGGCATAAGCAGTGCATTGAGTGGAGAAGTCACGGACCCGAATGGAGCGGCGATACCCCACGCAACAGTCACGATGACAGACACAAACACCAAGGCGACTCGTGTCAGCGAAACCGACGCCATGGGGCATTTTCTCTTTTCTCAGATCAATCCCGGCACTTACGAGGTGAGGGTTGAGGCCAATGGCTTCGCCGTTTCAAAATCCGAACCCACAGCGGTCGGCGTTGGCCGAACCGTTTCGCTGAATTTCCAGCTCCATCTTCAATCGAGCAACCAGACCGTTGAAGTCACCGCACAGCAGGGCCTTCTTAGTTTGGACAATCCGAACACGACGACGACAATCGAAGCACAGACGATCAAGAACCTTCCCAATGCCGGCCAGGACCTGACGCTCGTCGCGCAGTTCGCGCAGGGCGCACTGATGAACACCGCCGGCTCTTCGAGCGACGCCAAAGCTCCCGGCGGCTACGGCAACGTGGAGTTCAACGGCTTGCCGGCAACCTCCAACGGTTACATCCTCGACGGCTACGACTCGAATGATCCCTGGCTGGGGCTCAACATCGGTCTCTCCACAAATCTGGTCATCGGCCTCAATGCTGTTCAGGAAGCAACGGTCAACACCAATTCCTTCGCCGTTGATGAGGGCCGTTACGCCGTGGCCCAGGTCAACTATTTCACCAAGTCGGGCACGAATGCGTTTCACGGCGATCTCTATGAGCTCTGGAACGGCTCGCTGTTCAACGCCGAAGACTATTTCCTTCACGCCAACGACACACCGGGGAACATCACTCCAAAGCCGCGCTCGAACGTGAACGAGTTCGGTGTAAGCGTGGGCGGGCCCATCCGCAAAAACAAGCTGTTCTTCTTCGGCCACTACGAGGGGTATCGCATCGCGCTGCCGGTTGTCGATTCCGTAACCTTACCGGCGCCCGCCTATCAGCAGTATGTCCTCGGTCAGTTGGCGGTGGGCGGAACCGATCCCGTCACCGGAACCAGCCTTCCCGCCGAGCCGGCGGAGATTCCCTTCTATAAGAAGATGTTTTCACTCCTGCCAGCGCCGGGTGGGTCGCCGGTAGCGATTGTTGGATGCCCGTTGGGCACCGGTGGCAACGGCTGCGCGTCCCAGCTGCAGCGGTCCATGACCAACAGCGACAGCGAGAACCTGATTGTGGTGAAGATCGATCAGACCATCAACAGCAAAGACAGCGTGTGGTACCGCTTTCAGCAGGACACGGGGTTGCAGGCGGAATGGACGGACCCGATCAATCCCATTTTTGACGCTTACTCGCCGCAGCCGCAGCGCACTTTGGTCGTGGGCTACACCCACATCTTCAGCCCGTCGCTGGTCAACCAGCTCAACCCCGGCGCAAGCTGGTACTCGAGCATCTTCGAGCCGAACAACTACACGCAGTCGCTCGAGACGTTTCCCATCATGCTGACGCCGGGGAGCGACAGCGTGCCCTTTACGACCATCGGCGGCCTGAACGATACCTTCCCGCAGGGGCGCAAGGTCACGCAGTGGCAGATCAACGACAACCTCACGTGGACACGCGGGAAGCACACCTGGAAGTTGGGCATTAACACACGCCGCCTCGACATCAGCGACTACGACCTAGGCGAAGGCACCGTGCCAACCGTGACCTTCAATGACCTCGCGGAGTTCACCTACGGCGCCGCTTATACCGCCCAGGAAAGTTTCCCGGTTTCGCTGAAAGAGCGGGTGACCCTCGGCAACCTGGAATACTACGCCATGGACACCTGGAAGCCGGTGGCGAAGGCAACCTTCACGTATGGAATGCGGGTCTCATGGAACACCAACGAACACAGCCCACAGGGCCTGTTCTCGCGCATGGCCGGCTCGTTCCTCGACGCCTCGCACGACGTAAACCAGCCGCTCGATCAGGTCGTCGTCGGCAATACGCGCAACCTGTTTACGGCGACGCCCTTGTTCATCTACCAGCCGCGCGTCTCCTTCGCTTACCAGTTCTCCCGCGAAATGGATGTCCACGGCGGCTTTGGCGTCTTCAATGACATTATTCCGGCGCAGGTCGCCGACCTCGGCGCCATGAACGCACCCAACGATCCCAGCTTCACCGGCGGTCTGGCCGGGCAGGTAGGCGGTCTGGGAATTGCACCTGGGGTTTCCAACAGTGCGATTGACGCCGCCGCCAGCGCCAACCAATCCTTTCAGACGCTCTTCCATGCCGGTGGCGCGCCCTGTGCGGGCATCCCCCCGGGAGTTGCCACCTGTCCACTGGCCGTCAGCCTGGACACCTTCCCCACTGGAACGCTCAAGACGCCGTACTACTATCAATACGAACTTGGCGTCGAGCAGCAGATCGGTTCGCGCGGCAGCCTGCGCGCCGACTACGTGGGCACCCGCGGCCTGCACGAACCCTACCAGGTGCAACTCAACGGCTACCAGAACGTCTGCCCCGGATGCTTTGCGCCGTACCCCTGGCAGAAGCCGCTCGACCAGCGGTTTGCGAACGTCACCGAGTTCCAGACGGGCGCCAGCAGCATCTACAACGGGTTACAGACGGCCTACACGCAGCGCTGGAACAACCTGACCCTGCGCGGCAATTACGCGTTCAGCCACTGCCTGGACGAAGTATCGAACGGCGGCTTGCTCGCCTTCTCCACACAGGGGCTGGAATCGCCGCTACCGGGAGAGTTAAACCGGCAGTACGCCAGTTGCGACTACGATGTGCGGCATAACATCTCGGCGTACGGAATCTACGACGTGCCATTCCACTCCAGCCATGCCCTGCTGTGCCGGGCCTTCGGCGGGTGGTCCTTCTCGGAAACGGCGTTCCTGCATTCGGGCTTGCCCTTCAGCGTGCTCAGCCAGCCCTATACCGCGAACGGCAAAGGTCTGTTTCACGCTTATAACCCAGCGCAGACCATCCAGTTCGCCGTGCCGAACTATGCCAACCGGGTGCCCGGCGTGCCCCTCTATCGCAAGACGCCTTATCCCGGCGTTACCGTCAGCGGCACCAGGCAGTGGCTCAATCCCGACGCGTTCGTTTCGGTGGTCGATCCCACCACCGGCGCGTGCTATACCGGCGTCCTCGGCGTCGAGAACGATAGCCCGGCGATCTGCCAGTTCGGCAACTCGGGCCGCAACTCGGTGCGCGGGCCGCACTTCACCGATTCGGACATCTACATCACCAAGAGTATTCCGCTGAAAGAAGGGGTTACGTTCCGTCTCGACGGGCAGTTATTCAACGCCTTCAATCATCCGAACTTTGCGCTGCCTGAAACGGCCGAGGCCGGCGTACCCGGCTCGGTTCCGGCAAGATTCGGAACGCTCGAAAGCGTAACAACGCCTCCTACCGGACTGCTCGGCGTAGGGCTTGGGGGCGACAGCTCGCCGCGCATGATTGCATTCCAGGGCCGCATCGAGTTCTGAATCGAGAGCCTGCCAGTCAATGAATGCATTATGGCCAACGAACTCATCGACGAAGGAAAGAGTGTCCATCGATATTTAACACTATGCGAATTTTCGAATATAATAAACTTCATGCCCGACTCATTGCGTCAATTCAAAGCTGAGATTTTCCAAGCCCTGTCTCATCCGACGCGCATTGCGATCATCGATCTGCTGCGAGAAGGTGAATTGCCGGTAAGCGATTTTGTTGAGCAATTGGAGTTGGAGCAGGCAAATCTCTCTCAACACCTCGCGGTTCTTCGAGCGCGACAAATCGTGGTGACGCGAAAAGCCGGCAACCAGGTCTTTTATTCGGTACGGGATCCCTTGATCTGGAAGATGCTTGACCTGATGCGTCGCTACTTCCAGAAACAGGTTGGCGAGTCGATGGCGATGCTTGAGGAGATGGAAAAAGAAGAGGTGCGCCATTAGTGGTTCTTCCTGAACAGTGGCTTCCCCGCTCTGTTACATCGCTTCGCAGCTATTCAATTCGGCAATTCACGCATGACCTGGCCTCGGGCATCACGGTGGGGCTGGTCGCTTTGCCGCTGGCGATGGCATTTGGTATTGCCTCAGGTGTCACTCCTCAAGCAGGGCTCTACACTGCAGTCGTTGCCGGGTTTTTGATTTCGGCTCTTGGTGGCTCGCGCGTGCAGATCGGCGGTCCCACCGGCGCCTTCGTTGTCATCGTTGCAGGAATCGTCGCGCGATTCGGGTTCGAGGGCTTGTCGTTGGTAACACTGATGGCTGGCGGCCTGCTGGTGATTATGGGTATTTCCGGTTTGGGATCGGCGGTCAAGTTCATTCCTCGGCCGGTGATCATAGGCTTCACGAATGGGATCGCCCTCCTGATCGCGTCCACACAGATCAAGGATTTCCTGGGTTTGAGAACGGGAACTGTGCCCAGCGGCTTTCTGCCGCGCATGAAATTGCTGATCGAGAACATTGAGACGGTGGAATGGCACACGGTGGCGATTGCGGCGGCTACTCTAGCCATCATTCTCCTGTGGCCTCGTGTCAACAAACGTATTCCGGGTTCGATTCTTGCGGTGTTGAGTTGCACCATGGCGGCCACTCTGCTTCATTTCCACGTGGAGACGATCGGCACCAAGTTCGGCGGAATTCCCCAGGGTTTCCCGCCCTTCGCGCTTCCACATCTACGCGCTGAGCACATTGAGCCGCTGCTGCCTTCGGCATTTACCGTGGCGCTGCTGGGAGCGATCGAGAGTTTGTTGTCCGCAGTAGTAGCTGACAGCATGGCCGGAGACCGGCACAACTCCAATGTCGAGCTGGTCGCGCAGGGTATAGCCAACATCGCTTCACCGCTGTTTGGAGGCATTCCGGCGACCGGAGCCATCGCGCGAACGGCCACAAACATTCGTTCCGGAGCGCAAACGCCGGTCTCGGGCATCGTGCACGCGCTGACATTGCTCGGGATTCTTTTGGCAGCGGCTCCCCTGGCAAGGTTTATCCCGCTGGCGACATTGGCGGCGGTTTTGTTTGTCGTGGCCTGGAATATGGGCGAGTGGCGTGAGATCGGAGGAGTGTTGCGCCTCGCGAAAGCCGATATCGCCGTCTGGGCTGTGACATTCACCTTAACCGTGGTCGCAGACCTCACGGTGGCGGTGGGTGTGGGAATGGCGCTCGCGGCTCTGCTCTACATCTTGCGCGTCGCGGAGACAACGACCGTTGCACCGGTCACGCAGGAGTACCTGGAAGACGGCAAGGCTCATATTCTTCAGGACAAGGAGATACCGCCCAATGTCGCGATCCTCCGGATTCATGGGCCATTTCTTTTCGGAACGACCCAGAAACTGGAGGAGGCAACGGAGAGCCTGGGCGCATTTCCGACAATTGTGATCCTGAGATTGCGGAACATGACTGCTCTCGATGCGACAGGTGTGCACGCGCTGGAGGTGTTCGCCGAACGGCTGCGGAAAACGGGGCGAACGCTGCTGCTGTGCGGGGCAAGGGACCAGCCTGCGGAGTTGTTAGCCAAGGCCGACTTTATTGACGAAGTCGGACGACAAAACATTCTGCCGAACGTACAGGTGGCCCTCGATCGTGCACGGGAAATCGGCGCCAGCTTTAGTGGAGTTGGCCCGGAGATCGCTCACGACATGCTCAACATGAAAATCTAATCTGGCCAGGTTTTGAAGCTATGGGCGGTTTGCCAGTGAAGGGTGCGTCCGTACCTTGCAGATCGCCCTCGATGATCTACCGCGAAGTCAGACCAGTCCAAGAAGCCCGAGTTGCCTATCGTTCAGGTCAATCGCCCCAGTGAAGACAATGGAACCTTGGCCTGTATTCATCGGATCAAGGGAAAGACCAGACGTATCGAAATCGGGCAACGCGGTAAGCAGCGCCGTCAAAAGGGCCGGTGCGCTACTGAAGTCAGCATGTCTCGTTTTCTCCTTATCGCCGTAAACCGTGAGACGGTAGGCAGGTTCGATCCCAATCTGCTGTATCACCATTCTGAGACGGTGCAAATCGATTGCTGACACAAGTCTACCTTTCGAGTAAATGGGCCTAGACTAGGCCATACCGATGATTGACTTCGCAGTATCCGGGTCCGTACCTCCAGGAAGCACGGGGAGAGCCGTTACGATATTTCGCCAGGGTGAGGCTGGAAGTGATTTAGGTCACACCTGTTTCGCTTTTTAGGTAAGTGCTACGCACAGTTGACGCCGTAACGGACAAGTCACTTCATGCTGATAGGGTGTCTGAGGAGGTTTCAGTCCGGTTGAACGCTGAATGCGGAAACTACCAAGGCGCAGGCGAAGAACGGGCTCGCCGATTGCGGTCGGGATTACCAGGAGTGATGCCTACAATGAGGCTCGAAGGCCAGAATCTTTTTTCGAGATTTGACAGAGAATTCGAAGAGTTTCATGATCCTCGGGTCAGCTGGCCCTGAGTTCGGATCCAGCGACGGTAACCGCAGGAGGAGAGATGCGGCACACGGCGGTGAAATGGGCCGAGTTGGAGGCCGGAATTCTAGCTGCCGTTAAGCTGCCAATAAGCGAAAAATGGGTGCTAAAAAAGCCGTTTTGGGGGACTTCGCCCAGCGGAAGTGCCCTGTTATCATAACGACTTAAAGGACGGGCCGAGGTCTGCAAAACCTTTATGCGCCGGTTCGATCCCGGCCCGCGCCTCCAATACTCTCAACAACTTACACTAGAGGCCGCAATCCTCTAGCTGCCGTTTAGCTGCCGATAAGCAATCAACCGCTTATACGGCAGCATTTTGCGCAGCCTCAACCGCCCTCATCCCGCCACTCAACTGACCGCTCAACGATTCGGCCGCCGCGTCCGCCGACGCGTCGAGCACATGAGCGTAGAACTTAAGAAGAATGTCGGGCCGGGAGTGACCGAGGCGTTCCTGCGCTGCCTTGATTGGAACCCGCTCCTCCACCATCGGTGTCGCTCCCCAGTGCCGCAGGAGACGCCACGTGATATGCGGAAGGCCGAGCTGGTCTGCCACCGGCTGAATGCTCCGTGCGAGATCGATAGGCGCCCTGCACCGGGTTGCCCTGATAAGGCATTATCCGCAGTGAGTTCGTGATTGAGGATCGTTCCCCGGCAGCCTGTACAGAATCTGCCGTATGGAACGCATTCAAATTGCATCGTCATACGCAAACCGGCTT